>WLIA01000017.1 GCA_009702455.1 Actinomycetota bacterium | reverse complement strand
GCTGAACAATCTCGTGCGGCAGGCCGAGCTCGGCGCCGATGGCGCGAACCCCATCCTTGAAAAGTGTGCGAAGTGGCTCGCCAAGCTCGAACTGCAGACCGTCGGGCAGGCCGCCGACGTTGTGATGGCTCTTGATGCCAGCGGTTGCGCCGCCGCCAGACTCGACCACATCCGGATAAAGGGTGCCCTGCACCAAAAACTTGATTGGTCGGTTGTCGGCAGCGGCCTCGGCAATCAGGGCCGCCTGGGCCTCTTCGAAGGTGCGAATGAACTCGCGACCGATGATCTTGCGCTTGGTCTCTGGGTCGGTAACACCCTCGAGCGCGTCTAAGAACTTCTGCTGCGCATCGACGACAACCAGCCTTATGCCGGTTGCGGCCACGTAGTCGCGCTCGACCTGCTCGGCCTCGTCTTGGCGAAGTAATCCGTGGTTGACGAAAACGCAGACCAACTGGTCACCCACGGCCTTGTGCACGAGCGCTGCCGCAACCGCAGAGTCGACTCCACCGCTCAGGCCGCAGATCACGCGATCGCCACCAACCTGGGCGCGAATCTTTTCGACCTGCTCGGCAATCACGTTGCCAGAGTTCCAAGTTGGCGCGATGCCGGCAGCGTTGTGCAAGAAGTTCTCGAGAACGTTCTGACCGAACGCCGAGTGCTTGACCTCGGGGTGCCACTGCACACCGTAGATCTTCTTTTCGCGATTTGCGAATGCCGCAACCGGAGTTGTGTCGGTCGACGCTAGAACTTCGAAACCGTCGGGCGCTTGCATAACCTGATCGCCGTGCGACATCCAGCAGATTTGTTCGCTAGGTTGGCCGTCGAGAATTTCGCCACCGGCAGTTACGCGAAGTTCGGTTGCACCATATTCTTTTTTGCCGGTTGCATCGACGCGACCGCCGAGTGCATTTGCCAAGGTTTGAAAGCCGTAGCAGATTCCGAGCACCGGAATGCCGAGGTCGAGAATGTCACGGTCGAGTTGCGGTGAACCGGCCTCGTAAACCGAAGAAGGGCCGCCAGAAAGAATGATCGCGGTCGGGTTCTTTGCCGTTACTTCTGCGGCCGTGATGTTGTGGTGAACTATTTCGCTATAGACACCGGCTTCGCGAACTCGGCGTGCAATCAGTTGCGCATACTGAGCGCCGAAATCGACAACTAAGACCGGGCGGTTCATGCGGCATCTTTTCGGTCAGACCAGCCCTCGGCCACCTTGCTGTAGTAACGCTCGGTAAAGAATGACAAGAACGGCACGATGCCGCCCATTGCGATGATCAAGAACTTGCCGATGCCCCAGCGCAACTGAACCCAGAGCCTGAAGTTGGCATAGAGGTAAACCACATAGAGCCATCCGTGAACAATCAGAGAGATAACCGTGAAACTGAAGCCTTCTGTCGGAAACCCGTAGCGGTCGCCGGTTGACGGGTCTACATAGAACTGGGCAAGGGCCACAAGCCCCTGTGGGCCGGCGATCCAGACGTCGGCGCTGATTGTGAGCCGCATGGCATAGAGAACCGAGATCAGCAGCAAGAAGACACCCGTTACATAAGAGGTCACTTTGAAGAAGCGAAGCGAATTTTTGAGTTCTGAGGGCGCAGGCATGGCTCTAGTTTAACCTCTCGCGCTCGACCGCGTCTTTGACGGTTCGACCCCACAAGAAGATGGCAAAGCCGGCGAACAAGACCCACTCGGCGGCATAGAAAAGAGTGAGCCAATTGATTGCGGCAGCTGGCTCAAGCACCGCATCGATTTCGTCGAGCTTCGCATCGAGCCCACTTGCCACGCCGTTGGCAACCATGAAGTCTTTGTAGCTCACAATCGGCTCATCTGGCGAATAGAGATTAATCAGCTGCGCGAGCGAAACCGAATTCAACAGGTATGGCTTCTCGCCGTCGACTTCGAGTGGCGCTTCTGTCGGAAGCCAGTATCCCTGAATTGGCAAGAATGCCTGAGCGACCATCGAGTTCTTCAGTTCGAATCTTGCGGCTTCAGCTTTCAGCAAAGAATCGCTCTGACCGATTGCGAGAGTGAGTGACTTTGCATCTTTGTCAAATGAATTGACCAGCAGCCAGTAAACCTCGCGGCCGTTCTGCAGTCTGCCGTCGACGATGAAAACGTTTTTGGTGTCGAGCGTCACCTCAACCGTGACCACCGCTTGAATTTCTTCTGCGGTTTGCTCTTGCGTGAACGAACGATCAAGCTGCCACTGACCGAGGAGGGAGAAAACGGCAGCAGCGATAAGAGAAATTACGAAGCCGGCAATGTATTTCGGGCGAACAGCAACTCGCCAGAATGTGATTTGCTTTTCGGCCATTAGTTGGAGTCGTATGGAGCAACGACAACTTCAACGCGCTGAAACTCTTTGAGGTCGCTGTAACCGGTGGTTGCCATTGCGCGACGCAAAGCGCCCATCACGTTTGTGGTTCCGTCTGCCGAAGCCGAAGGACCGTGAAGAATTGTCTGCAGCGAACCAGCCGTGCCAACCTCAACCTTGGTGCCACGCGGAAGCTCTTCGTGAAAGGCCTCCTGGCCCCAGTGCCATCCCTGACCAGGTGCCTCTTCAGCGCGAGCCAAGATCGAGCCGAGCATCACGGCGTCTGCACCACAGGCGATTGCCTTGACGATGTCGCCAGAGGTGCCGAGACCGCCATCGGCAATGACGTGAACGTAGCGGCCGCCAGACTCATCCATGTAGTCGCGACGAGCACCGGCAACATCGGCCACCGCGGTAGCCATAGGGGCGTGAATGCCAACAACCTTGCGGGTCGTAGAGGCGCGGCCACCGCCGAAGCCAACCAAGACACCGGCCGCACCGGTTCGCATTAGGTGCAGGGCCGAGGTGTAGGTCGAAGCGCCGCCCACGATAACCGGCACGTCGAGCTCATAGATGAACTGCTTCAGGTTGAGCGGCTCGGTCTGCTTCGAAACGTGCTCGGCAGAAACGTTGGTTCCGCGAATCACAAAAATGTCGACGCCGGCCTTGATGACGGTCTGGTAGAACTCGACGGTTCGCTGCGGTGAAAGTGCGCCGGCAACTGTCACGCCAGCAGCACGAATCTCTGCGATGCGATCACGGATGAGTTCTGGCTTAATCGGTTCTGCATAAATCTCTTGCATGCGCGCAATTGCTTTTTCGGGTGAAAGTTTTGCAATTTCTGCGAGTTGCTTGCTCGGGTCTTCGTAGCGAGTCCATAGACCTTCGAGGTCTAGAACACCAAGGCCGCCGAGCTTACCAATTTGAATTGCGGTAGCTGGAGAAACTGCGCTGTCCATCGGTGCGGCAAGAACTGGCAAATCAAACTTGTATGCGTCGATGTTCCAGGTTGTCGAAACATCCTGCGGGTCACGAGTGCGTCGTGACGGCAGAACCGCAACGTCGTCGAATGCCCACGCGCGTCTTCCGCGCTTTCCGGCGCCAAGGTCAATTTCGCTCATTTAGTTTTCCTTTGAAAGATTTAGCGGGTGCCGTAGTTTGGTGCTTCGACGGTCATCTGAATGTCGTGCGGGTGTGACTCTTTGAGTCCGGCTGCGGTGATGCGCACAAACTTTCCACGAGCCTGAAGTTCATCGATGGTTTCTGCACCGACATAACCCATTGACGCGCGAAGTCCGCCGATCAACTGGTGAGTGACAGAAGCTACCGAGCCACGGTAAGGAACCTGACCTTCGATGCCCTCAGGCACAAGCTTGTCTTCGCGCAAAACGTCGTCTTGAAAGTAGCGGTCTTTCGAGTAGCTTTTTGCCTCGCCGCGCGATTGCATTGCGCCAAGTGACCCCATGCCGCGGTAGGTCTTGTATTGCTTGCCGCCAACGAAGGTCACATCGCCAGGAGCCTCGTCGGTTCCGGCGAGCAGCGAGCCAAGCATGACCGAGTTGGCTCCGGCAACGAGAGCCTTGGCGATATCGCCAGAGAACTGCAGTCCGCCATCGGCAATAATCGGCACGCCGGCAGGCTTTGCGGCTAGCGAGGCCTGGTATACCGCGGTGATCTGAGGCACGCCAACACCGGCAACAACGCGGGTGGTGCAAATCGAGCCAGGCCCAACGCCGACCTTCACGCCGTCGGCACCGGCGGCAACGAGCGCAGCCGCACCTTCGCGAGTGGCGATGTTGCCACCGATAATGTCTACGTTCTTCGCAAACGGTTCGGCCTTTAGCTTCGCAACCATTTCGAGAACCGCGCGATTGTGGCCGTGCGCGGTGTCGACAATAAGAAGGTCAACGCCCGCATCGATAAGAGCCATGGCGCGTTCCCAAGCGTCTGGCCCAACACCAACTGCGGCACCAACCAAAAGTCGACCGGCATCATCTTTTGATGCAAGCGGATACTTCTCACTCTTGTCGAAGTCTTTGACAGTAATCAAACCCTTGAGCTTGTTGTTGCCGTCAACGATTGGCAACTTCTCGATGCGGTGCTGCGCAAAAATCGCGATGGCTTCTTCTGGACGAATGCCAACCTTTGCGGTGATCAAAGGCATCGGCGTCATTACATCTTTAACCAGAGTGGTGGTGCGCTGAACATCGAGCACAAATCTCATGTCGCGGTTGGTGACGATTCCAATTAGGCGGTCATCCTCGTCGACAACTGGCAGACCAGAAACCCTGAACTGACCGCAAAGGTCGTCTACCTCTTGGATGGTTGCCAGCGGGGTCGTCGTTACCGGGTTGGTAATCATGCCCGCTTCTGAGCGCTTGACCAGATCGACCTGGTTTGCCTGCTGCTCGAGCGAAAGGTTGCGGTGCAAGATGCCGATTCCGCCCTGACGAGCCATGGCGATGGCCAGGCGCGCCTCGGTCACGGTGTCCATGGCCGAAGAGAGCAGCGGAATGTTGATTTCTAGGCGCTTTGAGATGCGGGTCTTGGTGTTTACCGAAGAAGGCATGATGTCTGACTCGCCAGGCAAGAGGAGCACATCGTCGTAGGTCAATCCGAGAAAGCCGAAAGGGTTGTTTTCAGTCATTTTGTCCTCAAGCGAGTTGGCGGTACTCCAATTCTAGCCTTTGGGCTAGCCCCCGCAGAAGTGCGGTAATCTCGGAAACATCGAAAGAAGCGCTTCGGCGTTCTTGTGCAGACGGAGGTTGGTTTGAGCCAGCTACTAATTACGGCAACAAAGAAGTTCGCCGTGGCCCTGGGGCTATTCACATTTTTGTTTGGCCTTCTTGTTCCTGCATCGGCTTTTGCTGTTGAGGGCGAGCCCGTTCCAGACAGCAACGTGTTTTCCATCGGTGGCATCATCAAGGATGGCGATGTCGTGCTAGAGGGCATCGAGATTTCAGTTTTGGGTGCAGACGGTTTTGAAGCGGTTGGCACAACGGGTGCAGACGGTCGCTGGTCGGTGCCTGTTCCGGGCAAGGGCGAATACCAGGTAACCCTTCGCGTTGAAACGTTGCCAACCGGTGCGAGCTTGCGCGACCCAGACCGCAGCCAAAAGACCGTAAAGATCGATGTGGTCAACACCGTGAACGTATTGTTCCCGTTGAACGACACAACTACACCAGCGGTTAAGCCCGGAGACAAACCCGCTACCGCTGAAACCAACGTCTTCTTGGGTCGTCTCATCGCCGGTGTGAACCTCGGCATCTTGCTCGCTATGGCGGCAATTGGTTTGAGTTTGATTTACGGAACGACCGCACTCAACAACTTCGCGCATGGCGAGATGGTTACTCTCGGCGCTCTGCTCGCTTTCACTTTCAACAAAATCTTGGGGATTGATCTTTTACTCTCGGCTTTGCTCACCACGATTCTCGTTGCAGCGTCGGGATGGTTTCAAGATGCGGCCATCTGGCGACCGCTTAGAAAACGTCGCGTGGGTCTCACCCAAATGATGATCGTGAGCATCGGTCTCTCGCTAGTCGTGCGCTACATCTTCCAAATCATTTACGGCGGCGATACCAAGGTTCTCAGCCAGGGTGAAATCTGGGATGTCTTCGGAGTTCCGACTCAGGCAGTCAACGTGATCAGCGCTGGTGTCGGCGTTGTGATTCTGCTTCTGGTTGCAGCCTTTCTCACCAAGACCCGCCTGGGCAAGGCAACCAGAGCCGTTGCAGACAACGCCTCGTTGGCAGCCGCAACCGGTATCGACGTTGAAAGAATCATTCGAATCGTCTGGGTTATCGCCGGTGCGCTAACCGGCATCTCTGGTGTCATGCTCGGCTTGTTCTTGCAGGCCTCATGGGACATGGGCTTCTCGATTCTGCTTCTCATGTTTGCCGCGGTAACTCTCGGTGGTCTTGGAACCGCCTTCGGAGCAACTGTTGGTGCACTGGTCATCGGCATCTTCGTAGAGATGTCAACGCTCGTAATTCCAACCGACCTGAAGTTCGCTGGAGCGCTAGTCGTAATGATTCTGGTGCTACTGATTCGGCCTCAGGGCATCCTCGGCAAAGCGCAGAGAATCGGCTAAGGAGAGAACATGGATTGGTCACTCGTATTTGGCAACGCAGCCGCCGAACTCATCAGCCCGACGACTGCCGCCTACGCGCTTGCAGCGATTGGTCTCGCGGTGCACTTCGGTTACACCGGTCTGCTGAACTTTGGTCAGGCAGCTTTCATGGCTATCGGTGCCTACGGTTTTGCAGTTTCGGTTCTGAACTTTGGTTTGTCTTTCTGGCAGGCCATCGCAGTCTCGATGATTCTCTCGGTTCTGTTTGCACTGATTCTCGGAATACCAACGCTTCGTTTGCGTTCTGACTATCTGGCAATCGTGACGATTGCTGCGGCGGAGATTTTGCGTTACGTGGTTTCGACAACCTCTTTGAAAGACCTAACCGGTGGAAGCTCTGGTCTCTCAGGCTTTGCAACCGAGTTCTATGCGATCAACCCTTTTCCAACCGGAAACTATCTCTTCTGGCCATTCGATGTAACCGAAAAAGAACTTTGGGTTCGCGTTTTCGGCTGGTCGATTGTTGCGCTGGCGACCATCCTTGTTCTGCTAATGATGCGCAGCCCTTGGGGTCGCGTGGTCAAGGGCATTCGCGAAGACGAAGACGCTGTTCGTAGCCTCGGCAAAAACGTCTATGCCTACAAGATGCAGTCTCTGATTCTCGGAGGTGCTCTGGGCACCCTCGCCGGCATCGTCTTCGTGTTGCCCCGTGCAGTTCAGCCTGGCAACTATGTGACCGGTTTAACCTTCTTTATCTGGACAATCATGCTTCTCGGTGGCGCGGCAACGGTCTTCGGGCCAATTGTCGGTTCGATGATCTTCTGGGTTCTCTTGTCTCTTACCGAAGGTGTGCTTCAGGGGCTCGTCAACATGGGCGTGATTACTTTCTTGAGCACAGACCAGATTGGTCCGGTTCGCTTCATTCTGATTGGACTGGGCCTGATGGCTCTGGTTGTCTTCAGACCGCAGGGCATCTTCGGAAACAAGAAGGAGTTGCAGTTCAATGTCTAACCAAATCTCAGTGGGCGACGCGTCGCCAGGTTGCCAGAAGGTCGACCCGATTCTGGTTGCCGACAACGTCAGCCGCCAGTTCGGCGGCCTAACCGCGGTAGACGTTGCTCACGTAGAAATTCCTCGCGGAAAGATCACGGCTCTGATTGGCCCTAACGGTGCTGGCAAGACAACCCTGTTCAACCTGCTAACCGGATTCGACAAGCCGACCACCGGCACCTGGACCTTCGAAGGCAAGAACCTTGCCGGCGTTGCTTCTTACAAGGTCGCTCGTCTCGGAATGATTCGCACCTTTCAGCTAACCAAGTCACTCAGCATGCTTAGCGTGATCGAGAACATGCGGCTCGGCGCGCAGAAGCAAGCCGGTGAGCGTTTCTTGGCAGCGCTGATTCGACCGCTGTGGAGAGCTGCAGAGAATCGAATCACCGAACAGGCAGAAGAACTTCTGAAGCGCTTCAAACTCGACGCCAAGCGCGATGACTTTGCGGCTTCGCTTTCTGGCGGTCAGCGCAAGTTGCTCGAAATGGCACGCGCGCTGATGGCAGAGCCGAAGCTCGTGATGCTCGACGAGCCGATGGCCGGAGTGAACCCTGCGCTGACTCAGTCGCTGCTCGATCACATCAAAGACCTAAAGTCGAACGGAACCACCGTGCTGTTCGTCGAGCACGACATGCACATGGTTCGCCACATCAGCGACTGGGTGATTGTTATGGCCGAAGGTCGCATTGTTGCCGAGGGTCCTCCGGCTCAGGTTATGAAAGACCAGGCCGTCATCGACGCATACCTCGGCGCTCACGCCGACATTGACCTCGGCACGGTTTCGATAAAGATCGCAAAGGATGACAACTAATGGCTAACCAGACACCTGTTGTTCAAGCGCTAGATCTGCACGCGGGATACCTTCCGGGAATCAACATTCTCAACGGCTGCTCGCTGACCGCTAACGAGGGTGACCTGATCGGCATCATCGGCCCAAACGGCGCCGGCAAGTCGACCCTGCTAAAGGCAATTTTCGGACAGGTGAACGTTCGCGAGGGCCAGGTGCTCTTGAACGGCGAAGACATCACCAACATGAAGGCCAACAAGCTGGTTAGCAAGGGCGTCGCCTTCGTGCCACAGACCAACAACGTGTTTCCGAGCCTGACAATCGAAGAGAATCTGCAGATGGGCGTCTTTCAGTCGCCAAAGCGTTTTCAAGAGCGCTTCGACTTCGTTACCAGCCTGTTTCCAGACCTAGGCAAGCGTCGTGCACAGCGCGCAGGCTCGCTCTCAGGTGGTGAGCGTCAGATGGTTGCCATGGGTCGCGCTCTAATGATCGACCCATCTGTTCTTCTTCTCGACGAGCCATCTGCCGGTCTCTCGCCTGTTCGCCAGGATGAAGCGTTCTTGCGCGTAAAAGAGGTCAACCAGGCCGGTGTGACAATCATCATGGTTGAGCAGAACGCTCGCCGCTGCCTTCAGATTTGCGACCGCGCCTACGTTCTAGATCAGGGCAAGGATGCCTACACGGGCACCGGCCGCGAGTTGCTTAACGACCCGAAGATGATTGACCTGTACCTCGGCAACTTGGCTGATCTGTAGAGGCTGATCTCTAAAACTCTTCAAGCAATAAAGAACCCCCCGGTGTTTAGCCGGGGGGTTCTTTATTGAACTGCTAACTAGTCGATCTTTCCGTATTCCGACTTGGTAGCGGTGTTGGTGTTGTCTGCGTTGAACTTGTAGATACCAACGTAGGCCTCAGTTGGGTCTCCGTTGTCATCGAAAGTGATTGGGCCTGATAGACCGTCAAAGTCGATGTCCTTGCCATCCTTCAACATCTGAACTGCGGTTGCGAAGTCAGTTACCTTCTCGCCACCCTCAGATACTGCCTTTAGGTTTGCGGCGATGGTTGTACCATCAGCCTTGCCACCGGCAATTGCAGCCAAAGCTACGAGCATGGTTGCGTCGTATGACTCAGCAGCGTATGAGAAGTCGGTTAGGTCTGGGTTAGCAGCCAAGAACTTCTTCTTGATATCGTCAGTCGCTACGACACCAGGAATGGTTCCCTGTGCGCCTTCGATGCTGAAGTCAGTGAAGTCTGCGCTGTAGTTAGCGACGTTACCGTCAACTAGGTAGATCTTGCTTGCAGCAAAACCCTTGACCTTGACTAGCTCAGGAAGAATCGACTTTGCCTCGTCAAACGAGATAACGACGATTGCATCTGGACCAGCAGCTAGAACCTTGTCAACCTGAGCTGAGAAGTTCTTGGTGCCGCCAGCGAACTCTTCGTTAGCTACGACGCTACCGCCACCAGCTTCGATTGAGATCTTTGCGTTGTCATACAAACCTGAACCGTATGGGTCCTGGATTGTCAAGAAGCCAACCTTCTCGTTACCGTCACCGGTGATTAGGTTTCCAAGAACGCGACCCTGCAGAACGTCTGAAGGTGCGGTACGGAAGTAGAAACCGCCGTCAGCGTAGTCGCTGAGGGTTGGCGAAGTGTTAGCTGGTGAGATCTGAACAACGCCAGCGCCAGTTACCTGGTCGATAACGCTTAGAGATACACCTGAAGATGCTGCACCAACGATGGCGTCAACACCCTCGTTGATAAGTGCGGTAGCTGACTGAGTTGCAGTGTCAGTTGAGGTGTCGCCTGAGTCCTTGTGAGAAACAGAAACACACTTGTCTAGAACTCCACCGGCTGCGTTGATCTCTGCGATTGCAGCGTCAACTCCAGCGATTTCTGGTGGGCCTAGGAACGCTAGGTTTCCGGTTGTCGGAAGCAGTGAACCGATCTTTAGTTCTGCGTCGGTGCAGTTTGCTGCATCGAACGCAGTTGGTGTTGCAGCACAACCGCTTAGAGCTAGCGCGAGGCTAGCTGCAAGAGCAAGTCCGGCAGCACCTTTCTTGAATGTAGACATGTGTCTCCTTATATGTTGTTGGGTATTCCTAATTCGGTACAAATTTGGAAACCTTTTGAAGTTTAGCGATTTGATGTGACAGCAGAAATATTGATTTTGAAACATCTGGTAACAGAACTTGAATTTTTGCGGCAACTCAGAGCGCCTGAGAACTCTAAGTCGCTAGTTCTCTGGGATGTAGCCGAGCGGGCCGGGCGTTAGAGCTAATTTGCTCAACCGAAATGTGATGTAACGATATTGTTTCGGTCAGACCAGACGTAGGTTTCTTTGGCGAATTATGTCTGAACTCAAAATGATGAGGCTGAGCCAGACCAAGCCGAAACCGAGCCAGCGAGCCGTTGGCATCGGTTCGTTGAAGACAACCAGGCCAAGAGTGAACTGAATAATTGGCGCGATGTACTGCATGAAACCCATGACTTTGAGCGGTAGGTATTGAGCAGCAGCGCCAAAAAGAATCAGCGGAATCGCAGTTATCGCACCATACATCGCAAGGCCGGCCATGCCCAAGGCACCCTCGCTGGCAAACATAATGCCGCCGCCGATCAGGTGAACCAGAACGAGTTGAACGATAGCAATTGGAACAACAAAGCCAGACTCAATCGCAAAACTGTTGAGCGCACTCACCTTGCCGCCAAGCTTGTTTTTGGCGAGGCCATAGATTCCGAACGAGCCGGCGAGAATTAGCGCAACCCAGGGTGGCCTTCCGTAGTCGATGGTGAGCACCACTACCGCGAGCGCGCCGATGCCCATGGCAACCCACTGCACCCTCGAGAGTTTTTCGCGCAAAAAAATCACGGCCAGCAAAATTGTGACGAGCGGGTTGATGAAGTAGCCGAGAGAAGATTCGACAACGTGATTTTCTGAAATCGCAATCACGTAGACCAGCCAGTTGACAAATATGAAGAGTGAGCTGGTGGCTATCCAAGCGATGTTGGTCTTGCTTTTGAAAACTTCACGCATCGCGCGAAAGTTTTTTGTTATTGCGATTATCAAAGCGGCCGTTAGAAAACCGAAGATAACTCGCCAGACCACGATCTCGTATGGCGAAGCGAAACCGAGCATCGCAATGATCAGCGGAAAACTGCCCCAGATGAAATAGGCGGTCAGGCCAAGTGGAAGACCCCGAGCGTAATCATGCCCGGGGTCTTTCGAGGTTTGGTTTTTAGCGCTCAATTACCGCGAGCACGTCGCGCGCCGAGAGCACTAGGTACTCGACACCTTCATACTTGAGTTCGGTGCCGCCGTACTTTGAGAAGATGACCTTGTCGCCGACCTTTACGTCAACCGGAACGCGATTGCCCTTGTCGTCGATGCGGCCTGGGCCAACAGCAACAACCTGTGCCTCCTGCGGACGCTCCTGAGCGGTGTCTGGAATGACTAGACCCGAGCTGGTTACCTGCTCGGCTTCGACTGGCTTGACGACAATTCGGTCTTCGAGCGGCTTGATTACTACAGACATAATGACCTCTTCTATCTATGAGGGGTTCGTTGGCCTTGTGGCCACTTGAAAACTCTAATTGATGGTTAGCACTCGGTCAAGGTGACTGCTAATTCAGTTGTTCGGTCTTCGATGCCAGGCGGGCTTGCCTAGGCTTGAGCGCATGGATCGCAGCGAATTTGCCAAACTCTTCACGCATGAGGCTTTGGCCCTTTTGAACGCGATTGGCGACCTCGACGCCAAGGCCGACGTGCTCAAGCTGGTGAGCGCGCTTCGGGCCGAGGGTTACGACCCCGGGCTGGTCGCCGCGGTGCTCAGCCAGGCCAAGTTGCGCCGACGGGCGCGCAAGAAGTTTGGCGACTTTACCGACGGCATGCTGTTCACCGAGGATGGCCTCGAGCAGGCCTCGAGACTTCAGGCGGCAGCCTTGCACGCGGGTCGCTTTCGCGGTGCCGGCATTAGTCAGGTTGCAGACCTCGGATGCGGACTCGGTGCCGAATCGATGGCCATGGGCGCGATTGACCTCAACGTGCGGGCTTTCGAGATTGATGAGGTCACGGCAGCTCTAGCCGTTTTCAACCTTGGTGCTTTCGACAATGTCGAAGTTGAGCAGGCCGACATCACGACTCTCGATCTGAGTCAGTTCGAAGCGCTGTTCTTCGACCCGGCCAGGCGCGAGCTTGACGGCAAAGGCGAGCGCGCAACTCGCAAGTTTGACCCCGCGCAATTTTCGCCGAACTTCAATTGGGTTCTCGAACAGGCTTCGACCAAACCGACCGGCATCAAGCTAGGGCCGGGTCACCCGCACGAAGCGATTGCGCAAGATGCCGAAGCGCAGTGGCTTTCGATCGACGGCGACCTGGTTGAGCTTGCACTCTGGTTCGGCGAAGTGAAACGACCAAAAGTTGCTCGCGCCGCAACCGTGGTGAACTTGACGGGTCGGCACGAAATCGTCAGCGAAACTTTTGAGAGCGAACCGGCAGATGTTTCAGCTCTCAAGCAATTCATCTACGAACCAGACAACGCGGTGGTTCGTTCGCACCTGATTGCCGACCTAGCGCGCGAAGTTGGTGCGAGTCTGATTTCTCGAGAGATTGCCTATCTCAGCAGCGACAAAGAAATCGATTCACCGATGATGCGCGGTTTCAGAGTTGTCGACGAAATGGCATTCGATCGCAAAAAACTAAAGGCCTACCTGCGCGAGCGAAACATCGGCACCCTCGAGATTAAGAAGCGCGGTGTCGATGTTGTTCCCGAGCAGCTGCGCAAAGAGATGAGCCTTAAAGGCGAAATCGCCGCCACCCTAATTCTCACCAGGGTTGGCGACGATCATCGAGCGCTTATTGCGCAGCCGCTTTAGCGACCACCCATTGAATGGTCGTCATCCATTTCCATGCGACCGCCCATTTGACCCATTGGGCCATCCATGCGATCTTCGATACCCATCGGGCCATCGAAGCCGTATCGCAAACGCAACCAGGTTAGTCCGATGCCGGCGACTACCCAGAAAGCGATTGTCGCGTAACCCACGATCAAGCCGGCGATAGCCAGTGAGCGGCCCGACTTGGGCTCGGTCTTTAGCTGGGCAAGTGCGATGTGGCCCGTGATTACCGCGGCCACTGCACCGATGCTGGTTAGGGCAGTTGCGAGTGACACGACCGCGAGAGTGTTGAGTGAATTGAAATTGAACTTGCTGTTTTCTTCTGCTGCCACTGGTTCTGGCTGGCTGTTCTTTGTTGCCATTTGATTCCTCCGATTGATTGGCTAAGCCAAGAGCACCACTTAAGTCTGCACAAACCCTGTGAACTGCATGCATGTTTGCCACACGTTTCTTGACCGTCACCTCCAGCCTTGGCACAGACTGCGAACTTAGAATTGACCAATGGTCGATAGCCAAGAAGTCTTGAAAGAACTCGAAAACGAATCAATCGAGATTCTTCGCGAAACCGCAGCCGCCTTCAAAAATCCGGTGATGCTCTATTCAATCGGCAAAGACTCCTCAGTTCTACTGCACCTAGCGCGCAAGGCTTTTCACCCAGGGCGCATCCCGTTCAAGATTTTGCACATCGACACCACCTGGAAGTTTCGCGAGATGATCGAGTTTCGCGACCAGACCGCAAAAGACTTCGACCTCGATCTGCTGGTTCACACAAATCAAGACGGTGTGAAAGAGGGCGCAAACCCGTTCACGCTGGGCGCATCTGAATACACGCGAATCATGAAGACCGTGGCTCTGCGCCAGGCCCTCGACATGAACGGCTTCGATGTGGCACTCGGCGGTTCGCGACGCGATGAAGAGCGCAGCCGCGCCAAAGAGCGAATCTTTAGCGTGCGCGAGCCAGGTCACCGATGGGATCCGCGCAACCAGCGCCAGGAACTTTGGCGCACCTACAACCCGCTGCTCGCACCCGAGCAGACCATGCGAGTTTTTCCGATCAGCGACTGGACAGAAGTAGACATCTGGAATTACATCTTGCAAGAAAAGATTCCGGTGTCGCCGCTTTACCTAGCAAAGCCAAGACCGATTGTTATGCGCGGCGAGCAACTGATCATGGTTGATGACGAGCGCTACCCATTGAATCCGGGTGAAGTGCCGCAGCTCGAGATGGTGCGCTTCAGAACCCTCGGATGCTATCCCCTAACCGCCGGTGTGCGCAGCGAAGCAACGACAATCGAGCAGGTTGCCGAAGAGGTTCTCAACGTTCGACTCAGCGAGCGTGCAACTCGATTAATTGATGGCCGCAACGAAACCTCGATGGAGAAGAAGAAAGCCGAGGGCTACTTCTAATGTCTAAGGCAATTATTCGTTTGGTCACCTGCGGCAGCGTCGACGACGGCAAGAGCACTCTGATTGGTCGTTTGTTGGTTGAAACCGACAGCGTGCCCGATGACACCATTGCCGCCGCGCGCGACGTGCGCAGGGCCGGCTCGACGGTAAAGAAGGGCGACATCGACTTCAGCCTGCTAACCGACGGGCTCGAAGCCGAGCGCGAACAGGGCATCACAATCGACGTTGCCTATCGCTCGATGCAGCTTCGCAACGGTCGCCGATTGATCATCGCCGATGCGCCAGGCCACGAGCAGTACACCCGAAACATGGCGGTTGCCGCCTCACGCGCAGACATCGGCCTGGTGCTAGTTGATGCCACCCGCGGCATCAGACCACAGACCCTCAGACACCTGCACATTTGTTCGCTTATGAAGGTTTCGCGAATTGCCGTTGTGGTCAACAAGCTCGATGGCGTGAACTACAGCCAAGAAGTTTTTGAAACCATCAAGCGCGATCTGCAGCCGGCAATCGACCGCCACGGGCTGACCGATGTCGAGTTCATTCCGGTTAGCGCCCTCAGCGGCGACAACGTTTCGGTTGCCACCGACAAAATGCCTTGGAACACCGGGCCAACCCTGCTCGACTACCTGCAGCACTGGCCAGAGCAGCTCGACACCGAGAACGCTCCGCACCTTGGCGTGCAGACAATTTCACGCGCCGAAAATTTCAGAGGCGTTGCCGGAACCGTCTTCGGTGGCAGCTTTGCAGTCAACGACGAAGTCGTGGTGCTGCCTTCGAAGAAGCGCGCTCGCATCGCGCGAATCTCGACCTTCGACGGCGACCTAACCACTGCCCCAGACCTGAGCGCAGTGACGCTCGTGCTCGACCCTGACGTTGACGCCTCACGCGGTGACGCAATCGAACTGGCGAGCAACTACGTTGAGCCGGCCAACCGCTTTGCCGCCGAAATAGTGTGGCTCGGAGACAGCGAACTAATTCACAGCCGTTCTTACTTCTTGATCAACGGCTCAACAATTGTGCCGGCCATGGTCACCGCAATTCGCCACGTGATCAACATCAACACCGGCGAGCACGAATCGGCACGCACCCTCAAGACCAACGCGATTGCCGCCATTGAACTAGCCACGGATGCCGCCATCGCGCTCAACT
The DNA here is from genome assembly GCA_009702455.1 of Actinomycetota bacterium. Taxonomy (GTDB): domain Bacteria; phylum Actinomycetota; class Actinomycetes; order Actinomycetales; family Microbacteriaceae; genus Rhodoluna. The sequence goes on along the minus strand of WLIA01000017.1, from coordinate 9,954 downwards.
CATACTCGAAGAATCGCTACTCGGGCAACTTCATTTTGGTTGACCGCGCAACCATGTCAACCGTTGGTGCCGGAATGGTTACCCACCAACTTCGCAGAAGCTCGAACATCACCGAACATCACTTTGAGATTGACCGCGAGATTCGTGCAAAGCAGAAGTCACAGAAACCGCAGGTGATTTGGATGACCGGTCTCTCGGGTTCTGGAAAATCGACAATTGCTAACGCCCTCGAGAAGCAGCTGTTCGCAAACGGCATTCACTCGTATGTTCTCGATGGCGACAACCTTCGACTCGGTATCAACAAAGATCTCGGCTTCACCAAAGAAGACCGTGCTGAGAATGTTCGACGCGTGTCAGAGATTGCCAAGTTGATGTTCGACGCTGGTCTCGTGGTTATCGTTGCTCTGGTTAGCCCATACAAGGTAGACCGCGATCACGCGCGCGAACTGTTTGCCGAAGGCGACTTTGCCGAGGTCTTCATTGAGACACCTGCAGAGGTCTGCGCCCAGCGCGACCCGAAGGGTCTATACAAGAAGGCCGCGGCCGGCGAACTGCCAAACCTCACCGGCGTTGGCCAAGACTACGAAGCACCGACCTCTGCCGAGCTTGTGCTCGATGGTCAGGCACCGCTCGAGCAGAGCGTTGAGAAACTGATCAACCGCTTCTTCTAGCGCTTGCCGAGTAGGCCCAGTTTGCGCGGCAACGCCAACAGCCTGCGCCTCAGCATCGCCTTGGCAATTAGCTTGTCGATGGCCTCTGCCAACCGCTCCTGGTCTTCGCCACTGCTCTTCTCTTCAGGCCGATAACTGCTGGCGAACAGCGGTGTCTTCGAATCAAACCAGCGTTTGGCAACGTGCCTGTGGTCTGCCGCGAAGTGCTCGGCAAAGAGTTCGACCACCTCGGCCGTGGGCGCAAGCCCGCGACCGGCAAACTCTTTTTCAAGCCGATTGAACAACCAGCGGTCTTCTGCCAACAGCCGCACCCGGTCAGACTTTGCGTTTACCCGATTCAAGGCATCGAGTGCGAGCGCATTTAGATTCACGTTGCGCAACTCTTGCTTCGAGAGGTCTAGTTGGTCTGGGCTGACACCTGCCGCCCCTAGAAAATCGGCAATCAACACATCGCCGCTTTGACCCTCGGGATACAGCCGCACATCCATGCTGTCTTCACCAAAAACGGCGGCCCAGTTGCTCAGCGTTTTCTTGTGGTCGATTATGTGCGAGATTCTTCGATGTTCCGGGCGATAGAAATCGGCCGTCACGTGAATGCCTTTTTTGATTGCCATGCCGTGGTGGCTCATTACAATCTTTAGCGGGTCGCGCAGGTAGAGCAAAACTTTGATTTTCTCGCATCCCGCTTCTTCGAGCAGGCTTTTCAGCAAAGAGATGTCTTCTGTGCCTAGCAGCCGTGACTGAAAGTGCTCGCTGCTCAGAATCACTTTTTCTGGTGCGGTTGATTTGATCTCTGCGGCCAGGGACTGAATTGTTGCCTGGCGAAACTTTAGTAATTCGGCTTCGCTGCCAATTGAGAGTTGTCTGGTTAGGCCGTCGGCGCGAAACTTCGCATAGCTTGCCACCGCGAGGTGAAAGTTGTTGCCACTTGCTGACCCATTCGAAACCAAAATCGAAGAGTTCAGCAATTGCTCGCGGTTTTGACGAAGCAAAAACTGAATGCTCGTGGTGCCGGTCTTCTCAAGGCCGATGTGCAAAATGGTTTGTCTCAAAAGGCAACTCTCTTTGTTCTACCAAGAACTATCGCACACGGGCTCTTGCCTATACTTGAGCGCAAGCGAGCTTTCTAGAGAGGCAACGATGGCCATCGTTCACATAGGTCTTGGCAAGACCGCGACCACCGCTTTGCAGAAAAGGGTGTTTCCGGAGCTCGTGAAGTTCGGCTTGATTTCGGCCTACAACCCCAAGAACCTGATGCGCCTGCTCTATTTGAAGCGGCTCACAGAGCTCACCACCGAGCAAAGTGCAGAGCTGGCAAAACTGGTGAAAGCCAATAAAGACGCCGTTATTTCGTTTGAAGGGCTGGTCGATTGGAATCCGGTCAACTGGAAGCAGGCCAGAGACGAGAACCTAGCCACCTTCGGCAAAGACGCCACAATTCTTCTCACTATCCGTGAGCCGCGCGGCTACCTGACCAGTGTCTACCAGCAGGTAGTTGCTGAGGGGCACGTGGTTGAGCCGAAGAACTTCTTCGTTTCGAGTGAGCTGGCCAGCCTGGCAGCGTCAGCTAATCGCCGCGGAATGCTCGAGTATTTCGATCAGCAGCACTTCGACATGGCAAAGCTCGCCGACCTCTATCGCGAAAAATTCAGCCGGGTCATTGTGGTCGCCATGCCGCAACTTGGCACCATGAATTTTCTAGACGCGTTCTGTTCGATTGACGAAGCGTCTCGTGCCGTTGTGCAGAAGAACTTCAACACCCTCGAGCCAAACAATCGTTCGTTCTCGCGACTGGCGATGAGTCTTACTCTGAGACGCGAACGACTGCTCAACTCGCTAGGCATTCGTTCGCAATCGACGCATGATTTTGACATTCGTGCGCTCGAAAATTTCACCAAACCGATTGCAGAGCCGATCGGCAAGCCAGCGGCTCGACGAAGCGCACTCAAGCGCTTGAAGCGCAAGGCGTGGGTTTGGTCTAAACGACTTCGCCGGTGGCGCTACCTGATGCAGGTTGTCGTCAACCGCGGATTCGTCTACAAAAAGTATGAGTTGCCTCCCGGAATTCTGAACGAATCGGTCATCAAAAAGAATCTTGAGTTCTACAACGAAGTTCTCGCTGCCAAAGATGGCTACCTGGTTCTAGGCAGATTGAACGGTCGTAACCGAAAGAGTTGAGTCTGCCCCAAAGTTGAGACTCGAGGGGGCGCGATTCGCCATAATCAACTGAGCACCGAGAGCCGCGATCATGGCTCCGTTGTCTGTGCAGAGCGATAACGCAGGAATGCGAAGCTCAATTTTGTTTTCATCGCAACGCTGCTGAGCAACTTCGCGAAGTCTTCTGTTTGCAACCACGCCGCCGCCCAAAAGTAGTCTCGGCACCTTGTGTTCTAGGCAAGCCTTGACCGCTTTGCCAACCAAAACATCGACTACCGCTTCTCTGAAGCTGGCAGCCACGTCGGCGATGTTGAAGTCAACCTCTTCGCCAGCCTCGAGCTTGGCCTGAGCCACCTCGACGTGACGAGCAACGGCGGTCTTCAAACCGCTAAACGAGAAGTCGTAACGGTGCCTATCCATGTCTTTTGGCAGAGTGAGCGCGCGTGGAAACCTGATGGCCTGCGGGTCGCCGCCCTCGGCCGCCCGATCAATCTCAGGCCCGCCAGGGTAATTGAGGCCTAAAACGCGAGCCACCTTGTCGAAGGCCTCGCCGGCGGCGTCGTCGATGGTTTCGCCGAGCAGTTCGACGTCGTCAATCAGATCGCGAACCAGCAGCAGCGAGGTGTGCCCACCGCTAACCAGCAGTGCGATGGTTGGTGTCTCAACCTGCCCGCGCTCGAGCACGTCGACGCCAACGTGCCCAACCAGGTGGTTGACGGCATAGATCGGCTTGTCGAGAGAGACCGCGAGAGCCTTGGCCGCGGCGATGCCAACCATCAGCGCACCGGCGAGACCCGGGCCGTTGGCAACCGCAATCGCATCGATTTCGTTTAGAGAAACCTTGGCCTTCGCAAGAGCTTCGTCGAGAGTTGACTTTAGCGCTTCGAGGTGTGCTCGGGCGGCAACCTCTGGAACAACTCCACCGAACCGCACGTGCATCTGCATAGAAGAAGAGATCACATTCGCAAGCAAAGTGTTGCCTCGCACGATGCCGATGCCAGTCTCGTCGCAACTCGATTCGATGCCGAGCACAAGCGGTTCGAGGTTGCTTTGCGCTTCGAGAGTCAATCGCATCACGATGGCGTCGACGTTGTCTGGTTGGTAGTAGCGCTTGCGCAAATCAATCTGTTCGAATCCGAGCTTCACATAGAGCTCTTGCGCAATCGGGTTGTCTGCTCGCACTTCGAGAAACACTTCGCTGATTCTCACTCGACGACACTCTGCAATCAGTCGATGCATCAGTTCTCTGCCGAGACCCTTTGAGCGATGCTCGTTGCTTACCGCGATAGTTTGAATGTCACCTTGTGAGGTGTCAACAGACTTGGCTAAACCCGCGTAACCGATAAGCGTGTTTTCGTCTTCGGTTGAGTGGGCGACAACATAGAACTTTTCGGCACCAACGATTTCGTCGTGCATGTTCTGCACCGACCACGCGTCACTCTGAAAACTGTCGTTCTCGATGCGCATGATTTCGTCGAGATCGCTCTCGGCAGCCACTCGAATTGTGAAAGAGGTCACGAGCTCACCCGCTTGCCGAACACACCGGATGCCTTCGGTTCGACGGCATCTGGTGCTCGAAGATAGAGCGCCGAGATATCGCGCTCAAGTTGACCGGCAGCCCGAAGCGCTAGGGCCAGCTCTCCAACGGCCGAACCGGTTATAGTCAAATTTGTAGTGTCGGCATCAATGTTTCTCGCGGCCAAGAGTTCTTCGAGCGCAGCCGGTTTGAGCACCTGCGGACCTTCGGTTCTGACCGCAACGCCCTTTTCGCTCAGGCCGCTGTAGAGCGCCCAGTAGACCTCTGAGCGCCTGGCGTCTGTTGTCACAAGCAGAGGTCTGGTTTCGCTGGCTGGTCGCTGTTTCAGCGCAGTCAGGGCGATGGCGTCGAGGCTAACCAGCCCAGAGAGCTTTGCGCCAGAGCCTTCGGCAAACATCACGGCAGCGGCGATGCCAACTCGCAGGCCTGTGAATGGTGCCGGGCCTCGCCCAACGACTACCTCTTGCACCTCGCGGGCGGCGACCCCAGCTTGGGTCAAAACGCTGATTATCGCGGTGCCAACGGTTTCTGCGTGCTTCATGTTGTCTGTGACGTTTAGTTCGGCCGCCAACACTCCATCGCGAAACAGCGCAACGCTGGTGCCGGCCGAAGTGTCAATCGCAAGCAAGATGCTCATCAGAAAGTCACCGCCGCCCAACGCTCGCCGAACGCGTTTATCTTCAAGTCACGAATCTCGGTTTCGCCGCTGTGGTCACGAGCGATTTCGATCTCGAGCCAATTCTCGGTTATTCCTTCGAGCAAGCCCTTGCCCCATTCAACCAAAACAATGCTGTTGGCGAAGTCGATGTCGAGATCATCAAGTTCTTCGGCACCACCCAAACGGTATGCGTCGACGTGCACCATCGCAACATCGCTTCCTTCGCGCTTGTGAGTTCTAGCGATGACAAAAGTTGGTGAAGAGACGTTGCCGATTGCGCGCAGACCCTCACCGATGCCGCGAGCCAGAGTTGTCTTGCCGGCACCGAGCGGGCCAGCTAAAACCACAAGGTCACCGGCACGAAGTTGTTTCGAAATTCTCAGCCCGAGTTCGTGCATCTGGTCGGCATCTGCCACCTGCTGTTCTAGCAATTGTTTCGACATCAAAAAACCAAGCGGCTAGTCGACAGCGCCCAGGTATGTCGAGTAAAAACGACCACCCATTCTGGTGACGATTTCGTAGTTGATTGTGTCGGCCGCAACTGCGAGGTCATCTGCACTCGGAACACCGGTTGACGGGTCGCCGAAGATAACAACTTCGTCGCCGGCCACAACATCGTCGTCGCCAACATCAATAACAAACTGATCCATGGCAATTCGAGATTCGATTGTGTAGCGCTTGCCCTTGATCGAAACCTCGGCCTTGCCGCTGGCGTTTCTTGGCAGACCCTCGGCATAACCGATTGGCACAAGCGCCAGAGTGGTCTCTTTTGTGGTGCGTGCCATGTAGCCGTAAGAGATTCCGGCGCCTGCCTTGACGCGCTTGGTCTGCGTTACCAAAGCGCGCGCTGTCATTGCCGGGCGCAAGCCGTATTCGGCCGAGTTGTGCCCAACGAATGGCGACAGGCCATAGAGACCGACACCGATGCGAACCATGTCGTAGTTGGCATCTGGGTAGCTGATTGTGCCGTCTGAGGCCGTGAGGTGGCGCAACTCGAAGTCGAGCCCAAGTCGTTTGGCGGTCTCTGTGGCCTCGTCAAAGAGGGCCATTTGATGGCGATCATCGGGCTCGGATGTGGTGCTCAGGTGGCTGAAGACACCAACGCATTCGAGAAGCTGCTCGTCGCAAAGGGCAACGACAGCGGTGACCAGTGCCGGCCAGTCTTCTATGGTCGAGCCATTGCGACCCAAACCGGTGTCTATCTTGAGGTGCACCCTGGCCACCTTGCCGGTGAGTCTGGCAGCGTCGGCAACGCGCTCGAGCTGCTCAAGGTTGGCAATCGAGAGTTCAACGTTGGCTTCGAGCGCTTCGGTGAAACGATCGTTTGGGTCGTGCAGCCAGGCGAGCACCGGAGTCTCGAGTCCACCCTCGCGCAGGTGCAAAGCTTCGTCAACATCGGCAACTCCGAAGTAGTCGACTTTGGCGCGTTCGAGTTTTAGCGCAACCTCATACATTCCGTGACCGTAGGCGTTTGCCTTAACCACGGCCATAACCTTCGCGCCCGGCGCTAACTTCTTGTAGGTGTTGAGATTCTCAACAATCGCGTCGAGATCGATTACTAATTCACGCATCAGGCACCATCCTCGGCAACCAAAAAGGCAATCGCAGAATTGCCATCGTGCGAAATCGAAAGGTGCAAGTTTTTGATGCCGCGCGAACGCGCATATTCGGCAGTGCCGTCGAACAACTCGATGAATGGTTTGCCGAGCTCATCTTTCGAAACGCGAACGTCGTGCCAGCGCATCGGTTTCGAATCACCAAAAACTTTTATCAGCGCCTCTTTCGCGGCAAACCTGCCAGCGAGTGTTCGTGGGGCCGCGTCGCGCTCATCCGTGTGAAAAATCTTCTCGATCAAACCGGGGTTCTTCTCGAGTGAATTTTCGAATCTGCTCAGATCAACCAGATCGACGCCGACACCGATAATCATGGTGAGCTATTCGACCGTTACAGACTTGGCCAGGTTGCGAGGCTGATCGACATCGAGACCCTTGGCCGTCGAAAGAGCGAGAGCAAAAGTCTGCAGCGGAATCACGGTGAGAATCGGGGCCAAAAGTGGCTCGCACTGCGGAACGTAAATCACGTTCTCGGCATAGGCGGCAACCTGGTCGTCGCCCTCTTCTGCAATCGCAATAACTTTGGCACCGCGAGCGCGAATCTCTTGAATGTTCGAAATCACCTTTGGGTGCAAGCTCTCTTCGTCGCGCGGGCTCGGCACAATCACGACAACCGGCTGACCCTCTTCGATCAGAGCAATCGGGCCGTGCTTGAGTTCACCGGCAGCAAAGCCCTCGGCGTGAATGTAGGCGAGCTCTTTGAGTTTGAGCGCGCCCTCCATGGCCACCGGAAAGCCAACGTTGCGACCCAAGAACAGCACCGACTTCGCGTCTGCCATCTCGGTTCCGAGGCGCTCGGCCTGCTTCAAACCGGCGATGACCTGCGAAACCTTGCCAGGCATCTTGAGCAGGTCGCGGCCCATGCGCTGCAGTTCGGCGGCTGGCACAACCGCACGGATGCTCGCGAGCCATAGCCCGAGCAGATAGCCGGCGGTGATCTGGGCGGTCAGCGCCTTGGTCGACGCTACGGCCACCTCTGGGCCGGCGTGAGTGTAGATAACTGCATCGCTCTCGCGAGCAAGGGTTGCACCCTGAGTGTTGCAAACGGCAAGCACCTTCGCGCCGTGCTCTTTTGCATAACGGGTCGCCATGAGGGTATCCATGGTTTCACCAGACTGCGAGATGGCGACAACAAGAGTGTTCTTGGTAATGATCGGGTCGCGATATCTGAACTCGTGCGAGAGCTCAACCTGCACCGGAATGCGCGACCACTTTTCGATCGCATACTTTGCGATGTCACCGGCATAGGCTGCTGTGCCACAGGCAACGATGATGATGCGCTCGAGGTTTTTGATGTCTTCGTGCGAGAGACCGTCGGTCTCGGATAGGTGCACTGAACCGTCAGAGTTGAGACGACCCATGAGGGTGTCGGCAACAGCCTGCGGTTGGTCTGCGATTTCCTTTGCCATGAACGAAGACCAGCCGCCCTTGCTTGCGGCAGAGGCATCCCAGTCAACTGTGAATTCTTCTGGCTGCACCGGCTTGCCGTCGAAACTGCGAACCTCAACCGAGTCGGCGCGCAAGATAACAATCTCGTCTTGACCAACGCTGATGGCGCGCTTGGTGTGCTCAACGAAAGCGGCAACGTCTGAACCCAAGAAGTTTTCGCCGTCGCCTAGACCGATAACCAGCGGAGCGTTTCGACGCGCAGCCACAATGACATCGGGTTGATCTTCATCAATTACCAAGATTGTGAAGGCGCCGTGCAGTCGAACCACAACTGCTGAGAAGGCTGAGATCAGGTCGCCAGACTTTTCGAACTCGCGAGCAATCAGGTGGGCGGCTACCTCGCTGTCGGTTTCGCTGCTAAACGAAGTGCCGGCGGCAACAAGTTCGGCTTTGAGCTCGGCAAAGTTCTCGATGATTCCGTTGTGAATGAGTGAAAGTTTTTGGCGCTTGCCGCCGAGGTGTGGGTGGGCGTTTCCGTCGGTCGGTGCTCCGTGAGTTGCCCAACGGGTGTGGCCGATGCCGATATGTGCGGTTGGCAACGGATGTTCTTCGATCTCGGCAACCAGGTTGCCCAGCTTGCCGGCCTTCTTGCGAGTCTCAAGGTGGCCATTGGGTGAAATCACAGATACGCCAGCCGAGTCGTAGCCACGGTATTCGAGGCGTCGAAGCCCCCCGATTAGAACATCCAGGGTTGATTTCGGGCCTACATAACCCACGATTCCGCACATGACTACTAATTTAGGGCAGAATGGCTCTTTGTGACGGTTGATAGAGCGAGCGATAAGGGTTCAGTGAGCCCTTTTGTCGAGATTTCGCGTGCAGACTGGGCGGCGCTTGGACGTTCGACCGAACTGCCCCTCACCGAGCAAGAGATTTCGCAGATTCGCGGCCTCGGCGACTTTCTAGATCTCAAAGAAGTAAGCGATGTCTATCTTCCGCTGAGTCGACTTTTGAACCTCTATGTAACCGAAGCGCAGCGATTGCATTCTGTGACCTCTGAGTTTTTGGGCGAGCGCGCCAAACGCACTCCTTTTATCATCGGCGTTGCAGGTTCGGTTGCGGTTGGCAAGAGCACGGTTGCCCGTTTGCTAAAAGAGATGCTTTCGCGCTGGCCCTCAACCCCTCGAGTCGAGCTAGTAACCACGGATGGCTTTCTCTACCCCAATGCCGAACTAGAACGCCGCAACCTCATGCACCGCAAGGGTTTTCCCGAGTCATACGACCGCTTGGCTCTGCTCAAGTTTGTTGCCGACATCAAATCGGGTGTCGAGCGGGTCTCGGCCCCGGTTTACTCGCACCTGAGCTACGACATCGTGCCGGGTGCCGAAGTCATTGTTGAATCGCCAGATGTCGTGATCGTCGAGGGTCTGAATGTGCTGCAGCCACCGGTCATGGGCCAAGAGGTTGCCCTCAGCGACTACTTCGACTTCAAGATCTACGTCGATGCCGACGTCGAAAGCGTGACCCAGTGGTTCATCGGTCGCTTCGAGCAGCTGCGCGAGGGCGCGTTCACCAACCCAAAGTCTTACTTTCACCGCTACGCCGAGATGCCCTTCGAACAGGCACTGGCCAGAGCCAACGAGATCTGGCGAACCATCAATCTGCCCAACCTGATTGAGAACATTCAGCCAACCCGGTCGAGGGCCACTTTGGTGCTGCAGAAGGGCAGCGACCACGTGGTTCAGTCGGTTCTGCTGCGCAAGGGCTAGGCGCTAGGGGCTGCCGTTATCAATTCGTTATCAAAATCAGCCAAAGTTATCCGAACCTGATAGTTGACTGATAGCGAGCCACCGTATGGGTTCCAAGGGGTAACACCCGGTTAGCCAGCGATGACTTTTCGAAAAGTGCATCACCAAAATTTAGTGAAAG
>WLIA01000016.1 GCA_009702455.1 Actinomycetota bacterium | reverse complement strand
GTTGTGAAATTTGCTCTTTCAAATCAAATCGATTTAGCCATCATTGGTCCAGAGGCACCGCTGGTTGCAGGTGTGAGCGACGCACTGCGCGGCTCGGGAGTTGAAGTTTTTGGTCCTTCAAAAAACGCGGCAGCTCTCGAAGGCAGCAAGAGTTTTGCAAAAGAAGTTATGGCTGCAGCGGGTGTCCCCACGGCGATGGCCCGCGAATGTTCAACCCTTGAAGACGTCGAGAATGCAATCGACGAATTTGGTGCACCGTATGTTGTCAAAGCTGACGGCCTCGCCGCAGGCAAAGGTGTAATTGTCACGAGCGATCGAGACGCAGCACTCGCCCACGCCAAGAAATTCATCGACATGGGAATTCTGGTTGAGGAGTTTCTCGAAGGTGAAGAAGTTTCGCTCTTTTTCTTGAGCGACGGAAAAACAGTGATGCCGCTGTCACCGGCGCAAGACTTCAAGCGTGCGTTCAACAATGACGAAGGCCCGAACACCGGCGGAATGGGTGCTTACAGCCCGCTACCTTGGTTGCCGCAAGGGTTCATAGAAGAGGTAGAGCGCGCGGTGGCTCAGCCCACGATCGACCAGCTAGCTCGCATGGGTGAGCCGTTTGTCGGGCTTCTCTACTGCGGACTCATCGTTACCAAGCGCGGCATCCGTGTGATCGAATTCAACGCTCGTTTCGGTGACCCAGAGACCCAAGTTGTTTTGCGCCGCCTAGTGACTCCCCTTGCCGGGCTGCTGCACCGTGCTGCAACCGGGCGACTTGCCGACGGCCCGAGCGCACAGTTCAGCAGCGACGTTGCAATAACAGTTGTGCTCGCGAGCGAGGGCTACCCCGATCGACCAGCTCCAGATCGCGAAATCACCGGCATAACTGAAGACGACCACGTGAACGTTTGTCACGCATCGACCTCGCAGGTGGGCAGCAGTTTGATTGCAACCGGTGGCCGCGTGCTGAGCGTGGTTGCGAACGCTGTCGACTTTGCAACCGCTCGCAAATTTGCCTACGACAGCATCGCCAAAATTCAACTCGAAGGTTCGCACTACCGAACCGACATCGCGGCAAAGGTGAGCAACTAATGCCAGTCAAAATTCACGGATGGCACCACGTCTACAGCGGAAAAGTTCGCGACCTGTATGAGAGTGACGAAGCGAATCTTGCTCACCTAATTCTCGTTGTTGCGAGTGACCGCGTTTCTGCGTTCGACAGAGTTCTCGAACCAGAGATTGCAAACAAAGGTGTTCATCTAACAACTCTCACCAACTGGTGGTTTGAGAAGTTGTCTGTTGCGAATCACGTTTCGCACGAAGCTCAGATTCCGGCAGAGGTCACTGGTCGCGCGACCGTTGCAAAGAAACTCGAAATGTTTCCGATCGAGTGTGTAGTTCGCGGATACATCAGCGGCTCTGGCTGGAAGGAATACCAGGCAACCGGTTCGATTAGCGGCGTGAAACTGCCAGAGGGTTTGAGCTTCGGAGATCGATTGCCCGAACCGATTTTTACTCCAGCATTCAAAGCTGAGCTCGGCGAACACGACGAGAACATCTCTTTTGAAAAAACCATCGAGTTGATCGGCGAGCAGAATGCGCTTGAACTTCGTCGTTTGAGTTTGCAAATTTTTGCCGATGCCAGCCAGTTAGCCGAAAAGGCCGGGCTGATTCTTGCCGACACCAAATTCGAATTCGGGGTTGACCAGGCAACAGGCAAGATAACGCTTGGTGACGAAGTGCTCACGCCAGACTCAAGCCGCTATTGGTCTGAGAGCGCTTGGCTCGCAGGTGAACGCAAAGACTCGTTCGATAAGCAGATTGTGCGCAACTGGCTTGCGGCCAACTGGAACCAAGAGGGTAATCCTCCGAGGCTTCCTGACGAGATTGTGACTCAAACCGCTGGCAAGTATGCCAAATTAGTCGAACTGCTGACTTCATAGGATCTTGGCAAAGGCTCGGCAACCAAGACGCTGACTCGAATACCGCTAAAATAAAGGGGTTCGCCGATGTTGCCGGGCTCAAAATGCTCGCAAAAACCCAAATTTAGGGGAAACATGCCAAAGATCATCGTTGAGGTCATGCCAAAGGCTGACCTTCTAGACCCGCAAGGCAAGGCAGTGGCAAACGCTCTGCAGCGCGGTGGGAACAAAGACATCAAAGGCGTGCGAATCGGCAAGCGCATCGAGCTTCACTTCGACAGACCAATCACAGACGCAGACCTTGCTGACGCCCGCAAGATTGGCGACGAGTTTCTCAGCAACGCGGTTATCGAAGACGTTGTCAACGTCACCGTCGAGAACTAAACATGAAGATTGGCGTAGTAACTTTTCCGGGCACGCTGGATGACCGCGATGCAGCTCGCGCCATTCGTCTAGCCGGAGGTGAACCGGTTTCGCTCTGGCACGCAGACACCAAACTACAAAAAGTTGACGCAGTTGTTTTGCCTGGTGGTTTTTCTTACGGAGACTATTTGCGTTGCGGCGCTATCGCAGCGCAGGCACCTGTGATGCAAGAGATCGTCAAGAAAGCAAATCAAGGATTACCGGTTCTCGGAATTTGCAACGGCTTTCAGGTTCTTGTTGAATCGCACCTTCTGCCTGGCGGATTGATTCGCAATGAGCACCAACACTTCATCTGCCGCGATCAGAAGCTGCGCGTCGAGAATGTTGACACTGCCTGGACAAACCAGTTCACGCTCAATCAAGAGATCACCATCCCGCTGAAAAACGGCGAAGGCGGATACATCGCAACCGATGAGGAACTAGCTCGCCTCGAAGGCGAAGGTCTTGTCACATTTAGATATCTAGATGTGAATCCGAACGGATCGATGAATGACATCGCCGGTTTGCGCAATGCGCGCGGTAATGTCGTTGGCTTGATGCCACACCCTGAGCACGCGGTTGAACCGGGCTTTGGGCCAGACACCGATCTTGCGATGCGAAGCGGTGTTGATGGTCTGCAGTTTTTCAAGTCTGTGCTGAACGCACTAGTTAGCGCATAGGGCGAATTCATGGCACTGTTCAAAAAGAAAATCGCATCGGGCGTTGACACGACAGCCAACGCTGCCGAGACGCCAGACAAAGCGCAGCCTTGGAAAGAACTGGGTCTGAAGCTCGAAGAGTATGAGCGAATTGTCGAAATTCTTGGTCGCCGCCCAACCAGTGCCGAGCTCGCAATGTATTCGGTCATGTGGTCTGAGCACTGCTCATACAAGTCTTCGAAGATTTACCTTCGTCAGTTCGGTGAGAAAGTCACCGATGAGATGAAGAAGCACCTAATGGTCGGCATGGGTGAAAACGCCGGCGTTGTTGACATCGGCGAGGGTTGGGCGGTCACCTTCAAGGTGGAGAGCCACAACCACCCGAGCTATATCGAGCCATTTCAGGGCGCGGCCACCGGAATTGGCGGCATTGTTCGTGACATCTTGACCATGGGCGCACGCCCAATCGCCGTCATGGATCAGCTTCGCTTCGGAGCGCCGAATCATCCAGACACCACCCGCGTTGTGAACGGCGTGGTTAGCGGCATCTCGTTCTATGGCAACTGCCTGGGTCTGCCAAACATCGGTGGCGAAACTGTTTTTGATCGCGTCTACCAAGGCAACCCGTTGGTCAACGCACTGAGCATCGGCGCTCTGCGTCACGAAGATTTGAAACTCGCGATTGCGTCAAACCCAGGAGATCTTGTAATTCTCTTCGGTGCTCGAACCGGTGCCGACGGAATCGGTGGTGTTTCAGTTCTCGCTTCTGAAACCTTCGACAGCGACGGCCCTTCGCGCAGACCTGCCGTGCAGGTTGGCGATCCGTTCGCAGAAAAAGTTCTGATCGAATGCTGCCTAGAGCTATACAAGGCAAACGTCGTTGCCGGAATTCAAGACCTTGGCGGTGCCGGTTTATCGTGTGCTACTAGCGAGCTTGCTTCGAATGGAAACGCGGGCATGCGTGTGCAACTGCAAAACGTTTTGAAGCGAGACGAATCACTCACGCCAGAAGAAATTCTGATGAGCGAATCACAAGAGCGCATGATGGCGATTGTTCCGAAGAAAGATCGCAAGAAGTTTGAAGCGATTGTAAACAAGTGGGAAGTCGAGTTTTCGATTCTCGGTGAGGTCATCGCAGAACCGCGTCTCTACATCAACTGGGGTCACGAAGAAATAGTGAACGTTCCACCTCGCACTGTTGCGCACGATGGCCCTGTTTACGAACGCCCAGTTGCATTTCCTTCATACCAGGATGCGCTCAACGCCGACTCGGTTCACGCACGCGGTTTGTATCGCGCAAACGAAAGCGGAAGCGACCTCGGCGCGCAGGTCTGGCAGATTGTCACATCGCCAAACCAGGCTTCGAAGTCTTGGATCACCGACCAGTATGACCACTACGTAGGTGGCAACACAGCGCTTGCCATGCCAGATGACAGCGGCATGATTCGCGTTAGCGAAACCAGTGGTCTCGGTGTCTCGATTGCCACCGATGCGAACGGCCGTTTCTGCCAGCTCGATCCATACCAGGGCGCGCGTTTAGCTCTCGCCGAGGCCTACCGAAACGTAGCCGTTGGCGGCGCAAAGCCTATGGCCGTCACTAACTGCCTTAACTTCGGTAGCCCTGAGAACCCCGAGGTCATGTGGCAGTTCAAGCAGGCAACTGCCGGCTTGGCCGATGGCTGCCTCGAACTTGGCATTCCGGTTACCGGCGGCAACGTCTCGTTCTACAACCAAACCGGCGATATTGCGATTCACCCGACCCCGGTGGTCGGTGTTCTCGGCGTGATCGATGATGTCGCTAGGCGCATCCCGTCTGGTTGGCAGGATGCCGGCAATAACATCTACCTGCTCGGCGTTACCCGCGATGAGCTGGACGGGTCTGTCTGGGCCGACGTTATTCACGACCACCTCGGTGGCCGCCCTCCGGTTGTTGACCTCGCTCACGAAGCTGCGCTTGCCGACCTGCTGCACGGAGCTTCGCTTCAGGGCCTGATCGAGTCTGCCCACGACCTCAGCGAGGCGGGTTTGGCTCAGGCTCTAGTTGAATCGTGCTTCAGGTTCAACATGGGCGCTCGCGTCTGGCTAGATGAGATTTGCGAACGCGACAACGTCGATCGCACCTGCGCACTATTTAGTGAGTCGACCGGACGAGTTTTGGTTTCGATTGGTCGCGAAGATGACGTGAAGTTCATGGGCCTCTGTGAGGCACGCGGCATTCCGGTTCTTCGCATTGGTGTTACCGATGACTCCGGCGAGATTGAAATTCAAGATGTCTCGACTTTCGATCTTTCAGAAATGCGCACAGCGTTTAAGGCAACCCTACCTGCGCTATTTGGCTAACTGGCCAGCAGTTCTTTGTAGCAATCTGCGGCTTCATGGTCGAAGCAGCAAAAGACAATTTCTTGTAATTCGTTTCCGGCAGCGATCTCTTCTTGAACCGTGCGAACCGCGATTTCGGCAGCCTCGGCGATCGGATATCCGTAGACACCGGTGCTAATTGATGGAAAGGCGATTGATTTGCATCCGAGATCATTGGCCACTCGCATTGAGTTTCGATAGGCGTCGGCAAGAAGTTTGGCGTGATCGACTCCGCCCAGGTAATAGCGTGGACCAACCGTGTGAATCACATACATGGCTTTGAGTTTGTGGCCAAAGGTTGGCACTGCTTCGCCAACCACAATTCCGTCGGGATACTTTTCTATCAGCTCTTCAAGAAGCCCGGTGCCGGCCGCTCGATGTATTGCGCCATCAACTCCGCCTCCGCCGCGTAACGCCACATTTGCGGCGTTAACGATTGCGTCGGTTTTGAGTTTTGTAATGTCGCCGAGAACTACTTTAACTTTCGTCATTCTCGGTTTCACACTTGCGACAGATCCAGTCAGCGTTTGGTGTATCAATGTTGATGATGCAGCCCATGGTTTCGAAACGACTCTCGTCAAGTGGCCCACTCGGCATTCCGTAGATTGCTTTCTTTTTCACTTCTCCGCAAACGAAGCAGTGTGGGTATAGCTCTTCGCCCTGGTTGCTCGTTGCAAAAGCGCGGTCATCAAAGAACTTGCAAACTTCACAATCATCGCCAGCCCAAGGCAGGCCATCGTCATCTAGCGCATCCTTGATGCGATTCAGGGTGCGCTCGACCCAATCGGTGTTGCCCTCGTAGGCAATAAGCCGAGCATCAAAGTCGAGCTTCTGGTTGAATTCATCGGCAGCGTTGCGAGCTGTTTCGTAAAGCCAGTATCCCGTGCTGCTTACCTTGTAGCCGAGTTGGCGAAGCAGCCACTGGTAGACCTCGATCTGCCTGCGATATGCATCGTGCCAACGTTCGGTGCCTAGTTCTTCAACCGGTGAGGCCTTAGCGGTGGCTTTGTAATCGACGACAACGATTTCTCCATCGCCATTCACCCAAAGATCATCAACAGCGCCAAATATCTCCAGGTTGGTTGGTTCGTGCAGGTAGCGCACGCCCTTAAAGTTTTCGCGCCAGACATCCATGTTGGAGTTCTTTAGTGGAACCAGGTCGCAACCCAGCTCTTTGAGAACGGGGTGAACCGTGCCGGCCTCGCGGTGACGGTCAAACTCTTTCTTGAGCAGTGAGTCAACCGCGCTGTTGATTGTGAAGGATGGACCGCTTGGCACGGCAACCTTGTGTCGACGGTCAAGCACGAAGCAGCGTGGACACTGCACAAAGTTCTCAATCTTCGAACGCGAGATTGCGAAGACTTCTTCTTGATACTGCTCATAAGGTTTTTTCTTAGCCATCTTTGCCTAACCCTTCTGGTTTGCTTCTTCTTGTAATTCACTCGGAACTTCGAACAACGGATAGAAGCTCATGTCTTTGACGCCGATGATTCCGTACTTTATGTCATCGACTTCGTCTGGCCAACAGTAGCCCCAAGTTGGATCTTCTGTCTCTGAGTCGTAGCCGCGATAACAAAAGGCAACGGGCCCTGGTGAAATGTTTGCGACCTTCTCGGCCGAGTAAACCCTGTTGCACTTGAGCAAGTAGGCGGCCGAATCGGGTGTTACGTGAACAGTGAAAGGAAAAGCAAAGTTTTGTTCGTTCACGATGATCTTGCTCTCGCTGTGGTACTGAAACTTCGCAAGAGCAAGCGGTGAACTTGCGCTGACAGTCACAACATCGTTGAACTGCTCCTCTTTGACAACGTCAATAAAGTCGATGTCATCCAAAAACAACATTTGCTCTCCTTTCACTGGTCAACATAGTGCCACCCTCTGACATTTAGTCAGATAGGCGGCTGTAGATGCGCTCGACCACACGGGCCCAGATCTCTGGGGTGTGATCTAGCGGCTGGTAGCCACCTGACCCACCAATTAGCACAATTGCGTTGTGCTTCTCGGCGAGCTCGGCCACCATGTCGGCTGCATACTCGAAGCCGGCATAGGTGTACTGGTTTCTGATGCCAAGACCGTTTTGGCCTTCGTGCCCATCGGCTCCGGCAGCCAGCAGGATGACGTTCGGCGCGTAGCCTTCAATCACCTTGGCTGCCTCGTCGATCGCCCACTTGAAGCCCTCGTCTCCATCGTCGTCGAGCACATTCCAGTTGTAGGCGTGCTCATCGAGCTGGTGAACGGTGTGGCGCTCAGAAAGGCGACCGCGGTCTTGCATGTTCGGGTTGCCAGGAAAAAGCGACCCGTTGTGAATGCTCAAAGTTGGAATGCCAGTGTTGCGAAGGAGCTCATAGACTCCATCGCCCGCGTGAATGTCCCAGTCAAGGTAAAGCGGCTTTAGCCCGGCAGCCTCAAACTCGAGTGCAGCCCAAGCCATGTCGTTAAACAGGCAGAACCCACTTGAGTTGTCGCGCATTGCGTGGTGCTTCGCCCCCTGAGGGTTGAAAGCCACCCGAGCCTTGCCGCCCAAGAGCGCACGAACAGCGCGAACGGTGCCGCGAAACATGGCCAAGCCGGCCTTCGCCATCGACTCTCTAGACCCACTCCAGAGGCTGTCGACATAGTCGTCGATTGCCCCGTGGATGTGCGCCTCGCCGTGAATCTTGGCGAGCTCGGCCTTGTCGGCCTCGAAGTCGGCGTTGAGAGCCGGGTCGTGAACCACGATCGAGCCCTTCAGCCTTTCTACGAGTTTTTCGACGGCAATCTTGGCTCGTATCGGGTCTGAAGGGTGAGCGCCAGAGCGCCCACCCAACAACCAGTCGAGATAGATTTCGCCGTACTCCACCCATAGGGGCTGTTTCTTAGTGCGGTCTTGCATCTTCATCCTCTGTATCTAGCATTACCGACCAAACTCGCGAAAGTTCGTGAGCGTAGCCGTAACCACGTGTTTCAGCCACGTGGCTTTTGAAATTGTCGTAGTCGACGTTCATCGCCACGAGGCTGACCCATTCGGCCCAGACCTCGGTGGCAACAAACAATCGATACGGGTAGTCACCGTTTGGTGACTTCGCGATCTCAACCTGAGCGAGCCCAGCTAGAGATTCGAGTGACTTGCGATCACGCGCGCGAACGGTGATCACATCTGGAGTGCTGTCTTTTCGCACGGCACTAACAAACCCGGTCTCTGTGAATACCCACATTAGACATCACCCTTTTTGCGAGGGTCTGGCTTGCTTGAACGCTTGCGGTTAACGCTCTCGGTGCTGCGCTTGATGAACTCGTCGTCGTACATGGTTGAGAACGACATGCTGTCAACCATTTCGCTGTGCATGCGAGAACGTGATCGCGAACTCATGCCGACAAATTCCGCGAGCATGCGCTCATACTCCATGCCAAGCTCAGCCATCAAAGCCTGTGCTTCGACCACACGACCTTCACGCATGAGCTCAATTGCATACTCCTTGCGCTCCTGCATGCGAATCGTTATCACTTCAGCGAGAACATCCTCGTCGCGAGCTGGTTCAACGTAGTCTTCGGCTTTCACCACGGATACGTTGAGCTCGGTCTGAAGACTACGCGACTGGTTAGTCTCAAGGTCAAGCCACTCGATGTTGATCGTCGCAGCACGCTCAGACGCACCATCGGTGAAGTCGACCTCACCAAGGTTGAGTTCGAACACGAAGTTCTTCTCTTCGTCAGAGCACATGTCGCCCAACTCTGCATTCGCGAGGCCACCCTGTGCGGTGAACTTGCGCAAGTACTGAGCTTTGCGAATGCTCGCACCCGCGCCGGCAAACCTTGGTGACAACTCGATTGAAACCTTCAAGTTGGCAACCGTCTTGTTCAACAGGTCGTCGAACTCGGCGGTTAGACCGTCAACGGCTTCGCCCAGATTGATTGCTGCGAAGTGGTTTCCGTTGCTAGCCACAGCAAGTGCATCAAGGATGCGCTCGTCGTAGCCGGTGCCGATGCCGATGGTCGAGGTGCTGATCATGTGCTCGGTTACCCTAGCTGCCAACTGGCCGAGAAGCGCTGGGTCAACTACCCCGGTGTTTGCCTGCCCGTCAGAGAGCAACACGATCTTGGTCTCGACGCCGGCAAGCGAAGCCTGCTCGATGCCAGTGCGGTAACCCATTTCTAGGTTGGTGCTGCCGCCAGGGCGCATGTCGCTGATGCGACGACGAACTTCAGACATGTTGTGGTCTGAAACGCGCTTCATCTCAACCTCGACAATTGCTGTGTCGTCAAAACTAACGACAGACAAGAAGTCGTTGCGGTTTAGGCGTGACAGTAGTTCGAGAATGGTCTTCTTGACCAACTCGAGACGGCCGCTGCCCATTGAACCAGAGCGGTCAATAACAAAGACCACTCCCTGCGATGGGCGAACGGTTGCAGTTGCAGCAATCGGTGCGCCAGGTGCGGTGCACTCGATCATTAGGCCGATTGGTGTTTTGGTGTTGGCCTTCACCAGGTGGTGCTCAAAACGGAAGTCAACTTTCATTGACGATCACATCCTTCTAATAGATTCGAAAAAACTTAGGTAAATCGATGGTCTGCGGCTTGCAGACCCAACACGCCTCGTCGGCTTCGCTTTATGCGGCCAACACCAACTCGTGCTTCACGTTTAGTGTCGACAGGTGCAACAAGACATCTGATTCGAACAACGCTTCTGATGCAACGTGTGCGTTAGAAGTGGTGCGCTTGCGATTTGCATCGACATCTTCTGATAGCTCTTGGCGTTCGGTGCGATCGACAAATGTGCGAACTCGTGAGCTTGGTGTAGCAACAAAGTCGCGCAACATTGACTCTGCAATGTAGCCCCGCACGATTGAGTCGAGACGCTCGGCAAGAGTGTCTGGGTGATCAAACAATTCGAGAGCCACAGGGTGACCACCGATTGCAATTACAACTCCACGCTGACCGGCGAGCGCGACAATCTTGTCAATCTGCATGCGCACATCTAGGTCGTTGCGCATTTCGACGAAAGACTGCGAAGGCTTGTGAATGTTTGACTCATATGCCAAGCGCTCGACCTTGTGCCAAACGTCACTCTGATCTGCAGAACTCTGTGCAACGAACTGACCTTCTTTGCGCAGACCGCGAAGACCCGCACGAATTCCGGCACTGGCAACTTTCGTGCCAATGATCTGGTTCGAAGCGCCGCCCCAGCGACCCTGCTCTACACAGACGACAGGTAACGAGACCACGGATGACGCCGGCACCAAAACAGTTCTGGTGAGGGCGCGGTGCTGCCAGCCACCCTCGAGAAGGGTGCCTTCGAATAGCAGCACCGGCTCCTGGGTGGTGTTCTCGATCTGAAGCCCACCGACGTTGGCCTGAGCCTGCTCGGCTACCTTGACCTGCTGTGGGTCAAAGTTGGTGACATAGGTGCGAGGTGCGAGGGCCGCGTCAGTCCAGACCGGAAACCACTCTAGGTTTGCGACCCTGTAGCTGCGGCCAACGTGAATCTTTGGTAGGGCACCGGCAAGCACCTTGGTGGCTGCTGGACGTGCCTGAGCAAGCTGGCTTAGCAACTGATCAAGCGGGGTGTTGCTGGCCAGGCCTGCTGCCCAGTTCTTGTTATCTGCGTTCATGTTGGAAACCTTTCTTGTTTATCTCATTATCGCTCTTATTCTAGTATGTTATACGTAGCGACTGACATTTAATTACGGTATTGGCTGAAATTCTTATAAACTCAAGCCGAAAGGTGCCTCAAGTGATCGAAAACGACCGACTCAAGCCAGACCTCGGGGTCAACGTGGCTTTATTCACGCTGGTCGAGGCCGAAAAGCTCGCAAACTCAATTTGGGCAGATTCACTCATCAGAAGTGAAAAGTTATCAGGCACCTCTGACATTGGAACCGGCCTCTACGTCGTGACCATGCGAGACACCGAAACCGACCAGGAAACCCGTGTGCTGCCGGGCGACTTTGTGACGGGCGACGAGAGTTTGCTGCAGGCCGCCATCCGTGTGGTTCGCGAAGTTCTAGGTGTCAAAACCAAGGTCAAACTGAGGCAAATTGGCATTTTCGACAAAGCAGACCGAAACGTTGGCCACCGCGTAATTTCGATTCCCTACTGGGGTGCCATCGCATTCGAAGACCTGAGACAGTTTCTTGGCGGTCGCTATGAGGTCGGGCTTGAGCTCGTCACGTCGTCGGAGTTCATCGAAGTGTGGGAACGAGAGAACGGCGGGCTCGAAGAATTCGACGGTGTTTCGCGTTTCGGCTACAGACTCACGCCAAACCAAAAGCGCGGCCATGAACGCCGAACCAATTTAGATTTGGGCAAACCGGCCATTCTCGGGCACGATCACGACGACATGGTGTTCTACGCTTGGCGCAAGTTGCGGCACGCATTCACCGGTCGCCTCGATCCGTTCCGCTACCTCGGCGTGCTTCCATTCGGCAGCGAGTTTCGCATAAGTGATCTTCAAGATTTCAGGGATGTCGCTCGCGGCGAAAAGTCTCAGGCCGACCAGTTCAGGCGCTCAATGTTGCAATCAGACATGCCGCTGCTTCGTCAAACCATGAAGGTCGACAACACCAAGCGCGGAAAACCGGCGCGACTCTACGAGCTCAACATGGACATGTCGCCGCTCGATTTCGATCAGTCAGACGATTAGTTATCAGTTCCCAGTTGTGGGAACAGATAATGCCATCAGCCAAACCGCACTAAATGGTGAGAAGAAATCCATTCTCTATCGGCGAACAGAGCCACGGGAATGTATTCAGTAGACGTAGTGTTTCACTTCTTCCGAGTGAAAGGATTGCAATGAAATTGAAGACAAAGAGGTCTTTGAAAGAGGGTCGCTCCTGCTTGCTAGCTGACGTAGAAAACCTTGTTGGAAAAGCACTGATTACCCCGATGGACGCCTTCAGGGCAGCCTTCCAAGTTAGAAAGCTCATCAAGCCATCTGCGCGAGACCTCGCAATCATCGCTACAGGAAAGGCCAATGCCTTAGCAGCTCACGTTGGCTGGCCTGGTGGCGAGCACCGTTTCAAGGCAGGCAAAGACGGCGCAGACATCGTGCTAGTCAAAGAGATTCTTGAGGGAAACCTGCCTGAACGATTCGAGACTGTCGTTATTGCATCGGGTGACCATGCCTTTGCTCCGTTTGCCGAATACCTCATGAAGAAAGGCACCAACGTTGTGATCGTGAGCCTCGAAGGTTCGTTGTCACGCGACCTTAAAAGCCTCGGTTGTGAAATTCGATTGATCAAAAAAGATTATGAACTCGCATCGTAATAAATGTCGGTGGGCTGCGTTAACATAATCACTGCTACAAGAATCGGTGCGGCAACCATGTCCCCGATAGCGATCAATAAAAGATCGTGGCAACCTCCGGGCCTCCCGGAAAGGTGCCAAATGGTTGAAAAAAGACGGACAGCCAAAGCGGCGGTCAACCGATAGGAGGAATCTCATGAACCGAATTACGGATTCATAACGCCTAAGTAACAACAGCTCGATTTCGGGAATAACGCTCTCGATTTCGCTGTTAAACATCAACCTGCAACATTTCCACAAGAAGAAGGCGGCGATACATGTTTAAAAAGAACAAGGATCTACTGGCTAACAAGCCAGGTCGTTGTGCATGCGGCACCAAGTTGTCAAAGTCACAGTGCTCGCATTGCGACAACGAGTGCCAGAAGTCTGCTCTCGGCGCTAACAAGTGCAAGAAGTGCGCCAAGGCCCTCGAGGCCACATTCAAGAAGAAGTACATCTCAGAGATGCACTTCGCAGACCTCGATCTCGAGGTGCTCGAGCAGAGCGACGCCATCCGTGAAAAATCGGCTCGTGCTCGCAACCCGTTTTTGTTTGGGTCAACCGATGACGAGGACGATAACTAAATAGAGCTTGCTCAAGAGTGACAGCGCTAAGTACCTGACTAGCTGTGCGGCAACCGTTTCCATTGCAACGGTGCCTCAGGGGAAGAGAAGGATTTCGGCAAATTGCCGAAATCAAAACAATGGGGCTTCGGCCCCGGAAAGGGGCTAACGCCCATGTCTGAACAAAACCAAACCCCGCCCGAGAGCCAATCAGGTGGTCACGCATTCTTCGAGATTGACACCGAAGCGTGGAAAAACATGAGCCAACGCGAGCGTTTGCAGTACACAGGTGCTCTTCGCGAGCACATGATCGGCCAGTGGTTTGAAGACTTCGTCGATGAGTCAGAGGATTCGACCGAAGACGAGGTGGCTGAGTAATGCCATCATCAAAAACTATCGGTGACTATCGATACTCAACCATGGTGCTCGAAGCCGAAGAAACTTCTGCAAGTTATGCGCGGCACCGTGCCGAGGCTCTGCAAGACGATAAGCACTGGTACGCGGTTTGGAAGTGCGCCGAGCGCCAGATGGCCTATGCCAAAATAGCGCAGCAGCAACGTGATCAGATTCACACCGGTGTCTCTGGGTTAACCGGTTACTCGGTTTGCAACTGCGGTCTTTTAGCGCCGACACAACCTGGCGATCTCGAATGGCGCTCGGCGTGGATGTATGCACCTGGTCATCTAAATCACACGGATGGCACACTCCTAACAAGTTTCAGAGTCACATTGCGCGATGACGAAACTGGAACCTGGTCTGTTTTCTACTATTGCCAGATCTGCGATCACATAGAGCCGGCTGCCACTGACGACAGTGCTTCGAAGCTAGTTGCTTTCCAAAAGCTTCATTTTCACGAAGGGATAGAAAATTGATAACTTACGACCTGGCAATTCTCGACGTCGAGGCTTCAATCAAAAAATTGACAGCCAAGATTTATGAAAGAGGAAAGAGCAATACGGTTCGCGTTTTTATAAACCAACACAAAATTGCGTTGGAAGACGCTCAAGAGTGCCAAAAAACATCTCTGCACAGATATCTCACCGGAGGCCACTGCAGTTGTGGGCTAAGCGTCGAGGTTACAGACGACGAACCATTTTCAATTACACAGGAACGAGTGTTTAGAGCCAGGGGGCACGTAGATCACGTAAAAGGTGACTTGACTAAGCTCTTCGTTCGAAAGTGGCCAGCCATAAACACCGATGGGGAGTTCTTTTCTTGGTGGTGCACAGAGTGCGGTTATCTAGGAGCAGCGGAGCCAAATTCAGGCATTAGCTCAAGCGATCACCCGTTGCACGAGTGTCGCAGCGAACTCTATCGACGAGATCTGCTGCGGTTGCTTCGAGCATCAGTTGTTCGAGTGCCCCATGCCCACTGGAACAACGCCACTCGAGCATTTGCCGAAAAAATTGAATACACGCTTGATGCTGAATCGGAATTCATGGAGTTCATGCAAAGCAAAGAACTAGCAAGTAAAGGCAAGCCTTCTTGGTTCGTTTTCTGTTCCCTCTGCAACGCACCGGTCAGCAAGATGCATGATGTGCAGGTCGATGGGTGGATGTATGAAAGTCGTGAGCAGCATCGCGACACTCACATCGTCGACCGTGAAATATCTTGGAACAAAATCGACAGAGATAACGAAAGCTAGTTAATCGCTTTCGATTTCTCCAGGCTGCTCGCCGCCAATTAGGTAGCGATCGATTTGATCCATGTTCATCCAGAAGAACTCCGACTTGGCATCTTTAATTGCAGCGCTAAAGACTTCGTTCTGATGTCCGGCTTTTATGGCGTTCTCTACCAAGTCGAGAAAGTTGGCTTCGGCTTGCATTCCAAGCGCCTCGGCTACCGCCGTGGTCTGGTGTTCGCCTAAAAAGTAAATGGCTTCGCGGTCGTCGCCATCGGCATAGATTTTGTATCCAGATTTGACCGATTCGATACGCACGTGATCTATGCGTGTTGTGAAGCTGATGCTCTTTGCTGTTCGGGTGTATTTCATTGCTACCTCCCGCAAGGGCGGGGTCGGGGTGCTCGGTCAAACGACGGAAGGAACGGAGTTGAAAGGGGTAAAAACTCCTGCCGAGCACCCTCGCCCTTACTTTCTATATGTACAGGCACCCTCTGACATAGAGTCAAGCGGCCGAACGAACCGCCTCTGGGCCGAAGGTTCGGCGCACCGGATACTCGAGATACTCGCACCACTCCTCGAGCCGTTGGTCTCGCCACACGTAGTCGCGGGCAACCTGGGCCAGCGCCGCCCAGTAGAACACATCGATCAGGTCGATTTCGAAGGCATTCATCTCACCGCGGTTGAAGCTCTGGCCAAGAATGCGGCGCAGGGTTGTCGGCACAATCGAGAGGCCAAACTGGTGCAGAACCTCCATCACCCGAAACTCAATCTCGCGCGCCCGTCCGGGTTGCCAGAGCACATTGCCACCTCGAACGGTCTCGTTTGGGCCGCTCGGCAGGTGCAAAAGTCGGTTGATGCGAATGGCCTGGCTGGTGCGAGCGTCATCCATGAGGTCAAAAAGAGCTTCGAACTTGTCGAGTTCGTAACCCACTCTGCGCAGGTCGAGGCGATCAGCAAAGTAGGTGAATTTATAGAACGGGATGTGCCGTGAGCCAGCAAAAGTCAGCTCGGATGGGCCGCCGCCCCAGAGCTCGGCAGCCTCATCGACCTCGTCGAGGTCATCACGGTCGAATGTCACCCGTTTATTCTCTCTCGGCCAAGCCAGCGACACAATCGACTAGGTAATCTTGAACCCATGACAAGCAAGCAGCCAAAAAAGAAGTACAAATGGGGTTGGGCAGACTCCATCATCGCCGTTTCAGTAATTGGGGTTTTGCTTGTTGGCGGTACGGTTTATCTGGGAACCGTTGAAAAGCCAGCCCAAGAATTGCGCGACGAAAAGTTGGCCTGCGAGAACTTCAACACGGCGTTGCAAGACGCATACACGAAAGACAACATCACCGATTTCTACTACACCCTGTTTCGCGGTGCCTACAAGGGCATCGACGAGTCAATTGAGGGCAAAGAGCTGAGTGACGGTTTTATTGCCCTCGCCCAACTTGAGACATACGTGAGCAAAGAGTCTGAAGAGACCATGCTCGAAACAGTTGGTGACGCCACTTCAATGGTGCAGGCAACTTGCTCACAACTGCTAGACGTGCAGTTCTCTACGCCAGCACCGACAAACTAGTTTTATTTCGCGAGCATGTCGTGACGCACGATAATTGCGTCACGCGCCGGCCCAACACCGATTGCTGAGATTCTCGCGCCGCTCATCTTCTCGATTGCGAGCACGTAGTCTTGAGCGGTTTTCGGCAGGTCTTCAAATTTCTTGCAACCAGAGATGTCTTCTGTCCAGCCGGCGAAGTTTTGATAGATCGGCTTTGCGTGGTGAAAGTCTGACTGAGAAACGGGCATCTCGTCGTGGCGCACACCATCTACCTCGTAGGCAACACAAACAGGAATCTCTTTTAGACCGGTTAGCACGTCTAGCTTGGTCATCACGAAGTCGGTGACGCCATTAATGCGAGCAGAGTAGCGCGCGATAGGTGCGTCATACCAGCCGCAGCGACGCGGGCGACCGGTTGTAGTGCCGAACTCGTGACCGGTCTTGCGCAAGAACTCGCCGTTCTCATCGAACAACTCTGTCGGAAACGGACCCGAACCAACACGAGTCGTGTAAGCCTTCACGATTGCAATCACCGTGGTGAACAGGCCTGGGCCGATTCCAGAACCGGTCGAAGCGCCGCCGGCGGTTGAACTTGACGAGGTCACGAACGGATAGGTTCCGTGATCGACATCGAGCATGGTTGCCTGACCACCCTCAAACAACACGGTCTTGTTGGCCTCTATTGCCTGGTGCAATTCGAGTGCCGTGTCTGCCACCATCGGCGCGAGACGCTCGGTGTATGAAAGCAGCTCTTTCACGGTGTCATCGACCTTGATTGCTGCGCGGTTGTAAACCTTGGTTAGCAAATTGTTTTTCGCAACCAGTGCGCCTTCGACCTTTTGACGCAAGATGCTTTCGTCAAACAAATCTTGAATGCGAATTCCAACACGATTGATCTTGTCGGCATAGGTTGGGCCGATGCCGCGACCGGTTGTGCCGATTGCACGTTTGCCCAAGAATCGCTCAGAAACCTTGTCGACGGTTACGTTGTATGGAGTGATGACGTGTGCGTTTGCTGAAATGCGCAGCTTGGATGTGTCGATGCCGCGAGAGTTAAGCGCATCGAGTTCTTGAAACAACACCGCGAGATCGATTACGACACCGTTTGAAATTACCGGCACAACGCCAGGTGTGAGAATTCCCGAAGGCAAAAGATGCAGTGCATACTTTTCGGTTCCGATCACCACGGTGTGACCGGCGTTGTTTCCGCCGTTGAACTTGACTACGTAGTCGATGTGCTCAGCGAGTAGGTCGGTGGCTTTGCCCTTGCCTTCGTCGCCCCACTGGGCACCGACAATCACAACAGCAGGCATAACAGCCTCATCTCAGAAAATGGATTGGAACCGCGAGCGCGTTCCCAATCAAGTTTAGCGAGCGGTCGGGTTTGGCAAAAGGCTATTTCTTGAAGACGTGCTGCATGACCCACGAGTGCATCGTGATGGCCGCCGCAGCGCTCGCGTTAATAGACCTAGTCGAACCAAACTGGGTGATTTCGAGCACCACCTCGGCTGCCTCAATCGCGGCCTCGCTTAGGCCAGGGCCTTCTTGCCCAAACAGCAGAACGCAGTTTTCGGGTAGGTCGTAGGTTTCGATCTGCTTGCAGCCGGGCACATTGTCGATCGCGATAATCGGCATGCCTTCGGCCTTAGCCCAAGCCACAAACTCCTCGACCGTCGGGTGGTGCCGAACGTGCTGATAGCGGTCGGTCACCATCGCACCACGACGGTTCCAGCGCTTGTGGCCGACTATGTGAACCTCGGCTGCCAAAAAGGCATTCGCGGTGCGAACGATCGAACCGATGTTTAGGTCGTGCTGCCAGTTCTCAATGGCAACGTGAAAACTGTGGCGGCGCACGTCTAGGTCGGCAACGATTGCTTCCATCTTCCAGTAGCGATATTTGTCGAGCACGTTGCGGGTGTCGCCCTCGCGCAAAAGCTCGGGGTCATAGAAGTCTTCGGCAGGCAAGTCACCCATCCATGGGCCAACGCCCCAGGTGGTTTGTTCGTGGCTCGGTTCGCCAGGCACTGCTGTGTTCACTCGTCAAGCCTAACTAGGCCCAAGATAGGCTGAACCCATGGTTGACAGAAGCAAAATCACATCTTGGCTCACAGACATGGATGGCGTTCTCGTGCACGAGGGCAAAGCCCTCGACGGTGCAGCTGAACTCATCAAGCAGTGGCAGGATGCCGGCACGCCGTTCTTGGTGCTCACCAACAATTCGATTTACACACCGCGAGACCTCTCAGCCAGACTTCGCGCCGGTGGGCTCGATGTGCCAGAGGATCGCATCTGGACATCTGCTCTCGCAACAGCCGACTTTTTGAAGTCGCAGAACCCGCGCGGCACAGCCTATGTAATCGGTGAGTCTGGTCTCACCCAAGCCTTGCACGATGTTGGCTACGTGCAGACAGATGTCGACCCCGACTACGTGGTGCTCGGCGAGACGCGCAATTTCAGTTTCGAGAACTTAACCAAGGCCATTCGCTTGATTAACGCTGGTGCTCGATTCATTGCCACCAACCCGGATGCCACCGGCCCTTCGGCCGAGGGAGTCATGCCAGCCACCGGCGCCGTTGCGGCACTTATTACTAAGGCAACCGGCAAAGACCCATACATTGTTGGCAAGCCAAACCCGATGATGTTCAGGTCTGCGATGCGCAAGATTGACGCCCACTCGCAGTCAACTGGCATGATCGGCGACCGCATGGATACCGACGTGGTTGCCGGCATCGAAGCTGGCCTGCACACCGTTTTGGTGCTCACCGGCATCGCCGATGATGCCGAAATTCAGCGCTACCCCTTTAGACCGACCGAAATATTGATGTCGGTGGCCGACCTCGTCAAGCGCTAGACGCGATTGCGTTTAGGTTTAGTGAATGAGCAATTCGCAGGCCTGGCGGGCATTTAAGCACCGCAACTATCGCCTGCTCTACCCGGCCAGCGCGATGTCGAATATCGGCACCTGGGCGCAGCGCGTTGCCCAAGACTGGTTGGTTCTCGAACTAACCGGCAGCGCACAGATTCTAGGAATCGTGACCGGCTTGCAGTTTGCGCCAACTTTGTTCTTGAGTCTTTGGGCCGGATCTCTCGCAGACAAGTTTGACAAGCGCAAACTTCTTTATATAACCAACATAGGTGCCGGTGTGGTTTCTGCCTGGTTAGGCGTACTTATTGTTCTTGGAGTAGTAGAGATTTGGCATGTTTACGTTGCCGCCTTAGCTGTGGGAATCTTTAGCGCTCTCGACGCACCCGTGCGCACAAGCTTTACCGGTGAACTAGTCGGCAAGACCGACCTGCCAAACGCCGTCAGTTTGAACTCGGCAAACTTCAACGTTGGTCGACTTATTGGCCCAGCGATGAGTGGCTTGTTGATTTTCTTCTTCGGAACCGGACCCTCGTTTCTAATCAACTCGTTCTCTTATGTTGTGATGATTGTGACGCTGACCATGATCAACGCCGATGAGTTGCACACTCAAAAAGGCGCAGAGGTCGGCAGCAAAATTCGTGACGCGCTGGTTTACATTCGCTCGCGACTCGATCTAATGCTCGTTATGTTAACGGTTTTCTTCAGCGCAACATTTGGTTTGAACTATCAGATCTTCAACGCACTTATGGCGACGCAAGAGTTCAAGATGGGGCCAGCCGAATTCGGCGCCCTCGGAACCTTCTTGGCTATTGGTTCGCTCTCTGGTGCGCTGATTGCCGCGCGGCTTGAGAGCTGGAGGGTTCCGAGACGAATAATGGCGGGGGCTGCACTTTTCGGGCTGACCCTGGTTCTGCTATCTTTCGCGCCAAACTATTTGGTCTATTCGATAATGCTGCCGTTCGGTGGAGCCATCGCGCTGATGTCTTTGGTGTCTGCAAACAGCTATGTGCAAACCAGCGTCGACCCGAATCTTCGCGGTCGCATAATGGGCGTTTACATTCTGATCTTCATGGGCGGCACACCAATCGGTTCGCCGATGATCGGTTTTCTGGCAGGCGAGATCGGCATTAGAGCAACCATTGCAGTCTGCGGAACCCTTACCGCCCTGGCGGCACTCATCCTGTTCTTGATTTTCACCGTGAAACGGGATGCCATTGGGGCGGCGAAAGCGGGGTCGAACCAGTGACTCTAGAAGAAAAAGCCCTGCAATCGTGGCACCGCTCGGTGATTGTGATGTTCGCCCTAATCGGCCCGCCAAGCATGGCGCTCTTGGTTCGACTGCCCGAAATCAAAGAGCTGCTCGGGGTCTCAACCAGCGAGCTTGGCCTGTTGTTGTTTGCGGGTGCAATCGGTTCGATTCTGGCCCTGTCGATTGCCGCGCGAGTGATTTCGCGGCTAGGCACGCGACCGCAAATGCTCGGTGGTTTCTATCTGGTTGCTCTCGGCTTGATCGGTCAGGCCTTCGCGGCAACGACAGGTTCGATTTGGCTTTTCGCTATTTGCATTTTCGTTACCGGATTCGGGTTTGGCTTCGTCGATGTTCCGCTCAATGTTGATGGCGCAAGCATCGAGGGAAAACGCGGCCGTTCGGTTTTGCCTAGACTGCACGCGGCATTTTCTGTTGGCGCACTAAGCGGCGCAGCTCTCGGCACTCTCTGCATCGCGCTGTCGGTTGACCTGCTGACGCAAATGATTCTGCTCTGCTCGACGCAAATGATATTGCCGATTCTCGTGCGCAGATTCGTGCCACAGCACACGGGGCAAGAAGAGCATCACAAAAATGCCGAGGTTGAAAAGCCAGAAAAAATCAATCTGTTCAAAGACAAGCGCATCATGTTTCTTGGCATCGGCATTCTCTGCATCACGCTCGCCGAAGGCGCGGCTGTCGACTGGTTAGCACTCACAGTTGTGAAAGACTTCGGTGAGTCGGCAACCAACGCAGGCATCGCGTTCGCAATCTTCAATCTCACGATGACTATCACGCGATTCTTCGGCGGCAATATTTCAGATCGCTTCGGCAGAAGAAACACCTTGCAGGTGATGGCAATCATCGGAGCGATTGGCGTGCTGATGATGATCTTTGGCACATCCGTGATATTTGCATGGATAGGTGCCTCGCTCTGGGGCATCGGCTCGGCACTCGGTTTTCCACTATTCATTTCAGAAGCTGGCGAGGGCGAGAACGCAACGCGCAGAGTCGCGCTGATTACGATTTTCGGCTACATGGCTTTCTTGGTTGGCCCGCCGACACTTGGTTTAGTAGCCGAGTTCACCGGTCTGAAACCGATGCTTTACCTGATTGCGACCGCGCTGCTTTCGGCGGTCTTCTTCGCGAAGGTTATGAGCAACACGAAGAACGTGAAAGCCGCTAGCTGAGCAGGTCTGCTGCCGCCTGAAGTTCTGGTGCCAAGAAGCGATCAGGGCCAACGCCTGCAACTCGCGTGCGCAGTTTTGCCAACCACTCACCGGTGACCTTGGCTGGCTTTAGCGGGGCGCGAGAGTCGAGAGCTCGACCGGCCGAAACCCATTCGATTGCCAGAATCATGCGCAGGTTATCGACAACCCGGCGCATTTTGCGAGCCGCGTGCCAGCCCATAGAGACGTGGTCTTCTTGCATGGCCGAAGTCGGAATCGAGTCGACAGACGCCGGCACCGCCAAGCGCTTGTTCTCAGAAACCAGGCCGGCAGCGGTGTATTGACCGATCATCATGCCGCTATCGACTCCGGCATCTCCCGCCAAGAAAGGTGGCAGACCAAATGAGCGAGCCTTGTCGAGCATGTTGTCGGTTCGTCGCTCAGAGATTGAGCCCAGGTCGGTTGCAGTAATCGCCAAGAAGTCGAGCACATATCCAACCGGTGCTCCGTGAAAGTTTCCGTTTGAGGTGACTTCGCCAGATTCGAGAACCACCGGATTATCGATTGCCGAAGCTAGCTCGTTTTCGGCTACCGACTTGGCATAGGCAATCGAATCGCGAACCGCGCCAGAAACCTGCGGTGCACAGCGCAGCGAGTATGCATCTTGCACGCGGTTGTCTCCTTCGACGTGTGATGCAACAATTTCTGAGCCCTTAAGTGCGGCAAACATATTTGCTGCCGATGTTGCCTGGCCGGCGTGCGGTCGCAAAGCGAAATGCAGTTCTGGGCGAAATACTTTGTCTGTTCCTAGCAATGCCTCGACGCTCATCGCAGCAATGACATCTGACGAGTTGTTGAGTTTTTCGAGATCGTGAATCGCGAGAATTAGCATTCCCAACATTCCGTCTGTTCCATTGATTAGTGCGAGACCCTCTTTCTCGCGCAGTTCGACCGGCGTGATGTTTGCCGCCGCGAGCAATTCTGCAACTGGTCGCTCGATGCCGTCTGCGCCGAAGGCGCGACCCTCGCCCATCGCAACCATCGCACAGTGCGCTAGTGGTGCAAGGTCACCGCTGCATCCGAGCGAGCCGAACTCGTGAACAATCGGCGTGATCTTTGCGTTCAGAATTGCCGCGTAGGTTTCTGCAACTTCAGGGCGAACACCGGTGCGACCAGTGCACATTGTTTTTAGTCGCAGCAACATGAGTGCGCGAGTGACTTCGGTTTCAACAATTGCGCCCATGCCGGCCGCGTGCGAGCGAATTAGTGACTTCTGCAACTGCACGCGATCTGCGATGTCGATGTGACGGTTTGCGAGTGCACCGAATCCGGTAGAGATTCCGTAGACCGGGGTCTCGCTTACAGCAAGCCTCTCGATGTGCGCGCGGGTCTTTGCCATCGCATCGAGTGCGGCTGGCGAAATGACGACCTTCGCCGAGTGTCTCGCGACTGCGACCACCTCATCTTGGGTCAGACCAGAAGTGCCGAGGGTTACTGTTTGCGTCATTGCTTACCTTTGATAGACGGTCTTGCCGGCCACCCAGGTTGAGTCGACTAGGTCGACGCCTGGGCGATAGCTGAGGTGAATGTAGCTTGGTGCGTTCAAAACAACGAAATCGGCGCGCATGCCAACACTAAGTGCCCCAATGTCGCTTCGGCGAAGGGCTTTTGCCCCACCTACCGTGGCCGCGAGCAAGGCCTGCTCTGGGCTGAAAGCCATGTCTCGCACGGCAACCGCCATGCAGAAAGCCATCGAGGTGATGAAGCTCGAGCCCGGGTTGCAGTCGGTGGCGATGGCAACCGTTGCCCCCGCGGCAAACAACCTGCGGGCGTCTGGGTAGCTCGATCTGGTCGAAAACTCGGCACCCGGCAGCAAGGTGGCCACGGTGTTGCTCGCCGCCAGCAGCTCGACGTCTTCGTCGCTGAGGTGGGTCAAGTGGTCTGCGCTAGCGCAGTCGAGCTCAACGGCCAGCTTTGCGGCACCGATGTCTGCAAGTTGATTCGCATGGATGCGCGGCTGTAACCCGACCTCAACTCCCGCGCGCAAAATCGTTCGCGCCTGATTGACATCGAACGCACCGCGGTCACAAAAGACGTCAATCCACTTTGCGTGCGATTTTGCAGCCTGCAACATTTCGCCGACTACTAACTCGACGTATTCGTCGCCGCGATTTGCGAATTCGGCGGGCACGACGTGTGCACCCAAAAAAGTGGTCTCGTCTGTGAATTCTTTTGCGATTCGCAAAGTGCGTGCCTCGTTTGCAACATCGAGTGCATAACCAGACTTCGATTCAAAAGTTGTAACGCCGCTGCGATGCAATTCAGAAACCAATCGTGAAGTGTTTGCTCGCAGAGTTTCATCGCTCGCCGCGCGAGTGGCAGCCATTGTGGTTTTGATTCCGCCGGCCGAATAACTCTCGCCACTCATGCGTGCCGAAAATTCTTCGCTGCGATCGCCGGCAAAAACGAGATGCGCGTGCGAATCTACGAAGCCCGGAACCACTGTCTTACCCGCAACAGAAATTCGATTATCGGTAACACCGACTGATTGGCTGTCACCTATCCATGCGACTTTGCCGTCGACAACAACAATTGCCGCATTGCTTCGAAGGCCGAGAGCGCCGTCGCCTAACGTCGAATCGTTCGTGACTAACGAACCGATATCGGTTATTGCAACGCTGCTCATAAGTCGAATTTATTCGATGTCGAGCATCGGCACGTGCACGTGCTTGTGACGAGCAACCTCGATTGCGTCGCCATAACCCGCATCGGCGTGACGAATCACTCCCATGCCAGGGTCGTTGGTGAGAACGCGCTGAAGTTTCTCGGCGGCGAGATCTGTGCCATCGGCAACCGAAACCTGCCCGGCGTGAATCGAACGACCGATGCCAACGCCACCGCCGTGGTGAATCGAGACCCATGACGCACCTGAAGAGATGTTGAGCATCGCGTTTAGCAGCGGCCAGTCGGCAATTGCATCTGAGCCGTCGAGCATGGCCTCAGACTCGCGGTAAGGCGAGGCAACCGAGCCGCAGTCGAGGTGGTCGCGGCCGATAACAATAGGTGCAGAGACCTCGCCCTTCTTGACTAGGTCGTTGAACACGGCTCCGGCCTTGTCGCGTTCGCCATAGCCGAGCCAGCAGATGCGGGCAGGCAAACCCTGAAACGCCACGCGCTCCTGGGCCAGTTTGATCCAGCGGTGCAGGTGCTTGTTCTCAGGAAACAGCTCGAGAATTGCCTGGTCGGTGCGATAGATGTCTTTCGGGTCGCCCGAGAGCGCCACCCACCTAAACGGCCCCTTGCCCTCGCAGAAGAGCGGGCGAATATACGCAGGGATGAATCCTGGGAACGCAAACGATCTCGAGTAACCACCCTTGCGCGCTTCATCGCGAATCGAGTTTCCGTAATCGAAAACCACGGCACCCTTATCCATGAAACCAACCATCGCTTCGACGTGCTTAGCCATCGCGGCTTCTGCGCGCTCGGTGAATTCCTTCGGGCTCTTCTCGGCATATTCGCGAGCGTCGCGCAATTCGACACCTTCTGGAATGTAATACAAAGGGTCGTGCGCAGAAGTCTGGTCGGTCACGATGTCGATCGGAACTTCGCGCTTTAGCAGCTCGGCAAAAATTGTTGCCGCGTTGCCAACGAGACCAATCGAGATTGCCTTCTTCGCATTCTTCGCCGTGACAGCTCGCTCGATGGCATCGTCAAGGTTGTCTGCAATTTCATCGAGATAGCGATCGACAACACGACGACGCAAACGTGATTCGTCGATGTCGACAATCAAACAGGTGCCCTCGTTCATAGTCACGGCGAGCGGTTGCGCTCCGCCCATGCCACCGCAGCCCGCGGTGAGAGTTAGTGTGCCGGCGAGTGTGCCACCAAAACTCTGTTCGGCGACAGCGGCAAACGTTTCGTAGGTGCCCTGCAAGATTCCCTGGGTGCCGATGTAGATCCATGAGCCGGCAGTCATCTGCCCATACATGGTTAGGCCGAGGTTTTCTAGTCGACGAAACTCTGGCCAGTTAGCCCAGTCACCGACGAGGTTTGAGTTTGCGAGCAGCACGCGCGGTGCCCACTCGTGAGTGCGAAAAACACCAACCGGTTTTCCAGATTGCACGAGCATGGTCTCGTCGTT
>WLIA01000015.1 GCA_009702455.1 Actinomycetota bacterium | reverse complement strand
GGAACCCGACGCAGAGACTCTGATCCGGTTGTTGACAGCGCTCTCGCGCAGGAGCTCGCAGAAGACGAGAAAGAGCGAGCAGAAAACCTCATGATTGTCGATCTGATGCGCAACGACATCGGCCGGGTGGCAGAGATTAACTCTGTTCAGGTAACCAAACTTTTCGATGTCGAGAGCTATGCCACCGTGCACCAGTTGGTGAGCACGGTCGAGGGCAAGCTGGCTTCGGGTTTTGACAGCGTCGATGCGCTGTCTGCTGCGTTTCCGGGCGGCTCGATGACAGGAGCACCAAAGGCACGAGCTATTCAGATAATCGACGAACTCGAGAGCAAAGCCAATAGTCGGGGGCGAGGCATATATTCGGGTGCCATCGGCTATCTGACTCACGCGGGTGTGGCCGACTTTGGCATGACTATTCGCACAATCGTGGTTGACGGTCAAAACGCGACAATTGGAGTAGGCGGTGGCATCACGATCGACAGCCATCCTGCAGCCGAACTCGAAGAGACCAAGCTGAAAGCGGCCGCCCTTTTGCGAGCGCTTAAGTCGCCAAACCCCTGGTCATCGCAGTAATTCAAGCGGTCATTCGGCCCGCTTGGTAATCTTGTGCAGATGTCTGAGCAAATAATGAACAACGATTCCGAATACGACGTATTCGCCATCCAAGACCGCTGGCTGCCGGTTTGGGATGAGCTCAAGCTGTTCAATTCGGGTGTCGAAGGCGACCCTCGCCCCAAGAAATACGTTCTCGACATGTTTCCATACCCTTCTGGCGACCTGCACATGGGTCACGCCGAGGCCTACGCACTCGGCGACGTAATCTCGCGCTACTGGGCACAAAAGGGTTACAACGTTATGCACCCGATCGGCTGGGATTCCTTCGGCCTGCCAGCAGAGAACGCGGCCATCAAGCGCGGGCTCGACCCAAAGGGTTGGACATACGACAACATTGCCCAGCAAAAAGCATCCATGCGTCGCTATGCGTGTTCGTTCGACTGGGATCGCGTGCTGGCAACCAGCGACCCGATCTACTACCGCTGGAACCAGTGGCTATTTCTAGAGTTCTACAAAAACGGTTTGGCCTATCGCAAAAACTCAAACGTCAACTGGTGCCCGAGTTGCCAAACCGTTCTCGCAAACGAGCAGGTTGTTCAAGGTCTCTGTGAGCGTTGCGACAGCGTTGTAACCAAAAAGGCTTTGACCCAGTGGTATTTCAAAGTCACCGACTTTGCCGATCGCCTGCTCGATGATCTAGACACTCTCGAAGGCAACTGGCCGGCAAAAGTAATTGCGATGCAGCGCAACTGGATAGGTCGCTCAACCGGAGCCGAGGTCACCTTCGAAGTCGAGGGTCGCACAGAGCCGATTACCGTTTACACAACCAGACCAGACACTTTGTTCGGAGCAACTTTCATGGTGGTTGCTGCCGACAGCGATCTAGCTGCCGAACTTGCTTCGATGTCTAGCCCAGAGGTGCGCTTGGCTTTCCAGGCTTACCTCGAAGAGGTAAAGAAGTCGAACGACATCGAACGTTTGGCCACCGACCGCACGAAGACCGGCGTTCAACTCGACGCCTTCGCAATTAACCCGTTGAGCGGCGAGAAGTTGCCGATCTGGGCATCCGACTACGTGCTGGCCGACTATGGCACAGGCGCGATTATGGCGGTTCCCGCACACGACGACCGCGACTACGAGTTCGCTAAGCAATTCGATTTGCCTATTCGCCAGGTTGTCGACACCGGCGAGGGCGACCCATCCGTGATTGGTTTCGCAACCGTCGGCCCAGGCACGTTGGTTAACTCAGGCGAACTAAACGGGCTCGACAAGCAAGCCGCCATTGCGAAGGCAATCGAATTGCTAGCGGCAAAGGGTCTCGGCAAAGAGGCCAAGAACTTCAGGCTTCGCGACTGGTTGATTTCACGCCAGCGTTACTGGGGAACGCCGTTTCCGATTATTCACTGCGATTCATGTGGCGAAGTGCCGGTGCCTGAGAGCGACCTGCCGGTGCTGCTGCCGTCGGCAGAGGGTCTCGACCTGAAACCCAAGGGAACATCACCGCTCGGTGGCGCGGCCGATTGGGTAAACGTAAAGTGCCCGGAGTGCGGCATTGATGCCAAGCGCGATACCGACACCATGGATACCTTCGTCGATTCGTCTTGGTATTTCTTGCGCTTTCTGTCACCCAACTCGACAGAGCACGCCTTTGATAAAGATGCCGCAAAGGCTTGGGCGCCGGTCGACCAGTATGTTGGCGGTGTTACTCACGCGATTCTGCACCTTCTTTATGCGCGTTTCTTCACCAAGGCGTTGCACGATCTTGGGCACCTTGATTTCGAAGAACCGTTCACCCGTTTGCTGAACCAGGGAATGGTTCTAATGAACGGCTCGGCTATGTCTAAGTCGCGCGGCAATCTTGTTGCACTGAGTGAGCAGCTCGATGAACACGGCGTCGATGCGATTCGTCTAACCATGTCGTTTGCCGGTCCGCCAGAAGATGACATCGACTGGGCCGACGTTTCACCTGCTGCCTCGGCAAAGTTCTTGGCTCGTGCTTGGCGCGCAGCCAACGATGTCACCTCTGCGGTTGGTGCCGATGCGACTGCGGGCAACGCCGAAATTAGAAAGGCGACTCACAGTTTCTTGCGAGACTTCGCACCTGCCATCGAGGGCTTCAAGTTCAATGTTGGCGTTGCCAAGATCATGGAGTTGGTAAACGCGCTGCGCAAGGCAATCGACGGTGCCGCCGGCCCCGCTGATGCCGCCGTGCGCGAGGCCGCCGAGGTGGTCGCGAAGGCGCTATCGCTTTTCGCCCCATACACAGCCGAAGACATGTGGGCCAAGTTGGGTCATCAGCCTGGCGTTGCACTTGCTGGATTGCAGGCGGCGGACGAGACCCTTTTGGTTGAAACCTCGGTTGTTGCGGTTGTTCAAGTCGACGGCAAGTTGCGCGACAAGTTCGACGTCTCGGTTTCGGTCACAGAAGAAGAACTTCGAGAGCTGGCCTTCGCGTCTGAGAATGTAAAGCGAGCCATCGGTGACAAAGAGGTGGCGAACGTAATCATTCGCGCACCAAAACTTGTCAACATCGCTACGAAATAGCTTTTTCTCAACAGACTTTCTGATTCTTAGACTTAGGTTTTTCTTGGCGACTATCTTCGCTGTGTGAATGCTCTTCGCGAAAAACTGCTTGCTGCTCTTGCCAGCACCCCGACGGCAAACCGTCGGCTGTTTCTTTTCGTCTTTGTGTTTGCGATGACAATTGGCGCAATTCTCATTTCGCTGAATTCCGCCAAGCCATACGAGAGCACATCCGAGTCGGTCACGATCGAAGAACCGAGTAGCTCGATTGAAGAACCGAGTAGCTCGATTGAAGAACCGAGCGTGTTCGTGCATGTTGTCGGCGAGGTTGAGAAACCAGGAATCTACATCGTGGCTAACCGTGCACGAGTGTTCGACGCAATCATTGCCGCCGGAGGTTTCACGAAGTCAGCCGATCAGTCGACGGTGAATCTGGCCCGAGAGGTCTCAGATGGCGAACAGGTAGTTGTGATGGCTGCGGGTGCGCAGAGCGGCTCAGCGACTGCACAGACATCGGCACAGACAGCCCTGATTTCATTGAATCGGGCTTCTCAGCTCGAGCTAGAGGCACTTCCAGGGGTGGGGCCAACCCTGGCGGGTCGAATGATTGACTGGCGAACAGCTAACGGCGGTTTCAAGAAGAAGGAGGATTTGCTCAAGGTCAGCGGAATCGGCAACAAGATGTTTGACGGCATGAAAGATCTGGTGACACTGTGACCTGGCCGGTTGTTGCCACGGTGCTTTGGGCGGCGGCTTTCGCTTGGTATTCGCAGGTTTATATGCTGTTGGCGATTGTGCTGCTGGTCGTTCTCGCAGCAGTCATCTGGCTCAGGAGTGCGCGGCAAGAGCTGGCGAGGCTGGGGCTGATCATCGTGCCAGCGCTGTTTTTTCTGGCAATTAGATTGACCTCGGCGAGCGAACCTGCAACATGGGGTTCTTTTGGCCAGCGGCCGAACGCCGAGGGTTTCATGATTTGGCCTTTTGAGCAATTGCGCATGGCTACTGTGCAAGCGCTGGCGGGGGTTAACCCAGACGCAGTTGCACTGACTCTTGGCCTCGCAATCGGCGATTCGAGCCTTGCCTCTGAGTCACTTCTAGCGGCGATGCGCGATACATCACTCACCCACCTGGTTGCCGTGTCTGGCTCTAACTGCGCAATCGTCTCTGGTGCCGTGTTTCTGGCACTGCAGAGATTTGGCGTTCGGGTTCGCGTTTTATGGTCACTGGTTGCCTTGGGCAGTTATGTGCTTCTGGTTGGATCACAACCCAGCGTTCTTCGCGCGGCAACTATGGCCGCAGCCATTCTGCTCGCCTACCTGAGCGGCAGAAAAGTTAACCCGCTAGTTGCGCTTTCAATTGCAATCACCGTGCTCGTTATTGTTTCGCCAGAGATAGCCGTTCAGTATGGCTTCGCTCTATCTGTTGCAGCAACCTCAGGCATTTTGCTGATTGCACCAAAAATCTACGAACTCTTGAAACCACGCATGCCACGCTGGGTTTCTCTCGCACTTTCGGTTAGTACAGCCGCACAGTTGCTCTGCTTTCCAATCTTGCTTCAGCTGCAAGATCGAATTCCGACTTATTCGCTGGCCGCAAATCTCTTGAGCGAACCGCTGGTTGCTCCTGTCACGGTTCTGGCTATTCTCGGCGTTTCGCTCTCATGGTTTCCGCCCTTGGCCTCGACACTCTTTTGGTTGGCTTCACTGCCGGCGGCTCTGATCGCAATAATTGCTCAGACATTCTCGGGGCTACCGATGTCGACAACTTTCTGGGCCACAGGTCTAGTTGGCACACTTAGTGCCGTCGCGCTTGTAATTGCCATAGTGGTTTACCTTGTTGCAAAGAACTCGTCTATTCGTGTCTCCGCGGTTGCTGTCGTCTCGGTCTTGATTCTGTCGAGCGCTTCGATGCTGACCGTCGAGGCGGTGAGATCGGCAATTTGGCCGCAGCATGACTGGCAGATAGCAAGTTGCGACGTTGGGCAAGGCGATGCAACAGTGCTGCGGTCTGGCGCAAGCATTGCGCTAATCGATGTCGGCAAGTTTGACTCGAAAATCGATAGGTGCCTAACCGATTTAGGCATCAGTGAAATTCACCTGCTGGTTCTGACTCACTTTGATCAGGATCACGTCTTGGCAATCAATGGTGCTCTTAAGGGTCGAACAGTGGGTCGAGTATTGGTGAGCCCGTTCATCGACGAAAGACCGGCAGCCAAGGCAGCCCTTAGCGCACTGCATGTGCGTGGAGTGAAAACTACCAATGCCTACAAAAACATGAGAGGCACTCTTGGAACCGCAACCTGGATTGTGTTGAGCCCTTCGATGACGGCCAGCGAAGCCGAAGATTCGAACGACGCCAGCATCACGATGCTGTTTCGGTTCGCTGATTATTCGCTGCTTGCGCTGGCAGATATCGGCGAAAAGGGTCAAATGCGTTTGGCTGAAAACATCGACACGTGGCACGAGGGTTGGGTTGCTGAGCACGACCTGGTGCTCAAGGTTTCACATCACGGGTCTGCGGATCAATACGCTGAACTGATTGAGTACATTCGACCGCGCGTCTCACTTATTTCAGTTGGCAAATCAAATGGTTACGGCCATCCAACCAGCCGAACACTCAAACTGCTTGGGCGAACAAACAGCCTGATTTGCAGAACAGACCAACTTGGCTCAATCTCTCTTGCGCGCAATAACAAGGGCTTCACGGTTGCTAACACTGCCGCAGGTTAGGCTATTTAAATGTCTAAGGCAAAGCAGGTTGAGTGGAGAAAAGCCACACCATCAGCCGTGGTTTTGGCTTTTGGCCCAGAAAGTTACTTTACGGGTCGAGTTATTCGTTCGATTCGAGAGCAACTCAGACAAAACGATCCCAGTCTCGAAGTTCAAGAGATTGAGGCTGCCGACTACAGTGCCGGTCAACTGCTCGACCTGACAAGTCCGTCGCTTTTCGCTGAACCAAAGCTAGTAGTTATCAAATCGGTCGAAAAGTGCACCGATGAACTAATCGCAGACGGTCTTGCCTACCTAGAGAGCCCAAGCTCTGATG
The DNA here is from genome assembly GCA_009702455.1 of Actinomycetota bacterium. GTDB lineage: Bacteria > Actinomycetota > Actinomycetes > Actinomycetales > Microbacteriaceae > Rhodoluna. The sequence goes on along the minus strand of WLIA01000015.1, from coordinate 21,474 downwards.
CAACCGTAATCTTCACTCACAGCGGTGCAACGGTTCGGGCTAAGAAGCTGCTCGACGCAATGCGCCTAAATTCGCGCGTCACAGAAGCTCTCTGCTCAAAGCCAAAAGGCGAACAATATCGAACGGAGTTTGTTACTGCCGAGTTTGCTGAAGCCAACCGGCAGATTACTCCTGGTGCAATCAGGGCCATGGTTTCGGCATTCGCCGATAACTTCATCGAGCTCGCAGCGGCTTGCTCGCAGCTCTGCCAAGATTCCGCCGCCACCATAACCGAGGAGATAGTGGATGCCTACTTTGGTGGTCGCGTCGAAACAACTTCATGGAAAATCGCCGAGGCCGCAGTTTCTGGAAATTCAGCTGTTGCGCTGGCTCTGCTCAGGCACGCTTTGGCGTCTGGCCAAGACGCCGTTTTAATCGTTGGCGCGGTAGCAAAGACCATTCGTGATTTAGCAAAGTTACATGGAAATCCGTCGGCCACCGCTGCCTCGCTCGGCATGAACCCTTGGGTGCTTGAGAAATCCCGCAAGAACCTTGTTGGTTGGAGCGACGATGGCTTCGCCAAAGTTATAAACGCCGTGGTTGACGCAGATGCGGCGGCCAAGGGAGCATACCGAGACCCGAATTTTGTGCTCGAGCGATTGCTGATACTTATTGCATCGAAAGGCAGAGCATGAATAAGCGCTTCGCGCTATTCACCATCCTCTCTCTGATCTTCATAGCCATGGTGCTCAGGCCGCCTATCGCTGCGATCGGCCCGCTGCTGCAAGAGATGGCGGCTAGTCTCAGCCTCGACTCGGCGCAGCAAAGCCTTCTTACAGCTGTGCCGGTGCTTTGCTTTGGTCTTGGCGCATTCCTCGGGCCATGGCTCATGCGGCGTTTCGGCCTGAACCAGAGCATGCTTCTAGTTTTGGTGGTCTTGTTCTTAGCCATTGTTCTGCGAGCCTGGTTTGGTTTCGAACTCCTGCTGGCTGGAACCGTGATGGTCGGTCTGGCAATTGCGATTGCGAACGTTTTGCTTCCGACGTTAGTGCGCGTTGACTTCGCAAAGAAAGCTTCATTGCTCACCTCGGTTTACACAACACTGCTAGCAATCTCGGCAAGCGCTATGGCTGCCACAGCCGTGCTTTTCAGCGAAGCTCTCGGTGGTTGGCAGTTCGCTTTGCTGCTCACAGCTGTTCCGGTTTTTCTAGCTATCGTCTTCTGGTTGCTGCGTGTGGCTGAGAAACAGGCCAGCCCTGTCGAAATAGTTGAACCCAGTCGCGGCAATCTCAAGTCGGTTCAGCGGTCTGCATTGGCCTGGTCGCTGCTCGGGCTGTTTTCAATTCAGTCGCTGGGTTTCTATGTTTTGATCGGGTGGCTGCCAACCATCCTTGTTGATGCCGGTCTATCTGCTGCGGCTGCGGGTGGTTATCTCGGGCTAGCCACCGCGATTGGAATTCCAAGCGGCTTCGCACTAGCGCCGCTAATTGCTAGATTGCGCAGCCTCACCTGGCTGATTGCGATTGCCTCGCTGCTTACAACTCTCGGCTTTACGTTGCTTGGCTTGCTGCTGATTTTCGAAAGCGCGAGCACTTCACCGCTGTTGTTTGTGGTTTGCATTTTGATCTCGGTTGGTCAAACAGCAACGTTTCCGATGGTTCTATCGCTCATCGCAACCAGGGCTAAGTCTCAAGAGGAAACAACAGCGCTCTCGGCATTCAGTCAAGGGTGGGGTTATCTTTTCTCGGCAGCCGGAACCTTTGCTTTTGGTTCAATCGCAGCACTTCTCTCAAGCTTCACCGTGGTGGTCTTTGGCATGGCGCTGCTAAGTGCGGTACAGATTGTTTTCGGTGCATACGCCGGGCGAGACCCGCGCAGAGCGCACAAATAAAAAATCCCGCCGATCGCTCGACGGGACTCTCTAGAAAATCTTTACTTTAGGTCAGATGCCTTCTTGGCAATCGATGACTTGCGGTTTGCGGCCTGGTTCTTGTGGATTACTCCCTTTGACACAGCCTTGTCTAGCTTCTTGCTTGCGTTGCTAACTGCCTCGGCGGCCTTGGCCTTGTCTCCGGTTGCTACGGCTTCGCGTGCTGCACGGATAGCAGTCTTGAGCTCACTCTTTACTGCCTTGTTGCGCTCAGCTGCCTTAGCGTTGGTGCCAATTCGCTTAATCTGCGACTTGATGTTTGCCATGTTTCACTTTCGTTTTTAGCCGCCCAAATGAACGGCTGAAGATTTTTGATGGGGGATTAGATGGAGACACTCATCTGAACCGAGTTAAACCCTACCAGCGACCTCTATTTATAGGCAACTATGCGACAATAGAGAGACCGAAATCGGTCATTTTCCAGTCATCGAGGTCTATTTTGTCGCCACGTGCCACCAGCCGTCTTGAACCAGCCAAGACCGACCCTGGCATGATCCGCAATTTCTGCATAATTGCCCACATCGACCACGGAAAATCGACCCTCGCCGACCGTATGCTGCAGCTGACGGGAGTTGTCGACGACAGGTCGATGCGTGCCCAATACCTAGACCGCATGGACATCGAGCGCGAGCGCGGAATCACCATCAAGTCGCAAGCCGTGCGCATGCCCTGGGAAGTCGACAAGCAGGTCTACGCCCTGAACATGATTGACACCCCGGGACACGTTGACTTTACCTATGAGGTTTCAAGATCGCTAGCAGCTTGCGAGGGTGCCGTTCTTCTTGTCGATGCCGCACAGGGAATCGAAGCGCAGACTCTGGCAAACCTCTATCTCGCGATGGAAAACGATCTCGAGATCATTCCGGTTTTGAACAAAATCGATTTACCTGCCGCCCAGCCAGAAAAGTATGCCGAGGAGCTTGCCAACCTAATCGGCGGAAACCCAGAAGACTGCCTGCGCGTATCGGGTAAAACCGGTGTCGGCGTTGACCTGCTTCTCGACAAGATTGTCGCCACAATTCCTCATCCGGTTGGTGACCCAAACGCACCTGCGAGAGCGATGATCTTTGACTCGGTCTACGACTCTTACCGCGGTGTGGTTACCTACGTGCGCATGATTGACGGAAGCCTCGCACCGCGCGAGCGCATTCAAATGATGTCGACGCGTGCCGTGCACGAGTTACTTGAAATTGGCGTATCGAGTCCAGAGCCAGAAATCACCAAAGGCCTTGGAGTTGGCGAGGTCGGTTACCTGATTACCGGAGTGAAAGACGTTCGCCAATCAAAAGTTGGTGACACAGTTACCAACGCGCAGAAACCTGCAACCGAGGCTCTCGTCGGTTACAAAGACCCGTTGCCGATGGTTTACTCGGGCATCTATCCGATTGACGGCAGCGATTACCCAAACCTTCGCGAAGCCCTAGACAAGTTGAAACTGAGCGATGCTGCTCTTGCCTACGAACCAGAGACTTCGGTTGCGCTCGGTTTCGGTTTTCGCTGTGGCTTCCTCGGTTTGCTTCACCTCGAAATCGTTACAGAGAGGCTCGAGCGCGAGTTCGGTCTCGAGCTAATTGCAACGGCTCCTTCGGTGGTCTACGAAGTAACCATGGATGACGGCAAAGAGATTACGGTCACCAACCCGAGCGAGTTTCCGACCGGCAAGGTGAAGAAGGTGCTCGAGCCAATGGTTCGCGCCACGATCCTGGCTCCGAAAGACTACGTTGGCGTAATCATGGAGCTTTGCCAGGCCCGACGCGGCACCATGATTGACATGCAGTACCTGGGTGAAGACCGAGTTCAGTTGCGCTACACACTGCCACTTGCCGAAATTGTTTTCGATTTCTTCGATCAGCTAAAGAGCAAGACCCAGGGTTACGGTTCGCTCGACTACGAAGAGATTGGCCTTGCCGAGGGCGACCTGGTCAAGGTTGACCTGTTGCTGCAGGGCGAGCAGGTAGACGCTTTCAGCGCAATCGTGCACAAGGATAAGGCCTATGCCTACGGGGTAATGATCACCGGCAAGCTTCGTGAGCTGATTCCGCGCCAAGCTTTCGAGGTTCCAATTCAGGCGGCCATCGGAGCACGCATCATCGCTCGTGAATCAATTCGTGCGTTTCGCAAGGACGTTTTGGCCAAGTGTTACGGCGGTGACATCAGTCGAAAGCGCAAACTTCTTGAGAAACAAAAAGAAGGTAAGAAGCGCATGAAGATGGTCGGCCGAGTTGAAGTTCCGCAAGAAGCCTTCATTGCCGCTCTCTCTAGCGATGGCGAGAAAAAGGGCGAGAAGAAGGGCAAGTAATGGCCCAAATGCCCGATGGCGAAATTGCACCGCGCGACGGATTGCTTCCTGCTTCGGCAGCATTAGGTTCAGCAGAGCGAACTCTGCACGCCTACCTGCACATACCTTTTTGTCGCGTGCGTTGCGGTTACTGCGATTACAACACCTACACCTCATCTGAGCTTCAAGGTGTTACGGAGAACTCATTTCTTAACAACCTGTTGAGAGAAATCACTCTCAGCAAGAATGTTCTTGAGGCTTTGCACTCTGAGCAACGCAAATTCTCCACAGTGTTTTTCGGCGGTGGAACACCGACCCAACTTGAGGCCGAGCAGTTAGCGCTCGTGCTAGAAACTTTGAAATCCGAATTCGGTCTTGAGCAAAATGCCGAGGTGACCACCGAGGCAAATCCCGATACCGTCGACGAGCGTTATCTGAACACTCTGGCTGATGCGGGGTTCACCAGAGTTTCGATTGGCATGCAATCTTCGGTGTCGTCGGTGCTAAAGATTCTCGACCGAACCCATAACCCTGAGAACGTTGCCAAGGCGGTTGCGGCAGCTAAATCGGCAGGGCTGCAGGTGTCTGTTGATCTCATTTACGGCACGCCGGGCGAATCGCTTGATGATTGGCGAGAGTCGCTGGCAACTGCTATCGATTTAGACCCCGATCACATCAGTGCCTACTCGCTGATTGTCGAGCCGGGCACCAAGCTCGCTCGTCAGGTGCGAAGCGGAGAGTTGGCGCAGCCGAGCGACGATGACCACGCCGACAAGTATGAGATTGCCGAGCAGATGATTGCAGCCGCCGGTTTCGATTGGTATGAAATCTGCAACTGGAGCAAATCGCCGGCAACAGTGTCTCGGCATAACCTCGCCTATTGGCGCAGCAACGACTGGTGGGGTTATGGCCCTGGAGCTCATTCGCACGTTGGTGGCACGCGCTGGTGGAATGTGAAACACCCCTCGGCCTACGCCGAACGACTAGTGGCTTCTGAGTCGCCAGCTCTCGCCCGTGAAAATCTCGATGAAGCTGCGAAGGCAACCGAGCGAGTTCTTCTCGAGTTGAGGTTGCGCGAGGGCATCTCGATTGACTACCTCAAGTCGATAAACCCACAGGCCGCCAAGCCGATCAGCCACTTCATTGCAGATGGCATGGTAAACGCCGAGGATGCCATCCGTGGGCAATTGACTCTGACGCTCAAGGGGCGTTTGCTAACCGACGCTCTGGTTCGAGATTTGCTCGGCTAAAGCTTCTTCGAGCTGTTACTTGATGAAGCGAATGGTCAGGGGATACCTGAAGAACTTGCCCTGAGAGGTCTGCAGCGCGGCGATCACGCGGCAGATGACCCAGTAAACCGGTACGGCCCAAAACAGAAACCAGCCGACGACGCTGATGCCCAACAAAATCACGATGATAAGTACGGTAAGAGAGAAGTTCAGCGATTCCTTGGCGTGGTGCTGAACAAATGGGCCTTTGTCTTTGAGAAATAGGTATCCGATGATCGGGGCAAAGAACTCGAAGAATATGGCCGCCACGTGAACAATCACGGCTGCAAGTTTCTCTTCCTGAGGCGTCCACGGGCGCGCAGTTTCATAAGGGTTGCTCATATCTAGAGCATAACCAACCAGATGGGCTAAAATTGGCACTCAGGTAGAGCGAGTGCTAACGAGGTGAAAATGATTCCAGAGCGAAGTCTTGAGGTGCTTCGTGCCATCGTGCACGACTACATCGAGACCAATCAGCCCGTCGGAAGCAAGACTCTCGTTGAAAGGCACTCTTTCGGGGTATCGCCAGCCACCATTCGAAACGACATGGCGCTGCTCGAAGACGAGAAGCTCATCGTCGCGCCACACACCTCGAGCGGCAGGGTGCCGACCGACAAGGGCTATCGACTTTTCGTCGACAGGCTCGGCGAGGTAAAGCCGCTAAGCATTCCTGAGCGCTCGGCCATCGAAACCTTCATGCAAGGAAGCGCCGACCTCGATGAGGTGCTTGGCCGAACCGTTCGTCTGCTCGCTCAACTAACCGACCAGGTGGCCATGGTGCAATACCCAAGCCTCGAAAAGGGTTCGGTCAAGAGCGTCGAACTGCTCAAGGTTGGCGAGAAGCAGGCCCTGCTGATCTTGGTTACCGACATCAGCAGAATTCAGCAGCACCTAATTCACTTTGAAAACGAGCTGGATGACGAGTTCGTTGGCAACCTTCGCGCTCAGATGGTCGGAGCCCTGCAGGGTGCTTCACTGTCTCAGGTCGGTGCAAAGCTAGAAGACTTCTCAACTAAATTTGCCGCCGAGCGACAGAGCGCCGTGAGTTTGGTTTTAGACAACTTGCTCGATCAGGTTGACGCCAATCGCCAAGACAAAATAATTTTGGCCGGCACCGCAAATCTTGCGCGCCGCGAAGAAGACTTTAAGGGCAGCATCTCGCCGATGCTAGAAGCGATCGAAGAGCAGGTTGTTCTTCTGAAACTCATTCAAGAGATGCAAACCGAGCACCACGGTGTCTCGCTGCGCATCGGTGCCGAGAACGACATCGAACAGTTTGCGACAACATCGGTGGTGCTATCGGGTTACGAAAAAGAGGGTGCCGAAGTTGCGAAGCTTGGCGTGCTTGGACCAACCCGCATGAACTACAGCAACAACATCGCAGCGGTAAGGGCAGTCTCGCGCTACCTCACCCAAGCACTCGGAGGCTTCTAGTGTCTGACCATTACGAAGCCCTCGGTGTATCGAGAGACGCCACAGACGACCAGATTAAAAAGGCCTACCGCAAATTGGCTCGCGAGTTGCACCCAGACGTGAACGACGCACCAGAGGCGCAAGAGCGTTTCAAGTCGGTCACTCACGCCTACGAAGTGCTCAGCGACCCAGACGAGAGGCGCAAGTATGACATGGGCGGGCAAGACCCGTTTGGTGGAATGGGCGGCTTTGGCTTTGGCGACATCTTCGACACATTCTTTGGTGGCGGTCAAGCTCGCGGCCCTAGAAGCCGCGCAGAACGCGGGCAGGATGCGCTCATCCGTGTTGATATGACCCTCGATGAAGTGGTGTTCGGTGCACCAAAGTCAATCGAGATTGACACAGCAATTCTGTGCGAAACCTGCGCCGGAACCTGCTGTCGCCCGGGCACGTCGCCGAGCGTTTGCGATATCTGTCGCGGTTCAGGTTCGATTCAGCGACAAGTTCGTTCGCTGCTGGGTAATGTCATGACCTCTCAACCCTGTGGTGCTTGTCGCGGTTTCGGCCAGGTGATTGCCGATCAGTGCGACGGCTGTCGCGGTCAGGGTCGTGTGCGAGCCCGAAGAACTCTCGACCTGAATATTCCCGCCGGTGTTGAAGACGGTTTGCGTCTGCAACTTTCTGGTCAAGGTGAGGTCGGTTTCGCCGGTGGCCCACAGGGCGACATCTATGTTGACGTTGCTGTTCGCGCCCACGAGATTTACTCGCGCAATGGTGACGACCTTCACTGCACACTGGAGGTTCCATTGCACGATGCAGTTCTAGGCAACCGAGCGAAAATAGAAACCTTTGATGGCGAGATCGAAGTGCAGATTGAAGCTGGCGCGCAAAGCGGCGACCAGATTCACTTGAAGAACCTTGGTGTCACTCATCTTCGCGGCTCTGGTCGCGGCGACCTCTTTGTCACACTTCAGCTGGTCACTCCAAAGAAGATTGATTCGAAGCAGAAGGAACTCTTCAGACAGATTGCTGATTTCAGAAAGTCTGACGAAATCAAACTGGTCAAGCACACCCAGGGGCATTTCTCGAGGCGCAAGAACCGCTAATGGTCGAGCCACTTTTCAAAAAGAAGTTTTCAGCGACGCCGAGCGAAGGTTCGTTTGTCGAGCTTGATGCCGAAGAGGCGAAGCACGCAATCTCGGTGCGCCGCATGCGAGTTGACGAGGCTATCCAGTTAACCGACGGCCGCGGCTTGCGAGTGCAGGGCTTCGTGTCTGAAGTCAGACCAAAGTCGCTGATGGTCAAGGTCACGACGGTTACCCAAGAGCAGTCGGCGCCAACAGAGCTAACCCTCGTGCAGGCCCTGGCCAAAGGTGATCGCGATGAATTGGCGATTCAAGCCGCAACCGAATTGGGCATCATTCGGGTTATCCCGTGGCAGGCCGAGCGCTCAATTTCTCGCTGGGATGCCGCCAAGGCCGCCAAGGGTCAGGTGCGCTGGCAGGTTATCTGCGACGAAGCGGCCAAGCAATCGCTTCGGGTGTGGCATCCGCAGGTTGAGCCTCTGGCCGATAGCCAGGCGTTGACCAAGGCCTTTGCCGAATTCGATCAGGTCTTTGTGCTCGACCCAACCGCAGGCCATGGTCTGGCTTCGCAAAAGGCGTTTAGCTCTCGAATTGCCGTGGTTGTTGGGCCAGAGGGCGGCATCGATGAGGCTGAACTCTCACAGTTTGAAGCCGCTGGCGCGATTCGCGTGGGTCTCGGAGAGTCGATTCTGCGCACCTCAACTGCCGGCGTTGCTGCCATTTCGGTTATTCAGGCCGCACTGGGTCGATTTGATTGACTTGGCGAAAGTAAACTTGCCTTGGAGGCAAATTGACCACTGAGAATTGCATTTTTTGCAAGATTATCTCCGGAGAAATTCCGGCAAAGCTCGTAGCAGAGTCTGAACACGCAATCGCGTTCAACGACATCTCACCGCAGCAGCCAGTTCACGTGCTGATTGTGCCAAGAGTGCACAAAGAAAACGTAACTGAGTTGGCTTTGGCCAACCCTGTCGAGATGCAGGATGTCATGAGACTCGGCGCACAGGTTGCGCAGATGCTGACAGAAGGTTCGCATCGATTCACTTTCAACACCGGCGTCGAAGCTGGCCAAAGTGTCTTTCACGTGCACGGTCACATAACCAGCCGAACTCCTAAGGTTGCTGTTTAAACGCGTGACTACCGAAAATTCAAGGGTTCAAATAGACGTAACTCAGGTTTCGATGCTGAGCCTGCTTGGAACAAACGACAAACTTCTCAAGACCCTCGAGAATGCTTTTCCGAAGGTAGAGGTATTGGCTAGAGGAAACAAGCTCACATTTAGCGGCCCAACCGCCGATGTCGAGCGCGCCAAGAACCTGATCGAAGAGATGATTCTGCTCATCTCTGACGGTCAGCAACTTGCGCCCCAAGACGTAACTCGCTCGGCAAAGATAATCGACGAAGCAAACCTGCGACCAACCGATGTCTTGAGTCAGAGCATTCTGTCTTCTCGCGGCAAGAGCATTCGACCAAAGACCCTCGGCCAAAAGTTATACGTTGATTCAATCGACCAGAACACGATCGTGTTCGGTGTTGGCCCTGCCGGTACCGGCAAGACATACCTGGCAATGGCCAAGGCAGTTCAAGCACTGCAGCGAAAAGAAGTCAGCCGAATCATTTTGACTCGCCCCGCGGTAGAGGCAGGGGAGCGCCTCGGTTTTCTTCCTGGAACCCTGAACGACAAGATTGACCCATACCTCAGGCCGCTCTTTGATGCGTTGCACGAGATGCTTGACCCAGAGTCGGTGCCAAAGCTGCTCGCCAGCGGCACCATAGAGGTCGCTCCGCTTGCCTACATGCGAGGCAGAACCCTGAATGACGCTTTCATAATTCTCGACGAGGCTCAAAACACGACCCCCGAGCAAATGAAGATGTTTCTAACCAGGCTCGGATTCAACTCGAAAATGGTTGTCACCGGTGACGTGACCCAGATAGACCTTCCGAATGGCACCTCTGGACTTCGCACTGCACTCGAAGTTCTTGGCGAAGTCGACGACATGTCGGTGAGTTTTCTAACCTCGGATGACGTCGTGCGTCACTCACTCGTGGCCAAAATCATCGACGCCTACACAAAGTTTGAAGAAGCCAAGGGGCGCAAGTGAGCATCGAGATAAACAACGAGACACCCTTCGAGCTCGATCACAGTCGAATTCTGCGTTTGGCCGAACACGCTCTAGACAAGATGAGAGTGCATCCGGCAGCAGAGTTAGCGATTCAATTGGTCGACGAAGAACCGATGGCCGAATTGCATGTGCAGTGGATGGATGAGCCCGGGCCAACCGACGTTTTGAGTTTTCCGATGGACGAGCTCAGGCCAGGAGCCGAGGGCGAACTTACGCAACCGGGTTTGCTCGGCGACATTGTGGTTTGCCCGGCTTTCGCGGTGAAGCAAGCTGAAGCGGCCGGTCACGAGCTAATAGAAGAGGTCTTGCTTTTGGTTACGCACGGAATCTTGCATCTGCTCGGCTACGACCACGCCGAACCAGATGAAGAGCGTGAAATGTTTGGCACCCAGAAAGACATACTTGATTCGTTTTACGCCAAAGAAAAGGTGAATTAACTTGTTGCAAGTTGCTTTTTGGATTTCGGTTTCACTGGCGGTTATGACTTTCGTCGCCGCGATAGTGAAGGCCGCACTGGAGGCATCCGAGGAAGACGTGCAGAAGGCCGAAACCGTTAGCTTCGCCAGAATGACCTTGACTGGAATCTTTGGTGTGACAATCGGTCAGGGTCTCGTGCCCCTTGGCTACGGTTGGTGGCTAACCGCAATCATCTCTGTGGTCTTGATGCTTGCTCTTCTGGTCACCACCCAGTTGGCTGCAAAGCGCTATGGTCACGATCGGCTCGGAGTTGGGCTGGCCAAGAAGCTTTCTGGCCTGGTAAATTCGCTGCACCTTCTATTTACCCCGCTGTCGCTGCCTAAAGACGAAGAACCAGAAGAGTTCGAGCAAGATCTAATCGACTCGGTAGAAGAGTTTGGCGAGACCATAGTTCGAGAAATCATGGTGCCGCGCGTTGACATGGCCACGATTCGAGACGATTCGACCCTCACCGCGGCGATGGAGTTCTTCTTGAAGAGCGGCTTCTCGCGCCTGCCGATTGTCGGCAAGACAGTTGACGAGGTTACCGGAATTCTCTATTTGAAAGACCTCGCCCGCATTCTTCACGAGGGCGACAAAAAGACAGCAAAGCGCCTGGTTTCTGAAGTTGCCCGCAAGGTCGTTTTCACGCCCGAGTCGCTTGCAGTTGAAGATCTGCTGCAGCAAATGCAAAGCAACGCAACCCACATCGCAATCGTCATCGACGAGTATGGCGGTGTCGCCGGGCTCGTGACGCTTGAAGACGTCATCGAAGAACTGGTTGGTGAAATCGCTGACGAATACGATGAGGGCGAAGAAGATCTAGTCGAACTCGAGGATGGCGGCTATCGCGTAGCCGCACGGTACTCGCTAATTGACCTTGGCGAGTTATTCGAGATTGAGCTCGACGACGAAGACGTTGACAGCGTTGGCGGTTTGCTCGCCAAAGAGCTCGGCAGGCTGCCGATGCGCGACGACGAGATAACTTTCTCGGGCCTTAAATTCAAGGCAGACCGAATCGAAGGCAGGCGCAAGCGCCTAGTTTCTGTTGTGGTTCAACGCGATCAGAATCTTGCCGACGCACAGTCTGCTTTCGGGGTCGACGAGAATGACAAGTAGTTACCGCTCAGGCTTTGTTTCTTTTGTGGGTCGACCGAATGTTGGAAAATCAACTCTGACCAACGCGATGGTCGGTCAAAAGGTTGCAATCACCAGTTCTAAACCGCAGACCACGCGCCGCGCCATCCGTGGAATCGTGCATCGCGAAAATGGTCAGATCATTATTGTCGATACGCCTGGCTTGCACAGACCTAGAACCTTGCTCGGTCAGCGCCTTAACGATCTGGTCGAGAGCACTCTCGGCGACGTCGATGTGATTGGCTTCTGCATTCCGGCAAATGAGCGCATCGGTGTTGGCGATAAATTCATCAATGAGCAATTGAGCAACTACCGCAGGGCCAAACTGATTGCCATCGTGACCAAGAGCGAACTTGTTTCAAAGAAGCAGCTAGCCGAGCAGCTGTTGGCTGTTCAAGCGATGCGCGAGTGGTCGGCGATTATTCCGGTCTCGGCAGTCGCTGCCGACCAGCTCGAAGAACTGGCGACTCTGCTGATAAGCGAATTGCCGATATCTGACCAGCTCTACCCAGATGCAGCGGTTACCGACGAGACCATCGAGTCTCGAATCTGCGAGCTGGTTCGTGAAGCCGCACTCGAAGGCGTTCGAGACGAACTGCCGCACTCGCTTGCCGTCACCATGGATGAGATGAATCAGCGCGAGGGCAAAGACCTCATGGATGTGCACGTCAACGTCTGGGTCGAGCGCGACAGCCAAAAGTCGATCATCATCGGCCACAAGGGTTCACGACTTAGTGATGTTGGTCGCCGGGCGAGACTCGAGATCGAAAAGCTCTTGGGGCAGCGCGTCTTTCTTTCGATTCGCGTGAAGGTAGCGCCAGATTGGCAGCGCGACCCCAAACAGCTCGGGCGCTTGGGCTTCTAAAGCCGGGCTTTTAGTTGCTCGCCTTGCACTGCTCGGCTACTCTAAAAGCATGTTCATCGGTCTAGTTCTGCTTAGTGGCCGCGACGGGGCCTAAACAAGGTCTTCCTCGTCGCGGAGGTTTCGCCATCCCGACTAACCAGAATCAGCGCCAAAGCGCTCAGGAGACAGCATGAAGAACACCCAAAAGGCATCTGGAATGCCAATTTCGAAATACCAACCATTTCACGAGCAGATATCTGTTCAGCTCGACGACCGCACCTGGCCGACTAAACGAATCACCGAAGCGCCTCGCTGGTGCGCGGTTGACCTTCGCGACGGCAACCAAGCGCTTATCGATCCGATGAGCCCAGAGCGCAAGCTCAAAATGTTTCAGTTGCTGGTCAAGATGGGTTACAAAGAAATTGAGGTTGGCTTTCCTTCGGCAAGCCAGACCGACTTCGACTTCGTGCGACTTCTTATCGAAGACAGTCACATTCCAGAAGACGTCACGATTCAGGTGCTGACCCAGGCTCGTAATGAACTCATTGAGCGAACCTACGAATCTTTGCGAGGGTCTAAGCAAGCGATAGTTCACTTCTATAACTCGACTTCGGTTCTTCAGCGTCGCGTCGTTTTCAACCAAGACAAGCAGGGCATTCTAGACATCGCGCTTAACGGGGCGAGAAAGTGCAAGTCACTTGAGTCAACTCTGCCGGGCACCGCGATCTTTTACGAGTACTCACCAGAGTCTTATACCGGCACCGAACTCGAGTATGCGCTCGAGGTTTGCAACGCCGTTATCGAAGAACTTGAGCCGACGCCAGATCACAAAATGGTGATCAACCTTCCGGCGACAGTAGAGATGTCGACCCCGAACGTTTATGCCGATTCAATCGAATGGATGAGTCGCAACCTGGCTCGCCGAGACAGCATTTTGCTATCGCTGCACCCGCACAATGACCGCGGAACAGCGGTGGCTGCCGCAGAACTCGGCTACATGGCCGGTGCCGACCGCATCGAAGGCTGCCTCTTCGGAAACGGCGAGCGCACCGGAAACGTCGATTTGGTGACCCTCGGGCTAAACCTGTTCAGTCAGGGCATCGACCCGCACATCGACTTCAGCAACCTAGACGAGATCAAGCGCACCGTCGAATACTGCAACCAGTTGCCGGTGCACGAGCGCAGCCCATACGGCGGCGATTTGGTCTACACGGCCTTCAGCGGCTCGCACCAAGACGCCATTAAGAAGGGCTTCGAGCTCATGCAGAAAGAGGCCGACGCTAAGGGCGTTCACGTCGACGAGCTGGTCTGGGCGGTTCCTTACCTGCCAATTGATCCCAAGGATGTCGGCCGCTCATACGAGGCGGTTATCCGTGTTAACTCGCAGTCTGGCAAGGGCGGCGTTGCTTACCTGCTCAAGTCAGACCACAACCTCGACCTGCCGCGCAAGCTGCAGATCGAGTTCTCGCGCGTGGTGCAAAACGAAACCGATGCAAGCGGAGGAGAAGTCTCGAGCGAGAAGCTCTGGGACATCTTCAACGACGAGTATCTGCCGTCGGTCGACACTTCGCGCAAGTGGGGTCGCTTCGAATTGAAGAAGCTCAGAACTCAAAGTGACATGGATGGCGTTGTTAACATCGACGTTGTCTTGCGAGACGGCGATGGTGAAGTGCAGTTGAACGGAACCGGAAACGGACCGGTCTCGGCCTTCCTCAACGTTCTAGAAAAGCAAGGTGTAGAGGCTGGCCTGCTAGATTACGTAGAGCACACCCTGAGCGCGAGTTCTGATGCGCAGGCTGCCGCCTATGTCGAGCTAACCATCGACGCAAAAACTCTCTGGGGTGTTGGCATCGACGGTGACATTGCGACGGCTTCGCTCAAGGCGATTATCTCGGGTGTAAACCGCGCAATTCGATAGCGGTTACTTGATGCCGAGTTCGGCAAAGTAGCAAACCGGGCAGAGCGATTCATAGGTAACGTCAACTCCGTCGATCGCGACCTGCTCGCCGTCAAAAATGAACTGACCGTCTACTTTTCGCCCGTTGAACATCGCCTTGCGACCACAACGACAGATGGTTTTCAATTCTTCGAGACTGTGCGCTATTTCGAGAAGGCGAATGCTGCCTGGAAATCCGTGGGTTAGGAAGTCTGTGCGAATGCCATATGCCAAAACCGGAACGCCGTCTAGCACGGCAATCTGCAGCGCTTGATCTACCTGATCTGCGGTAAGAAACTGTGACTCGTCGATGAGTAGGCAGGCGATGTCTTTGCCTTTTTCTTCGAGTGATTTGGCACGGTGTTCCGCGAAAAGGGTTCTGAGGTTCTGCTTCGGGGTCACCAAAAAGTCGATCTCTCGCGAAACACCCAAGCGCGACACGATTGTGCTGTTGCCCTTGGTGTCAACCGCTGGCTTGGCGAGCAGAACCAGTTGGTCTCGCTCTTCGTAGTTGTGGGCCGCCTGCAGAAGGGCGGTCGACTTGCCGCTGTTCATTGCGCCGTGTCTGAAATAGAGCTTGCTCACGCTGACAATGCTAACTGGGCACCTGACCCGACTTTGCCAATTGGTCGGCGAGAATGGTCAGGTGCCTACCTATCGAGACGAAGCTGTGATTCTTCGCACCCACAAGCTGGGTGAGGCCGACCGCATCATCACGGTCTTGACGCGCTATCACGGGCAGGTTCGCGCTGTCGCGAAGGGTGTTCGCAGAACAGCCTCTAAGTTTGGGTCGCGGCTCGAGCCCTTTATGGTGGCCGACATTCAGTTTTACGAGGGCAAGAACCTCGATACGGTTACCCAGGCCGAGTCGATTGGCGCATACGGCAAAGAGATCATCGAAGATTACGCTGCCTATACCGCGGCAACGGCGATGGTCGAGACCGCAGAGCGCCTAACCGGCGAGATGTCTACCCCGCAGCAATACCTGTTGTTGGTCGGTGCGCTTCGCTCGCTTGCGAACCGTGAGCATCAGCCCGCGCACGTGCTCGACAGCTACCTGTTGCGCGCGCTTTCGGTAGCTGGTTGGGCACCTAACTTTGACAACTGCGTTCGCTGCGAAGCACCTGGCCCGCATCGAGCCTTCGTGTTGCAGGTTGGCGGTGTCGTTTGCGATGACTGCCGACCACCGGGTGCCGCACTAATCGATTTCGAGACATCAATCTTGCTCGCGGCGCTCTTGACCGGCGACTGGGATGTGGTCAGCGCGGCAAGCGAAAAGAGCACACAGGCGGCGAGCGGTATCGTTTCTGCATACTGCCAGTGGCACATTGAGCGCGGCCTCAAGTCACTTCAACACGTGGAGCGAAACACATGAGCGATGAATTTCAGCAGGTAAAGAAAAAAGGCGTTCGCGTTCCGAAATTCAAGGCGGTGCCAAATCACGTTGCGATTGTCATGGATGGCAACGGTCGCTGGGCAAACAAGCGTGGCTTGTCTCGAGTCGAAGGACACAAGGCTGGCGAAGCCGCGCTGCTCGATGTTGTTGCGGGAGCAATCGAAGCGGGTGTCAAGAACCTAACCGTTTATGCCTTCTCAACAGAAAACTGGAAACGTTCGCCAGACGAAGTCAGATTTCTCATGGGTTTCAATCGAGATGTTCTGCGCCGAAGAAGAGACCAACTAAACGAATGGGGTGTTCGGGTCAAGTGGGCCGGCCGCAGACCCAAACTTTGGGCGTCTGTTATCGAAGACCTTGAAGCCGCCGAGAAACTGACCGCGAAGAACAAGACCCTAACGCTGACAATGTGCGTCAACTACGGTTCGCGAATTGAGATTGTCGACGCGGTGAATGAAATCGCAAGGCAGGTTGCCGAGAAGAAGTTGCAACCCGGTTCGCTGACCGAAAAGACAATCGCCAAGAATCTTCAGAGCAACTGGTTGCCCGATGTCGACCTCTTCGTTCGATCATCTGGCGAACAGCGAACCTCAAACTTTTTGCTCTGGCAGTCTGCCTATGCCGAGTTTGTCTTTCTCGACACTCTCTGGCCCGATTTCGACCGCACTCATCTTTGGCAGGCGATTTCGCACTTCGGTGGCCGCGCCAGACGCTTTGGCGCAGCCGTTGATAAACCTCGCGGCAAAACAAGCTCTACAAAGTAGACTGGCACTCTCGCGCTCAACCAGCACTGCATCCAGCAGCGCCTCGAGATTGAACGCCCGAAAGGCAAGCTCATGGCTACTCCTAACCGTCTTGACTCAGTAATCTCTCTAGCCAAACGCCGCGGATTCGTGTTTCCGGCTGGCGAAATCTATGGTGGAACCCGATCGGCATGGGATTACGGGCCTCTCGGCGTGGAGCTCAAAGAGAACATCAAGCGCCAGTGGTGGCGAACCGTCGTGAACAGCCGCGAAGACGTGGTCGGGCTTGACTCATCCGTGATTTTGCCTCGCAAGGTTTGGGAAACCAGTGGGCACGTAAAAGAGTTCGTCGACCCGCTAATCGAGTGCACTTCGTGCCACAAGCGTTATCGCGCAGACCACCTCGAAGAGGCCTTCGAAGAGAAGAAGGGCCGCCCGCCACAGTCGATGAGCGAAATTGCTTGCCCTGCCTGTGGCACCAAGGATGTCTGGACAGAGCCGAAGTTGTTCAACGGACTCTTGAAGACTTACCTCGGCCCGATCGAAGACGAATCGGGGCTGCACTACCTGCGACCAGAAACCGCGCAGGGAATCTTTGTGAACTTTGCCAACGTGCTTGGTGCGGCGCGAATGAAGCCGCCGTTCGGCATCGGTCAAATCGGAAAGTCGTTTAGAAACGAAATCACTCCCGGAAACTTCATTTTCAGAACTCGCGAGTTTGAGCAAATGGAAATGGAATTCTTTGTCGAACCGGGCACCGATGAGCAGTGGCACGACTACTGGATCGAGCAGCGACTCAACTGGTATCTAGATCTCGGCATCAAGCGCGAGAACCTGCGCCTATTTGAACACCCGAATGAGAAGCTCTCGCACTACTCGAAGCGAACCGTAGACATCGAATACAAGTTTGGTTTTCAGGGCAGCGAATTCGGCGAGCTCGAAGGAATTGCAAACCGCACCGACTTCGACCTAACCGTGCACTCGAAAGAGTCGGGCGTTGATCTGAGTTACTTCGATCAGGCCAAGGGCGAGCGCTGGACACCTTTTGTTATCGAACCGGCGGCCGGCTTGACCAGATCGCTAATGGCATTCTTGGTTGACGCCTATGCCGAAGACGAAGCGCCAAACACCAAGGGCGGCGTAGATGTCAGAACCGTTTTGCGTCTCGACTACAGGCTGGCTCCGATCAAGGCTGCCGTGTTGCCCCTTTCGAGAAACGAAGATCTCTCGCCAATGGCTCGAGACCTTGCCCAAGACCTTCGCGGTCACTGGAACATCGACTTCGACGACTCGGGCGCAATCGGTCGTCGTTACCGCCGCCAGGACGAGATCGGCACGCCTTTCTGCATCACGGTTGACTTCGAATCGCTCGACGACCAGGCGGTTACTGTGCGCGAACGAGACACAATGTCGCAAGAGAGAGTTTCGCTCAGCAAACTAAAGGGTTACCTAGCAGAGAAGTTGGTCGGCTAAGTCGATGACCACCGCTAGCCGCCAGCCTGCTCTGCAGTACGGCAAAATCGAAATCGACACTCCTGTGGTGTTGGCTCCGATGGCTGGCATAACCAATACCGCTTTTCGCAGGCTCTGTCGCGAATTCGGTGGCGGCCTCTACGTATCCGAGATGGTCACTTCGCGCGCTCTGGTTGAGCAGACCGAAGGGTCGCTGCGCATAATCGGTCATCACGAAAGCGAAGACGTGCGCAGCGTGCAGCTCTATGGCGTCGACCCGGTCACAATTTCTCGTGCCATCAAACTTTTGGTTGATGAAGACAAGGCAGATCACATCGATCTCAACTTCGGTTGCCCGGTGCCAAAGGTGACGCGCAAGGGTGGCGGTGCGGCTCTACCCTGGAAGCGCGATTTGTTTGAGGCGATTGTGAATTCTGCAGTGAAGGCCGCAGGTGAGCTTCCGGTGACGGTCAAAATGCGCAAGGGAATCGACAGCGAACATCTCACTTTTCTTGATGCCGGCAAAACCGCGCGTGACGCGGGTGTAGCTGCAATCGCGCTTCACGGTCGAACAGCGAGCGACTATTACTCTGGCGTCGCCGATTGGAATGCGATTGCCGAGCTGCGAGAATCACTGCCTGATGTTCAGGTGCTCGGCAACGGAGATATCTGGTCGGCCGCAGATGCGATTCGCATGATGCGCGAGACCGGAGTAGACGGTGTGGTCGTCGGTCGCGGTTGCCTTGGTCGCCCGTGGTTATTCGGAGACCTGCAAAAAGCCTTCGACGAATATCGCCGCGACCCAAACTCGAACGCGGCAATTGACTTGATTCAGCCGAACCTTGGAGAAGTGGCCGATGCGTTCAAGCGTCACGCCGAGCTGTTGGTTGAATATTTCGAAAACGAAGATCACGCCTGCCGCGACATTCGCAAGCATGTTGCCTGGTACTTCAAGGGCTATCCGGTCGGTGGCGAGTTTCGAGCTCGTCTCGCACAGGTGCTGAGCCTCGATCACATGGATGAGATTCTCGCGGAACTCGACCGCGACCAGCCCTATCCGGGTGAAGAGGCAGAAGGCCCGCGCGGTCGCGCCGGCGGAGCCAAGAGCACCACCCTGCCGGAGGGTTGGCTCGACTCGCAGCAACTGGTTGGCAACGACCGCACTATGTTGTTAGAGGCCGAACTGAATGTGTCTGGGGGATAAGTGGGCAGCGTAGAAACTGGCTACAGCGACTTCGACCGCGAGCGCTTCGAGCCTGAGGTTCGCAAGAGCAACGTTCAGCGTGGCGAGTTCGCCCGTGATCGAGCACGCGTTCTGCACTCGAGTGCCTTGCGCAGGCTTGGTGCGAAGACCCAGGTGCTTTCTCCAGAAAAGGGCGATTTTGCTCGCACCAGACTCACTCACTCACTTGAGGTAGCCCAGGTTGGCCGCGAAATGGCGAGCGAGCTGGGCATTAATCCAGATGTTGTCGACATGGCTTGTCTCGCTCATGATCTGGGGCATCCACCATTTGGGCACAACGGCGAGACTGCGCTTAACGAGTGGGCGAGTGAAATCGGTGGCTTTGAAGGCAACGCGCAAACACTCAGGTTGCTGACTCGAATTGAGCCCAAGGTCTTTAGTGCAAACGGCGAAGCTCGAGGTCTAAATCTAACCAGGGCTAGTCTCGATGCCACCTGCAAGTATCCGTGGACCGTTAGCGAAGCAGTTCGTGATTCTGGAGCCGGCAAGGGCGTTAAGTTCGGAGTCTACGCAGACGATGAAGCGGTGTTTGCCTGGCTTCGCGATGGTGCACCCTCACGACAAAAGTGCATCGAAGCGCAAGTCATGGATTTCGCCGACGATGTTGCCTACTCGGTGCACGACTTCGAAGACGCAATTGTTTCTGGTTACATCAATCTTCGCGAGCTCGCAGATCGCGGTTCGCGCGAGAGCCTGATTGACAAAATCTCGCTGTGGAACGGTGGCGAAATCGATCGCTCGCAACTGTCAGAGGCCTTTGAACTCCTCGAGCGAAATGAATACTGGCTCAAGTCATTCAGCGAGACACCGCAAGATCTCGCGACCTTGAAGAACCTAACTTCATCTTTGATTGGTGAGTTCGTTCAGGCCTCGACGGCGCGCACGCTCGAATCGGCCGGCAGCCAAGCAACGCGTTTTCAGTCACAACTTCTCGTGCCGTCAGCCATCCGTGCGCAAATTAGCGTGCTCAAAGGTCTGGTCTCGGCATTCCTTATGTCGCACGACTCCCGCCGACCTTTTTACGAATGGCAGCGCGCACTGCTCACCGAACTTGCAGATGCACTGCTTGATAAGAACGGTGTCGAACTCGATGCCTATTCGACCGGCGCATTCAACGCTGCTCAGGGAGAAGCCGCGAAACGCAGAGTGATTGTCGACCAGGTGGCCTGCCTTACCGACCAGAGCGCGCTAACCCTGCATAACCGCTTGGTTGGCGGCCGTTCGAGTTCGTTCTAGAACTTAGGATTATTGGCATGGCAGGCAGAATAAGCGCGAGAGACATTGAAGAGGTCAAATCTCGCGTCAACATTGCCGATGTGGTCAGTGATTACCTAGCGCTCAGGCCCGCTGGCGTCGGTTCGCTAAAGGGGCTTTGCCCATTTCACGACGAAAAGTCGCCTTCATTTACAGTGAAGCCAAACGACGGTTTCTATAAGTGCTTCGGCTGTGGCGAGGGTGGAGATGTCTACAAGTTCTTGCAGCAGCTAGACCACATCAGTTTCTACGAAGCGGTCGAAAAGTTAGCCGGACGAGTTGGCTACGTTCTCACTTACGAAGAGGGCGGTGGCCCATCACCCGATCACGGATTGAAGAACCGCATCCTCGAGGCAAACAATGCCGCTGCTCTGTTCTACCAGTCTCAAATAATGAGCGATGCCGCAGAAACCGGTCGAGAGTTCTTGAAGTCGAGGGGATTCGACAAGGCTGCTGCCGAGCGCTTCTCGATTGGCTTCGCTCCAAAGGCATGGTCTGAGCTTTACGCGCACCTAAAGGCGCTCGGATTCTCAGACGAAGAACTCATCTCTGCCGCTCTGGTCACCAAAGGCGATAAGGGAATCTACGACAAGTTTCGCGGTCGTCTTATCTGGCCAATCAGAGACTCAACCTCTCAGGTCATCGGGTTCGGTGCTAGAAAACTTTTTGAAGACGACAACGGGCCGAAATATCTCAACTCGAGTGACACCTTGGTCTATCACAAATCGCAGGTGCTCTATGGAATCGATTTGGCCAAGCGCGACATTTCAAAAAACCAGCAGGTTGTGGTAGTCGAGGGCTACACCGATGTGATGGCCTGCCACCTTGCCGGAGTGACCACAGCCGTCGCAACCTGTGGCACGGCTTTCGGTGATGACCACATCAAAACTTTGAACCGCATGCTTTCTGCATCTGTCGACTCTGCAGCCGAAGTCAT
>WLIA01000014.1 GCA_009702455.1 Actinomycetota bacterium | reverse complement strand
GTGCCGTAAGCCAAGCGGGTGGCCTCACCCGCAAAAATCTGCTGCCCAACAAGCCCGTCGTCAACCGCGTTGAAAGCGAACTTGAGCATGCGAACAGCCTGAGGCGACTTGCCGAGAATCTCGGCACCCCATTCGACACCGGTTTTCTCAAGATCTGCGTGTGCAACCACGGCGTTTACAACACCCATCTCGTATGCGCGCTCGGCCGAATATTCGCGACCCAAGAAGAAGATTTCGCGGGCAAACTTTTGACCAACCTGGCGAGCCAGAAGCGCGCTGCCATAGCCGGCGTCGAACGATGCAACATCGGCATCTGTCTGCTTGAAGCGCGCGTGCTCGCGAGACGCAATAGAAAGGTCAGCGATCACGTTGAGCGAGTGCCCGCCGCCGGCGGCCCATCCCGGCACCAGTGCGATCACGATTTTCGGCATAAAGCGAATCATGCGCTGAACCTCGAGAATGTGAAGGCGACCGCTGCGGCCGGCGTCGATGCTCGATGCGTCTTCGCCGTCGGCATATTTGTAGCCGTCTTGACCACGCACGCGCTGATCTCCGCCGCTCGAGAAAGCCCAGCCGCCATCCTTGGCAGAAGGACCATTGCCGGTCAAAAGAACAACGCCAACCTTCGAGTCGGTGCGCGCGTGCTCGAGTGCGGCAGCAAGCTCATCGACAGTCTTTGGCCTGAACGCGTTGCGAACCTCTGGGCGATTGAAAGCGATGCGCACCATGCCGAGGGTTTCGTGGCGGTGATAGGTGATGTCGGTTGCCGACTCAAAACCGGGCACCTCGCGCCAGATTGCAGCGTCGAACAACTCGGATACCTGATTAGCCATGAATCTAGACTAACAACGTGCCCCTTTTCGAGAAACCCGCAGTTGGCGACCTGCTCGCTCGGGCACGGGTTCTCTCGGTGCCGATGCGGGTGCGATTTCGCGGTGTGACCCATCGTGAGGTGATGGTTTTTGAAGGCCCGCACGGATGGACCGAGTGGTCGCCGTTTCTCGAATATGACGACCAAGAGGCCGCAACCTGGCTGAAGGCCGCAATCGAGTTTGGCTATGCGCCAACCCCCGAGCTGCGCACCAAGTCGATCTTCGTGAACGCAACTTTGGCGGCGGTTGCGCCAGCCGAGGTTGAGCAGCAACTCGATGCCTTTGGTGAATTTCGAACCGTCAAGATAAAGGTTGCCGAGCCAGGGCAAACCATCGAAGACGACCTCGCTCGAATTCGCCGCGTTCGCGAGTTGCGACCTAGCGTTGCTCTGCGAATCGATGCAAACGGCGGTTACGACGTCGGCACTGCAATTGAGCTTGCGAAGCAGTTGGCAATCGAATCAATTGACCTTCAGTATTTCGAACAACCGGTAAAGACAATTGCAGAGCTGGCCGAGGTGCGCGAGCGACTAGCGCGAATCGGCACAAAGGTTGCCGCCGACGAATCGGTGCGCAAAGCGAGTGACCCACTTGCGGTTGCCGAGGCAAACGCCGCAGACGTTCTGGTGATCAAGGCTCAGCCGCTTGGCGGAATCACCTCGGCCTTAGAGATAACCAACCGAGCTAAATTGCCGGTCACTGTTTCGAGCGCGCTCGAGACATCGATTGGAATCTCGATGGGCTTACATCTTGCAGCCGCAATCGAGGTAGAAAGTTTTGATGCTGGTCTGGCAACCGTTGCACTGCTAACCGACGATGTTTGCGACGAACCGTTTATCGCGAAGAATTCGAAGCTTGAAGTTAAGCGTGCGGTGCCGAGCGAAAACAAATTGGCAAAGCTTGCGGCAGATTCCGAGCGAGTCGACTGGTGGCAAGAACGCCTAAAGCGTTGCTTCGAACTTATTTAGCGGCTTAGAGACCGCTGTAAACGTGAAGACCCTTGAAGTAGAGGTTCACGACTACGAAGTTGAAAATCACGGCCGCGAAACCAACAAGCGACAGCCAGGCCGATCGCTTGCCTGACCAGCCGCGGGTTGCGTTTGCGTGCAGGTAGCCCGCGTAGAGCGTCCAGATGATGAAGGTCCAGACCTCTTTCGTGTCCCAGCCCCAGTAGCGGTGCCAGGCTCGCTCGGCCCAGATCGCGCCGGCAATCAGCGTGAATGTCCAGAGAATAAAACCGATGATGTTGAAGCGGTAAGACAAACGCTCGAGCTTGTTATCCGCCGGAAAGCTGCCGAACAGGCGATTCATGCCCTTCACAAAAGCGAGCTTCGACTTCTGTACCCATCCCGCAGTTTTTAGCAGGTAGGCAACAGAAAGGGCGGCAGCGATGTTGAAGAATGCGGTTGCCAGAACGGCAACGCTAACGTGAATGATCAGCCAGTAGTTCTGCAGCGCAGGCATCAAGGATGCGACCTCGACATAGAACAATGTCGTTGCGGCACCCAGGGTTAGCAGTGCAAAACCGCTGATCAAAAGCGAGACGAACTGAATCTCTTTCACGAAGATTCTCGCAATCAAGAAAATCACGGCGATGGTTAGAGTGCCGGTAATTGCGTATTCATACATGTTTCCCCACGGAACACGTGCAACCGAAATTGCGCGAAGAACAACACCGATTGCAAGCAAGACGGTTGCAAAAATCAAAAAGAAGAGGCCGGCCTTTTCGGTCACGGTCGCGCGGGCGCGGGCATCCTTGTTCTGACTCGCCCTGCTTGCGAGATTCAGAGCGTCGGCCAAGAATGCGAAGGTGTAAATCGCCATCGATGCGTAAAGAAAAAGTCTTGAGATTTGCGAAAGCTCTTCGCTTAGCACCACGTTATTCAATCTTGGCCTTCTTTATTTCATCGGTTAAATCGTTCAGCACTTTTTCTAGAGTCGGGTCGTCACCGCGCGCTAGAGCCGCTAGTTCGAAACCGTCTTCTGTCTTGCGCACCCAGACGCGTCTTCTAGGCACTAGCAAAGTAATCATGAGTCCACCAAGTGATAACAAGGCGAAAAGCAGAATCCATCCCACAGCGGGGTTGTAACTGATGTCGAGTGAGATGAATCGCTTCAAACCGTCGAAAGTTACCGTGCCCAGATTGTTCGGCAGTGTGGCGGTCTGGCCCGTTTCAAGCTGAAGTGCCGCTGCCTTGGCCTCGCCGCCAGCCACCTGGGTCATCTTCTCGATGTCTAGGGCATAGACGTTTCTAGGAATACCGTCGTCTAGCCCAAGGTCACCCTCGTAGACATTCATGGTCAACAGCGGGTTGATTGGGTCTGGGAATATCGAGCTCTTGGCCCCGGTTTCTAGATCGGCTGCCGTTGGGTAGAAGAAGGCAATCATGCCGAACTGCTTCGGCTTGGCGTCTGGCAGCTTGTAGATGCCGAGAGACGTGTAGTTGCGGTCTTGCGGCAAGAAGGCAACCGGGCCAGAGAACGAGACCTCGCCGCTGGCGTCACGCACGGTAACGATAGGGGCATAGCCGTTTCCGGTTAGGTAAAGCTTCGCGTTTGGCAGCTCGAGCGGCTCATTCACACGAATCTGCCCCTGCACCGGTTCACCGTCAGCGCCGATGCGCGTGGTCACAAGGGCCTTGAAATCTAGCGGTGTGCCGATGTTGGTTTCATTTCTAATGTCGAAGACAACATTGAACTTGTCGAGACGAACGCTCAGCGGGGTTAGCTGATTCTCGTCGAAGAAGGTGCCCGGCGAAATCGAGTCGTAGCCGGCGAGGTTGTTGACGAAAGTGTCGCCCTCAATCAAAACGCGCTGGCCGCTGTAACTAAGGCCACCACCGATTCCAACCGAAACCAGAACACCGATTAGCGAGAAGTGAAAAATTAGGTTGCCGGTTTCGCGCAGATAACCCCGCTCGGCAGAAACCGCCGTTCGAGTTGTGACAACTCGATAACCCTGCTTGCGAAGAATTACTGCAGCCTTCTCGACGACTTTTGCTTTTCTAGACTTAACAATCTGGTGCGCTGGCATGCGAGCAAAGTTTCTGGGCGCAGCAGGTGGCTGACTCTTTAGCGCCGCGTAGTGCACCTTGGTTCTCGGAACAACGCAGCCAATCAAACTTGTGAAAAGCAAAATGTAAATCGCACTAAACCACACAGAGGTGTAAACGTCGAACAGCTGAAAGTTGTCAAAGACAACAGCAAGATCTGGGTTGTACTCGAAGAACTGCTTCACGCCGTTCGGGTCTGCGCTTCGCTGCGGATAGATCGAACCGGGAACAGCTGCGATTGCCAAAAGCAAAAGCAACATGAGTGCGGTGCGCATCGAAGTTAGCTGACGCCAGAACCAGCGCGCCCATCCTCGAATGCCGATTTCCGGCGAATCAATTTCGATGTCTCGCGAATTAGATGGCTGGGAAGAACTCACTGTTCACCACCTGAAAGTATTCGATGACGATGTTCCACAAACCTGTGACCAAAAGCAGACCGAGCACGATTAGCAAAACACCACCACCGATATTGAATGCACGGATGTGCCTGCGCACGAACGCCACCGAACGCGTGGCCCACGCGAATCCGGCGGCAATCGCGATAAAAGGCAGGCCGAGGCCGAGCGAATAGGCGACCGTCAGCGTGGTGCCGCGCAGCGCTTGGCTCGAGTCGAGGCTGAGGGCAAGCACAGAAGCGAGTGTTGGGCCGATGCAAGGAGTCCAGCCGAGACCGAAGACGATGCCCAGCAAGGGCGCGCCAAGCAGGCCGACGCGTGGTCGCCAGTTTGGCTTGATGGTCTTTTGCATGAAGCCGAATTGGCCGAGCATCACCAGACCGAGCAAGATAACGATGACACCCAGGATCGGTTGAATCGCCGTGCTGAAGGCGTAGAGCCGAGAACCGAAAACTCCGAAGGCGGTTCCGAGAGAGACGAACACCGCAGAGAAACCGAGCACAAACAAAACCGTGCCGAGCACGATGCGCGACTTAGGTGCAGCGTTGCCTGAAACGAAACCCAGGTAAGCCGGCACAAGCGGAAGCACGCAAGGACTCAAGAATGAAACCAAACCGGCAAGCATCGCAATCGGAATCGCGATGAGCATTGAGCCACCGAGAATTTGCTCAGCTAGATTCACTTTTCGTCAACCACTCTTTGAATTAGAGCTTTGAGTGTGCTCTTTTCGATTTGTCCCAAGACGCGGGCAGCAACGCGACCCTGTTTGTCAATGACGAGAGTGGTTGGCACAGCTTGCGGTGTGACAACACCGGTGAATGCCAGAACCGCCGAACCTGACTGCGCGTCGATAATCGAAGGCCAGGTAATTGAGAAGTTGCGATCAAAGGCGCGCGCAGTTTCGGCGGTGTCGCGAACGTTGACTCCGACAAACTGAACGTTCTTGCCAACAAACATATTGTTAACTGCAACTAGGTCTGGAGCCTCTGCACGGCAAGGCGCACAACCCGCATACCAAAAGTTCATCACTACAACTACGCCAGTCAACTGATCGCTCTTTAGCAATCCGCCGCTCTCTGTCGGGCCCGACCAAACCACTGGCTCGCCGCGATTTGCTTCTGCGAATTCTGAAACGGTTCCATCGCCGGCAATGTAGTTCTTGTTGTCGCCAGCCCTGAATTGGTCAGCGAGTGAATCGTTGGCACATGCGCTAAGTGAAAACGACAACACAACCGCGAGCGCGAAGGCCATTGCGTTTTTGGCAATTCTCCTGGAAGCCATCAGACGGCTCCATTGTCTTTTGCCCCGGCATTTGCTGCTGGGTCTAGATACTCGACCTCTACCCAATCGCCGTTTCGTCGTTCAAAGGTTGTGATCGACGAGAGTGCGCAGCGGCGCTGCTTCGGGCTGTGGGCCAACCTGACCCCGGCTGCCTTGCGGTGAACCATCCAAATCGGCAGCTGGTGGGTGACCAGCACCACATCGCCAGAGTCGACCTCTTTGGCGAGCTCATCCATGGCTTCGAACATGCGGGTCACGATCGACTCGTAGCTCTCGCCCCACGATGGCTTGCTCGGATTGCGCAGGTGCAGATAAAGGTGTGGGCGCACGGCCAGGTGCTTGGCGCTCAGTTTGCGGCCCTCAAACACGTTGTGCGGCTCGATTAGACGCTGGTCTGTGACGACATCTAGGCCGAAGTGCTCGGCAATTGGCTCGGCCGACTG
This sequence comes from Actinomycetota bacterium, assembly GCA_009702455.1. GTDB lineage: Bacteria > Actinomycetota > Actinomycetes > Actinomycetales > Microbacteriaceae > Rhodoluna. Next base: position 22,674 of record WLIA01000014.1, on the reverse strand, counting down.
CTGGGTGCGCAGCAGGGGCGACGAAACTATCTTGGCAATTGGGCGATTGAGGCCTTTGAGCGTTTCGGCTGCCGTCTGCGCCATTTCGATGCCTCGCTCGCTCAGGTGAAAGTGCGGAAGGCGTCCGTAGAGAACGCCACCGGGGTTGTGAACCTCACCGTGGCGAACCAGGTGAAGGCGTTCGGCGGGCATGTGCCTAGTCTACCCGCGGGTAAACTTGGGCCTAGACGCTGATTCAGGCAACTAACAGCAAGAAAGCAAGGATGACATGCGCGACCGCACTCTCGTTAAAGACCTGGCAGCACGCCCGGATGGCGCGGTTGTTCTTGGCGGATGGGTCGAGAAGCTTCGCGATCAGAAGCGCATCCAGTTTGTAATTCTTCGCGACGAGTCTGGCGACGTTCAGGTCACCTACCCGCGCCCAGTTGTCGACGAGCAGCCTGATGAGAACGACGCGCTAGCAGCCAAGATTTCAACTCTGACCGCAGGTTCTTTCGTTTGGGTTCACGGTCGCCTAATTCACGACGAGCGCGTAAAGCTCGGCGGGCTTGAGATTCAACTGGATGACATCGAGATTGTCACCCTTGCCGACCCAATCAGCCCGATTGCCGATGACACCTCAATCGACAAGCGTCTCGATTGGCGTTTCTTAGATCTGCGCCGTTCAGAGATGAACCTGGTATTCAAAATTCAGACCACAATCGAGCACGCTTGGCGCGAGTACTGGAACGAAAACAACTTCGTCGAGATTCACTCACCAAAGTTGATGGCCTCGGCTTCAGAATCAAACGCAGAGTTGTTCAAACTCGAATACTTCGAGACTCACGCCTACTTGGCGCAGAGCCCACAGTTCTATAAGCAGATGGCAATGATGGCCGGCTTCGGTCGCATCTTCGAGATTGGCCCGGTATTCCGTGCCGACCCGTCATTCACCTCTCGTCACGCGACCGAGTTCGTTTCTGTAGACATTGAAGTTTCATGGATCGACTCGCACCTAGACATCATGGCCATTCAAGAGCAGCTACTTGTTCGCGCAATCAGCGCAGTGAAAGAGAAGCACGGCGAAGAAATCAAGCGCCTCTTCGACGTTGACGTTGTCGTGCCGAGCGTTCCGTTCCCGCGCATTCCACTTGCCGAGGCTGTCGAAATCGTCAAGGCTCGCGGCCACGAGGTTGCTCGCGGTGGAGACATGGACCCAGAAGGCGAGCGCCAGATTGCGGCTCACGTCTTCGAGAAGCACGGCCACGAGTTCGTGTTCTTGACCGACTACCCGTCAACGGTTCGCCCGTTCTATCACATGCGTCACGCAGACAACCCGGCGCTGACCAACAGCTACGACCTGATCTGGCGCGGAACCGAGATCACCACCGGTGCTCAGCGCGAGCACCGCCTCGACGTGCTAATCGAGCAGGTCAAGTCGAAGGGCCTCGAGCCAGAAGGTCTGCAGACCTACCTCGACTTCTTCAAGTACGGCGCCCCAGCGCACGGTGGCTTTGGCATGGGCCTGCTTCGCGTAATCATGTTGCTGTTGCACCAGCCGAACATTCGCGAGGTCGGTTACCTGTTCCGTGGACCAAACCGTCTCGAGCCTTAGTCTCAAAAAGAAGTCCCCCGGGTGCGTTCCGGGGGATTTTCTATTTCATCCAGTTCTCGACTTGCAAACCCTTGATTCGCGAAAAGTGTTTTGTGTTATTCGTCACAAGAATCAGGTGATTTGCAATTGCTTGACCCGCAATCAGAGTGTCGGAATCGCCGATTTGCTTTCCAGATTTGATTAGTTCTGCGTGGATGCGACCTGACTCACGGGCGTCGCCCTCGTCAAAATCGATGACCCGAACATTCGACAGAAAACTCGTAACAATCTCTTCAACTTTTTCACTATTGGTTTGCATTAGACCGCGCCAAAGTTCGTGATACGTGACCGACGAAATTGCCCAGTCGTTTACGTTTTCAAGCATTTTCAGTTTTAGTGAAGTTGAACTGTTTTTCGCAAAGTTGCTAGCGATATCTGTGTCAATCAAATACTTCACTATGCAGCCACCTTCTGCTTCTTACCCTTGCGAATCGGTGCGGGCTCGTGACTTCGTTCGAAATTAGGCCACTCATCGTCATCAATTGGACCGTACTTCTCATGAAGAGCGAAGAGCTCTTGGAAAGGGTTTGGATTTTGACGCTTGATCTCAATGTCGCCTGTCTCATCATCTACTTCTAGATAGACAACTCCGCCGGTGATGTTTAGCGATGCCGGCAGGCGGATCGCACTGCTTCCCCCGTTTTTGAAAACCTTTGCTTCAAGTACTGTCTTCAACGTGTCCTCCAATTGCTCATTGTATAGACAAATTGTATAGACAAAATTGGATATTGCCAAGAATTAAAACACGCCGTGGCCTTTGTATTGCGGACTACTCTGTAATGTGTAATAGTTGACACATCGAAAGGAGCAACATGGATTCCACCCAGTTGCTAAAGGGCGTTCTCGACGTGGCGGTGCTAGCCGTGATCGAACACGAAGACGGCTACGGCTACGACATCGTGCGCAGACTCAAAGCCGCAGGGCTAGACGAGATCGGCGATGCCTCTATTTATGGCACATTGCGTCGCCTGTTCACAGCTGGTGCGCTCACCAGTTATGTGGTGGCCTCTGGCGATGGGCCCCATCGCAAGTATTACGGCATCAACCAGACCGGCAAGCAAATGCTCACCGAGCAGCGGGCCACCTGGGCGACATTCAGTTCAAAGATGTCGGTTCTTCTAGATTCACCAAAACCAACCAAACGAGCAAAAGGCGGCAAATAATGCAAACCCTAAATGACTCATCTATCTCGGAGTTCGCAGCTTCCGTTCGACGCGAATTGAGCGACCTGCCAAAGTCAGTTATCGAAGAGCTCACGAGCGATCTTGAAACCTCTCTTGAAGAGCGTCGAGCAGACGAAGGTCACGATTTTAAACTTGGCTCTGCACTTGAATACGCGGAGGAGTTGCGAGAGGCCGCTGGCGTCGGATTAAAACCTTCAAGCAAACGCAGATTTGGAAGCAAGGCAACTGTGGCTGCTCTTGAATCTCGGCTTCGCAAGAACCCGCTAACAGAGGCGATTCTTGATTTTGGAATCTCAATAAGGCCGCTGTGGTGGGTTCTTCGAGCCACACTCGCATGGGGATTATTTTCAGGTTTTTATCCAAACTCGGCAACGGACCTAGGCTTGCTTGTGTTACTTATCTTTCTTAGCGTGCAGTGGGGCCGCAAAAAGTGGTTTACCGGCAAGTTCTTTGAAGCAATATTGTTGCCATTGAACTTAGTTGCTGTCCTTTTGCTGGCTCCGGCTTCAGTTCTAATTAGCAACGCGGTCAACACGGCGATCAACACCCAGCAGGTTCTGCAGGAGTGGTCTGTTGACAGCGGTCTCGTTTATAACGGGGAATCTGTTACCGAAATAAAGGCCTATGACTCGGCAGGCGCTGAGGTAAGCGGATTGATTTTTCGAGATCAAAACGGCAACCCACTTGAAATAGGTGTTCCACTGGAAGAACTCACGCAATATCAGGTGCCCGATGTACTTGGCTTCAGTTATGAGAACGCAAACAGCGCGTTGAGTGAGGCTGGTCTGCCTGGGGTTGATTACATCTGGCTGAATGATGTGCGTGAGCAAGACGCCTACGTTGTTTCGATTGAGCCGGCTGCTGGTTCGGCAGTGACCTCTCGAGACGTCGTGACAGTGACCTTCGACCGCAAATAAACAAAGAGCCCCCCGCATTCGCTAACCAAGTGCGGGTGTCGGGGCTCTCTTTATTTGAGCTTCTTGATGGTGGTGTGCGCCTTAGCAGCCCACGGATACTTGAGGCCGAGCCTGCTCAGCGCAAACACCAGGATTGGAAACCAGAAGCGTCTCAAGATCCAAACGACAGCCTTGAACATCAGCGCACCGCCTCTTCGAGAGCAGCCATGAGTCGAACAGGGTCGATTCGCCAATAGTTGTGCACCTTGCCATTGAGCAAGAGAACCGGAATCTCCTCTGCGTAACGAGCGGCTAGCTCGGGGTCATCCGTGATGTCTTGCTCGGTGATGTGCACCTGAACCGAAGCGGCTATGCCGGCGTGTAGCGCGCGAAACTGCCCAGCGACCGTGTTGACCACTAGCCGTGCGTCGTCGCACAGGTGGCAGCCTGGCTTGCCAATCAGTGTAAGAGAGATGTCGTATGACATAACTCAAGACTAAGCCAAGCCCGTGCACAACTAAACTTGTGAAGTGCCCCAGACCCCGCCTGCGAAAATCGAAGCCGCTTTCTTCGACGTAGACAACACCATTCTTCGTGGGTCTTCGAGTTTCTTGTTTGGCAAAGCGGCGTTCAAGCGCAAGTTCTTTAGCCGAAAAGACTTTGTCAACTTTGCCTGGCACCAGGCGCGCTTCATTGCTCGCGGCGAGAGCGCAAAGACCATGACCGAAATCAAAGACCGCGCGCTAGGTCTAATCGCCGGTCACAAGGTTGAAGACCTCGAAGTTCTCACCGATGAGGTCTACGAAGATCACATCAGCCCGAAGCTCTGGCCAGAAACGGTTCGCATCGCGCAGCAACACATCAAGGAGGGCCGCGAGGTTTGGCTAATCACGGCTGCACCGATTGAAATCGCAGAAGTCATCGCCTTACGCCTCGGACTAACCGGCGGACTCGGAACACTCGTTGAACGAAAAGACGGAATTCTCACGGGCAAACTTGTCGGCAAGCCCTTGCACGGCAAAGCAAAATACAAAGCGATGAAACAACTTGCGGCTGATCGCAACATCAGCCTCAAGCGCAGCTACGCATACAGCGACTCATACAACGACCTGCCGATGCTCACCCACGTTGGTCACCCAGTTGTGGTGAACCCAGACAAGATTCTGAAGACCCACGCCAAAGCTGCCGGCTGGAAGATTCTCGATTTCAAGAAGCGCGAGCTGCGCGCGAACCGTTAAATGCAAAACCCGCCGGTTGCCCGACGGGACTGCAAAGTTTCTACTTCTTATTGCGACGCTGGTGGCGAGTCTTGCGAAGCAACTTGCGGTGCTTCTTCTTCGACATACGCTTGCGACGCTTCTTGATTACTGAACCCATGAAGACCTCACAATTGATTTGACTGACCGCCAGTCAAACCAGCGAACAAAATAGATTCCCATCCTACCCGCTAGGCGGGCCTACACTCAAAACATGACTGAACAACAGCCCTACACAGTGCTTTCAAACACCAATGGCATCGAGCTGAGACACTACCCCGCCTATGTGCTGGTTCAGGTGCGCGAGCCGGGCGACTTTATGCTTGCCGGAAACCGGGGCTTTCAGCCGCTGGTCAGTTACATCAGCGGCAACAACGCGACTGGTCAGAAAATCGCCATGACCGCACCGGTAATTCAAGAGCCTTTTGGCGAGGCAGATCACCTAGTGAGCTTTGTGATGCCTGCAGACTTTGACTTCGAGAGCATGCCTTTGCCGGTCAGTTCACGTCTCAAGATTGTGCCAGTTGGCGAACACTACGCCGCAGCAATTAAATTTTCGGGTGGCTGGAATGAGCAGCGTTTTGCGGCAAAGGGTGAAGAATTGGTGTCGGCGGTGAAATCAGCCGGTCTAGAACCAGTCGGTTCGGTTTATTGGGCCAGATTCGATCCACCATACAAACCAGCATTTTTGAGACGCAACGAAGCACTAATCCGGATCAAAGACATTAAAGAAGGAACAAAATGAATCTCCCCCCACTAGTTACCAAAGCACTCGCAGAGTTTCTTGGTGTAACCCTCTTTCTCACAGCGATCTGCGGAGCTGTTGTTTATCAGCAGGGGCCATTGGGCACCGCCGCGCTTGCTGCCGTTCTCGGCTTAGCAATTCTTGTCACCGCACCAATCAGTGGCGGTCACCTAAACCCAATTGTTTCGATCTACTTTTTCTCGCGTCGCGAAATTGGCCTAGTTCAACTTCTTGTCTACTTAGTAGCGCAGATCACGGGTGCAATTTTCGGTGCCTTCATAGCGAGTCAAATGTTCTTGCAGTCGTTATTGCCGGACACCAGCATGAGCACCACTAACTCAGGCGCTCTGCTCAGCGAACTCTTCGTTGCCGGAGGTTTGGTCTGGTTGGTTGGTCGCTTGGCTACAACATCAAAGGCACACATGATTCCAGCCGCTGTGGGTCTATGGGTTTTTGCCGCAGCTGTTTTCTCTTCAAGCGGCGCACAGGCCAACCCAGCGGTGACCATCGCGTTGATTCTCGTCGGTCAGTCAACTGCGACAGCTGCCGGATACATCCTGGCTCAGCTCGGCGGAATGCTGATTGCCGCAATTTTCATTCTCGTCTTTGCAGAACGCAAGCGAGTCATGGTTGAGAACCTCGAAGTTGAGAAGCCAGCTGATCTTGCAAAAGTTACTCGCAAGCCTGCCGCTAAGAAACCAGCTTCCAAATAGCTCAAATCTAAAAAGGGGTGTGCCGAAAGGTGCACCCCTTTTTTTCATTAACGTTTAGCGAAAGTTAACCTCTTGATGGCAAACTTCTGCCATGACTACTAAGGCATCTGTTCTGTTCGTTTGCGTTCACAACGCTGGCCGTTCGCAAATGGCAGCCGGCTTTCTCAAGCACCTTGCCGGCGATCGCGTTGAGGTGCGCTCTGCGGGCACGGCCCCGGGCGAGAGGGTAAACCCTTCAGCGGTTGAAGCCATGGCCGAACTCGGCATCGACATCAGCCAGAACTTTCCGAAGAAGCTCACCGATGAGGCCGTCAAAGACTCCGACTATGTAATCACAATGGGCTGCGGCGACACCTGCCCATTCTTTCCGGGCAAGACCTATCTCGACTGGGTGCTTGACGACCCAGCTGGCCAGGGAGTCGAGGCCGTCAGGCCTATCCGTGATGAGGTTCGCAAGCACGTCGAAGCTCTCGTTGCCGAGATCGACGCCAAGTTTTAGCGGCTTGGCTTAGCGCTTAACGCGCGTCTTAACTTCTTTCACGGCAGCTTTAACCTTCACCGTGACTTCGGTCTCGGCATCTTTCTTCACGGTGGCAACCTTGCGACCTAGCTCTTTTGCTAGATCGTCAACGTTTTTCACTTTTGACTTCGGGTTGAGTTTCTTGCCAAGCCAGGTCGAACCCTTGTTGATGTATTCGGTTGCGAGCTCTGCGAGTTCGTCGGCGCGCACACCAAGCTCCGCGGTGATTTCGGCTCCGGCGAATTTTGCCACCCAAACACCAAGCGGCTTGAGGGCCTTCGGGTTGGTTGAATAAACGGCAGTCTTAGCGCGGCTGGCTTTCACCAGGCCAGCATCCTTGAGAATTGTCAACTGCTTTGTTGTTGCAGCCGGTGTCTCTTTGATGGTCTTGGCTAGTTGCGCAAGAGTCTGCTCTTCTTTTGCGAGTGCCTCAAGGATTTCGCGACGCTTCGGGTCTGCGATTGCTAGAAAAATGTCTGACATTTGGTTACCTATCTATTTAGTTTCCCGCTGCGATTTCTTTCGCACGGGCTAGTGCTGCGTCTGTTGCTTCAATAAACATTTGGTCGAGGTTAGCTGCTTGCATGCGAGCAATTGCCTGCATCGTGGTGCCGTTAGGGCTGGTTACCTGGCGACGCAGCTCTGCCGGGTCTTTGCCAGAAGCCACCAACAATTCGGTTGCTCCCAAGAAAGTTTCGTTCACGAGCAAATTCGCTTCTTCAGTAGTGAAACCGTGGTGTTGTGCTGCTTTGACAAATTCTTCAACCAATAAGAAAACATACGCCGGACCACTGCCACTAATCGTGCTGAGTGCGTCGATGCGGTTTTCTTCGACCACGATTGTCTTGCCCACAGTTGCAAATAGTTGTTCTGCTAACTCTTTGTTCACGGATGTCGCCCGGCTGCCAAGAGCTATGCCCGTCATTGCGCGACCCACAATTGCTGGAGTGTTTGGCATCGCGCGAATGACGGCGTTGCCCTGCGGCAGAGCTGCTTGCATTGCGTCGGTGGTAATTCCGGCTGCGACGCTGATCACGATAGCGTCGGCCTTCAGTTGCGGTGCGCGAAGTTGCTCAAGCGTCTCGATTACATATGCGGGTTTCACCGCCACGATGATCACATCGGCGTCGGCCGTTGCTGCTGAGTTTGCGTCTGCTGCTTGACCCAGTTCTTCAATCGAAAAAGCGCTCACGGTGTGGCGATTGACAAGCTTGGCCGCGCTTGCCGCGGTCTTTGTTGACACCTTGATGTTGGCGGGGCTTAATCCGCTGGCGATAAGGCCATCGAGAATCGCCGTGCCCATAGACCCTGAGCCAAGAATTGCGATTCGAATGTTCTTCACACTCAAAGTTTAGGCAACTTAGCTGTCTCTGGCTCAGGGTAGTTTTAACGCATGGCCTCTAAGTCTTCTTACTCCTGCACCGAGTGCGGATGGTCGTCGGTCAAATGGGTCGGCCAGTGTGGCGAGTGCCAAGCCTGGGACACCATGCGCGAAGGCTCATCCGGGGGTGGCAAGGGTCTCGGCTCGGTTCGCTCGGTAAAGCCTTCGGTGATTGTTGCCTCTAGCGCAGCTAAACCGATCACCGAAATCAGCACCGAATCGGTGGCCAGTCGAAGCACTCAGGTTGCCGAATTCGATCGTGTTCTCGGCGGCGGGCTAGTGCCCGGTGCTGTTGTTTTGCTCTCTGGCGAGCCGGGCGTTGGCAAGTCGACGTTGTTGCTCGAAGTGGCGGCCAAGACCGCTCAGGGAGGTGCACGCGTGCTCTACGTGAGCGGCGAGGAGTCTGTCGGGCAGATTCGCCTGAGGGCCGAGAGAACCGGAGCGCTCAGCGAGAACCTCTATCTTGCAAGCGAAACCGACCTCGGTTCGGTTTTGGGGCAAATCGAAGCGACCCAACCAGATCTGCTGGTTGTTGACTCAGTTCAGACGATCGCGCACGCCGAGATCGATGGCGCAGCTGGCATGCCGTCGCAGATTCGCGAAGTTGCCACCAATCTGATTCGCGTTGCCAAAAACCAAAACCTGCCGATCATCCTGGTCGGTCACGTAACCAAAGATGGCAACATCGCCGGCCCAAGAGCTCTCGAGCACCTGGTCGACGTGGTCTGCCAGTTCGAGGGCGATCGTCAAACTTCGCTTCGCTTTGTTCGCAGCTTAAAGAACCGCTTCGGCCCAACCGACGAGGTTGGTTGTTTCGAAATGACCGGTGAGGGCATTCGCGAGGTTGCCGACCCGAGCGGGTTGTTCTTATCGCGGGGCGATACCCCTGTTTCTGGCACCTGCGTAACCGTTGCTGTCGAAGGCAAGCGCCCGCTCATCGCTGAAGTTCAGGCCCTTGTGGTCAAGTCGTCATCGCCGAATCCGCGACGAGTAACCAACGGTGTCGACGCATCACGCGTGGCAATGTTGCTAGCAGTTCTCGAGCGTCGTGCCGGCATGCGACTGGGTGAACTTGATGTTTATGTATCTACGGTTGGCGGTGTTCGCATCACTGAGCCGGCTGCCGATCTTGCGATTGCAATCGCAATTGCTTCAGCAGTTCAAGACAAGCCCGTTTCACACAACCTTGCTGCGTTCGGCGAAATTTCTCTTGCAGGTGAAATTCGGCCAGTCACGAACAACAAACTGCGCAAGCAAGAAGCCGAGCGTCTCGGTTTTGTGCGCAGTGTCGAAAGCAGTGTTGGCGGCTTGAAGCAGGCCCTCGCTTTAGCGCTGAACTGGTAACTAGTTCAAAATAAACTGCACGACGTTTGATTCAACACCGTTCACTGTTGCTTTGAGTTGATAGGTGGCACCGCCAGCAACTGCAGGTTGCTGACCCGTTGAGCATCCGGTGATTGAAGAGAACACACGCAACCAGGTAGACGATGGCGAATTAACCGATTGCCCCGGCTGCAGAATTCCAACTGCACTCACGTCTTGGCTTCTGTCACACTGCTTCGAATCCCAGATGAGTTGCTCGCCACTCTTGATTTGAAAGAACGAGACCAGCGAGCCGGCATCAAACGTGCAAGCGACTTTCGAGTTGTTGGTCATGTTGAACCAAAGAAACGGATTCTCACCGGCAGGCACCGACGCCCACGAGTTGTAAGCGTTATCGCCGATTCCTGCAGTGATCTGAACCATTCCAGGTTCGCAGGCCACGATTACCGACTGGCTCGCGTCAGGGGTCGCTGCCGCCTCAGGTGAAAGACCGCTGAAGAAGTTGATCACCGAGCTGACTAGACCCCAAAGCAGCAATACGACGACAATCGCTGCTGCACCAAACACGATTCGACGACGGCGAAGAATCTCTGGCCTAACTGCCGTGCTCGGTCGAGAAATTCTTCGGTTTGCCATTTTCTAAGGCTAACCAGCGGCCGCGCTACAAGCGCTTAAGCATGCGGGTGTTGCCCAAAGTGTTTTCTTTCACGCGGGCCAAATCGAGAAACTCGGCCACACCCACGTCGGTTGAGCGAACCATCTCTTCGAAGGTCTCGGCATCAACCGGAACATCGCTGATTGGCTCGAAGCCGTGCTTTGCAAAGAATGCGGTCTCAAAGGTCAGGCAGAACACTCGGCCAACACCGATTTCACGTGCTCGGTTGAGCAGGGCTTCAACCAAGAGGTGTCCGATGCCTTGGCCGCGCATCGAGTGGTCGACCACTACCGAGCGAACCTCGGCGAGGTCTTGCCACATAACGTGAAGAGCACCGGCGGCAAGCACTCGGTCGTTTTCGTCGACCACAACAGAGAACTCTTGGATTTTCTCGAAAAGCCCAACTAACTCGTGGTGCTGCAAGACCTTGCCCAAAAAGGGTTCGCGAATCGCCTGAATAGCGCGCACGTCTGAGGTGCGGGCTGGGCGAACGCTATAGGTGCTTGTAGGCATGCCTAAATGCTACTCGCGACCGCTCGCTCTCGGCTTGTGAAAATGAACTCGCCATTGAAGAAGTCGACATCCATGTGCTCGGTGTTTAGCAACTCGCCGTGCAGAATCTTCTCGCTGAGCTTGTCTTCGATTTCACGCTGAACCGCACGACGCAATGGTCGCGCACCTAGCGCTGGGTCGAAGCCGATCTCGATGAGACGGTCTTTCGCAGCAGGCGAGAGACTCAAAGTCATGTTGCGATCTTCGAGGCGAACCGAAAGCTTCTTGATGAAGAGATCGACAATCTGAACGAGCTCTTCTTTGCTGAGCTGCGGAAACACGATTGTTTCGTCGACACGGTTCAAGAACTCTGGCTTGAAGCTCTTCTTGAGTTCTTCGTTGACCTTGCCCTTCATGCGATCGTAGTCTCCGGCACCATCACCCTCGAGCGCGAAGCCCATCACGCCGCGAGCGATGTCGCGGGTTCCGAGGTTCGTGGTCATGATGATGATGGTGTTCTTGAAGTCAACAACTCGACCCTGGCCATCGGTTAGACGACCCTCTTCGAGAATCTGCAACAACGAGTTGAAGATGTCTGGGTGAGCCTTCTCGATCTCGTCGAACAAGACAACGCTGAATGGCTTGCGGCGAACCTTCTCGGTTAGCTGTCCACCCTCTTCGAATCCGACGAAGCCCGGAGGCGCACCGAACAGACGTGAAACGGTGTGCTTCTCGCTGTATTCAGACATGTCGAGCGCAATCAACGCGCCTTCGTCGTCGAACAAGAACTCGGCAAGAGCTTTGGCAAGCTCGGTCTTTCCGACACCGGTTGGGCCCGCGAAGATGAATGAACCAGACGGGCGGTTCGGGTCTTTCAACCCGGCACGCTGACGGCGAATCGACTTCGAGATCGCACGGATGGCGTCTTCTTGACCGACCACTCGCTTGTGTAGTTCGTCTTCCATGAAAATGAGCTTTGCGCTCTCTTCCTCGGTGAGCTTGAACACTGGGATACCCGTTGCCTGGGCGAGAACTTCGGCGATTAGACCTTCGTCAACTACTCCGCCGATCTCGACGTTTCCGGTTCTGAACTGCTTGGCAAGCTTGACTCGCTCGGCGTTCATGCGCTTCTCTTCGTCGCGCTTTGAAGCGGCTAGCTCGAAGTCTTGGTCTTCGATGGCCTTCTCTTTTTGCTTCTTTACCTCTGCGATTCGCTCATCTAGTTCGCGAAGCTCAGGTGGTGAAGACAAGAACGACAGGCGCAAACGAGCACCGGCCTCATCGATTAGGTCGATTGCCTTGTCTGGCAAGAAGCGGTCGGTAATGTAGCGGTCTGACAGGTTGGCGGCAGCAACTAGCGCGCCATCGCTGATCGAAACCTTGTGGTGTGCCTCGTAACGGTCGCGAAGACCCTTCAAGATGTTGATGGTCTGAGGAAGGCTTGGCTCGTTAACCATGACCTGCTGAAAACGACGAGCGAGAGCTGCGTCTTTTTCAAAGTGCTTGCGGTATTCGTCGAGAGTCGTTGCACCAATTGTCTGAAGCTCGCCGCGGGCAAGCATCGGCTTCAATATCGAAGCAGCGTCGATCGCACCCTCGGCTGCACCGGCACCAACGAGAGTGTGAATCTCATCGATGAAGGTGATGATGTCACCGCGCGAGCGAATCTCTTTGGTTACTTTCTTGAGGCGCTCTTCAAAGTCACCGCGGTAACGCGACCCAGCAATGAGTGCACCCATGTCGAGTGTGTAAAGCTGCTTGCCCTTCAAAGTCTCCGGAACGTTTCCGTTCACAATTGCCTGCGCAAGACCTTCGACAACCGCGGTCTTACCAACACCAGGTTCACCAATTAGAACCGGGTTGTTCTTTGAACGACGCGAAAGAATTTGCATAACGCGTTCGATCTCACGCTCGCGCCCGATAACGGGGTCGAGCTTTCCGTCGGCAGCAGCCTGAGTTAGATTGCGACCAAACTGGTCGAGAATCTGTGAACCTTTTTGCTTCTCGTGATTTTCGCCGCCAACGTTGACGGTTTCTTTTCCTTGAAAACCTGAAAGCAACTGGATGACCTGCTGGCGCACCTTGTTTGTGTCAGCACCGAGTTTGGTGAGCACCTGCGCGGCAACTCCTTCACCCTCGCGAATCAATCCGAGAAGAAGGTGTTCGGTGCCGATGTATGAGTGGCCGAGTTGCAAAGCTTCGCGAAGTGAAAGCTCGAGAACTTTCTTGGCGCGAGGAGTAAATGGAATGTGACCGGTTGGCGACTGCTGGCCCTGACCGATGATCTCTTGAACCTGTTCGCGCACTGACTCGAGGTTGATGCCGAGCGCTTCTAGCGACTTGGCCGCTACGCCCTCACCCTCGTGAATTAGGCCGAGCAGAATGTGCTCGGTGCCGATGTAGTTGTGGTTGAGCAGCTTCGCCTCTTCTTGGGCGAGAACTACAACGCGACGGGCTTTGTCAGTGAATTTTTCGAACATACAAAGATGTTAGGTCGCTAGTTGCCCTTAGAACCAGCCTGTTCGCCGTCAGCGTTAGCCATTTTGGCACGTTCTTCAGCCTCGATTTCGGCATAGGTTTTGCGCTCTGTGGCGTCTGCCCTAATCAACGAGCGAAACAGCCACCAGACGAAGATGCTCATGCCAATCACAGGAATAGAGGTCCAGGCTGCGCTGCTGATCCATTCGAGCGGAGTCATTTCGCCTACTTAACTAGCGGAAACATGATGGTCTCGCGAATGCCGAGGCCGGTGAGGCTCATCAATAGTCGGTCGATGCCCATGCCCATGCCGCCCGAAGGTGGCATGCCAAACTCGAGCGCGGTCAAGAAGTCTTCGTCGAGCTTCATGGCCTCTGGGTCGCCAGCGGCGGCCAAAGTGACCTGCGCAACAAATCGCTCGCGCTGAATAACCGGGTCAACCAACTCGCTGTAGCCGGTGGCCTGTTCATAGCCACGGATGTAGAGGTCCCACTTCTCGGCCACACCAGGCAAGCTGCGGTGGTCTCGAGTGAGCGGTGAAGTGTCAACCGGAAAGTCGTTGACGAAGGTCGGTTTGACCAGGTTGGTCTTTACGAAGTGCTCCCACAACTCCTCGACATACTTGCCGTGCAGCGGGTGTTCGATTTCGATGTCAACAGACTTCGCGAGTTTCTTCAACTCGGCAATTGGTGTCTCAGGTGTGATTTCAACACCGGCGGCAGCCGAGAGCGATTCAAACATCGAGATGCGATCCCAGTTGCCAGAGAAATCATTCTCGGTGCCGTCGTCAAGCGCAACAACGTGCGAACCGAAGACATCCATGGCCGCATTTTGAATTAGCTTCTGGGTGAGATTCGCCATGGTGTTGTAATCACCGTATGCCTCGTAGGCCTCAAGCATCGCAAACTCAGGTGAGTGAGTGCGGTCTGCACCTTCGTTTCTAAAGTTGCGGTTGATTTCGAAAACGCGATCGATACCACCGACTACTGCGCGCTTCAAGAAAAGCTCAGGCGCGATGCGCAAGAACAACTCGGTGTCGAAAGCATTCGAGTGAGTCTTGAACGGGCGGGCACTCGCACCACCGTGCATGGTTTGCAACATCGGAGTTTCAACTTCGATGAATCGCTCGGCGTCAAAAGTTTTGCGCAGTGACTTCATAACCTGAGCGCGAATCTGCACAACCTCGCGCGCACGATCGCGAACAATCAAGTCGATGTAGCGGTGACGCACGCGATATTCTTCGCCGAGCTCGTTGTGCAGGTTTGGCAGCGGGCGAATTGTCTTCGCGGCAATTTGCCACTCGTCGACCAAAATCGAAAGCTCGCCGCGCTTCGAGGTGATTACCTCACCCGAAACAAACAGGTGGTCTCCGAGGTCGATTAGCTCTTTGAAAAGCTCGAGTCGCTCTTCGCCGACCTTGTCGAGTGAAAGCATCGCCTGGATGCGCTCTCCGCCGCCGGCCTGCAGGGTTGCGAAGCAGAGCTTTCCGGTGTTGCGCTGAAACATAACTCGGCCGGCAATAGCAACCTTGTCGCCGGTGGCAACGTCAATCTCGAGGCTTGGGTAGGCGGCGCGAACCTGCTCGATGGTGTGGGTAATTGGCAAACTAACCGGATAAGCCTCGCCCAACTCATTTAGGCGGTCGCGCTTGGCAAGGCGCACGGCAATCTGCTCTGGCAGATCCTGCTCAAAGTCGTCGTGCTGGTTGAGTTCGTCGCTCATCCGTGGCCCCTAAATGCTGATGCTGAGATTGTCGATAAGTCTGGTGCCGCCCACCTGCGCCGCAATGATCAGCAGCGCTCGACCAACAAAACCCGCTTCGATTGGCTCGAAAGTGGCTGGGTTAATCAGGGCAACGTAGTCAAGTCTAACCGCAGGCGCTGTGGCCATCACCTGTTCGGCGGCGGTCAGGCGTGCCTCGGCGTCACCCTGGGTTGCCTCTGCCGCCCGCAGGGCTCGCGAAATTCTTTGGGCCAGCTCGCGCTCGGTTTCGCTGAGGTAGCGATTGCGGCTCGACATCGCAAGGCCGTCTTCTTCACGGATGATGGGCGCGCCAACCACCTGCATCGCGTTCCACCGATGATTTGAGTTCTCAACCATTTGGCGAATTAGAAAAAGCTGCTGCGCGTCTTTGTTTCCGAAAACCGAAATGTCGGGTCTGACCAAATCGAAAAGTCGTGCGACAACCGTGAGCATGCCGTCGAAGTGTCCTGGGCGAATCTTGCCCTCGAAGGTTTCACCCACCGACCCAGCGTGCTGAGTGATTTGATTGCCGTGCGGATAAACGTCTTTGACATCAGGCGCAAACAAAACATCGACGTTAGCCGCCGAGAGTTTTTCGGCATCTTCTTGCAAAGTGCGCGGATACTCTTCGAAATCTTCATTGGCACCGAACTGCAGTGGGTTAACAAAAATCGAAACCACCACAAAGTCAGATTGCTCGTGGGCAATTCTTACTAGCGACATGTGGCCATCGTGCAACGCACCCATAGTCGGCACAAACGAAACGCTCTTGCCATGTTGCCTTGCGTTCGAGACAACAGGGGCAAGACTCTCAGCGCTTGTGATGATTTGCATCAGCCGAGCAACTCACTCGGATCAATTGGTTTATGCCCGGCGGCAAGTGCCACCTCGACCGAACTTCTAACTACTCCTGCCAGCACGCTGCGCGCATCGTCGATGCCAACCGACTCGAGCAAACCGATTGCTTGATTCACAATCATCGCCGAGAAATTTGTTGCAACTGAAATTGCCTCAAAGTAGATAGCACGGTCTTCTTCGCTCACGACAATCGGCTCAGCACCCATCTCGATAACCAGCGCTTGCGCAATTGGCAGGGCAACAGTTGGCGCAGAAACCGCAAAGTAACTTTCGCGAATGCGAGCGAGGTCGACACTCGTGCCGGTGAAACTCATCGCCGGATGAATGGCAAGCGGAATAACACCCTGCTGGGCTGCCGAATTGAAAACCGAGTAGCCAAACTCACCGGCGGTGTGGGCAACCAACTGACCGCTTCTCCAGAGCTTTGCCTCAGAGATGCCCCCGATGGTTGCCTCGAGTTGATCGGCCGGAATGGCAAACAACACAAGGTCTGCCATCTCGAGCAACTGGGGCAGGGTCTTCACGAGTGCGCCCGGCAGCATGGTTTCGGCGCGCTCGATGTTTTTGGGATTGGTGCTGGCAATGCCAGCAATCATGTGGCCGGCAGACGCGAGGGCCTGACCGAGCACGGCACCAACCGGGCCTGCGCCGATTATCGCGACAGAGAGTCTGCCCTGGGTCACGCCGGGCTCGATTCGGCAGGGCCTGATTCTGCTCGGCCTGGCTCTGACGCCTGCGGCTTCGAATCACCGGGTTCTCTGATTTTGCAGGCCCGTTCGATGTACAGAGCAACCGCAATAAGTGCAGCTGACGCAAGTAAGGCGATGAAGTTGAACACAATCGAATCTGGAACGACAGGTGCGCCGAGTTGCATCAGCACCAAGGCGATTGCTGCGCCCAAAAACAGTGCTCCGGCAATTGATGTTGCCTTGGCAAGTGCAAGAACTTTAGTTGCATAAAACGGATCAACGCGCTTCGGTCGAACGCCACCGGCAACAAACTTTTTCAAGTCTTTGCTGTAGCGCAAAACCGGCCAAGCAAAAACCAACTCGAGAACCGCAATTGCTGGCAGCGTGACTAGAACTGTGTTAGTTGCAACCGGAATGCTTCCGCCGTTCAGCGTGAAGAGTCGCACAGCAACATAAACAAATGACCAAGCAATCACGGTTGGCATTAACAAAGTCAAGAATTTGGTTGGCTTCATTGTTGAATCACCCACACATCGTTCTCAACGGTCTTGGCCAACTCTGAAACAGAACCGTGTCCTGGCAAGACTGCATCTTTGTCGAGCAGCATCCATGGAACTAAAACAAACGCTCTGTTGAAAGCTCGCGGGTGTGGCAACTCGAGTTTCTTTTTCGACTTGATCACATCGCCATAGGTCACGATGTCGATGTCCATGGTTCGAGAACCCCAGCGCTCGATGCGCACACGACCAAGCTCAGATTCGATTCGGCGCACTTCGCGCAGAAGTTTCTTCGGCTTGAGTTTCGTGTCAACTTTGAGCACGGCATTTATGTAATTCGGTTTGCTCTCGTCAACACCCGCCGCGGTTACGGCGAACGATTCGACAAGCGGTGAGACACCCCGAACCTTGAGTCCCTTGGTTTCGTTCAATGCCTCAACCGCCGCACGGATGTTGGCTATGCGATCGCCCAGGTTTCCGCCGATGGCAAGCACTGCCGGGGTGAAGTGCTTCTTCACTTTCGCTTAGCCCTAACGGTTACTGAGATATCAGAAAACTCGTGGTCGATTGGGGCTTGGGGCTTGTGCACTGTGATCTTGGCCTTCTTCACGATGCCGGTTTCGGCACCGCCACCAAAACCCATGACCAGTTCGAGCAGCCTGGTTGCCAGGGTCTCGACCAGATCGACGGGGTTGGCCTTGGCGTTGGCCACCAGGGCATTGGCCAATTCGCCGTAGTTGACGGTCTTGGCCAAATCGTCGTTTGCCGCCGCGGCCTTGCCGTCAAGCCACACCGATGCGTCTATAAAGAAGTCTTGGCCGTTGACGCGCTCAAACTCAAAAACGCCGTGGTGAGCAAATACTCGAAGGCCTTTGATGCTTATTTTGAGCGGTGAATGCTGCATGCATTAACTCTGCCCTATTTACTGAGTTTCCGCATTTCGCAGGGCCTCGACAACGTCGATGGCGTCGGTGGTGGCAATCACGTTGTGAACACGGATGCCCCAGAGTTTGCGCTGCAATAAGAGAGCGGTGAGAACGGCAGTCGCGAGATCTCGGCGAGAGTTGCTCACTTCGCCAGCTTCATCGGGTTCAAGCATGCCCGCAATAAACCGCTTTCTAGATGCACCAACCAGAATTGGCAAACCAAGTTTTTCTAGCTCATCCAGACGAGCAACGAGTTTCCAGTTCTGCTGCATGTCTTTTGCGAAGCCGAGCCCCGGATCAATCACGATGTTCTCTCGCTTCACGCCGGCTGCGATTGCGGCTTCAACCTGAACCGAAAGTTCAGCCGCAACGTCGCGGGCGATATCTTGATATTCGTTTAGCGAATCCATTCGATCGCTGAAACCACGCCAGTGCGAAATTACAAGAATTGCCGAATTTTCTGCAGCAACCGAAAACATGTCAGGGTCTGCTAAGCCGCCCGAGACGTCGTTGATGATTTTTGCTCCGGCATCGATAGCGGCCTTTGCCGTTTGCGAGTTCATTGTGTCGATGCTGATGCGCGCACCACTAGCAATGAATGCGGGTTCGGCCGCGATTTTCTTGATTAGCGAGATTACTCGTCGCTGTTCTTCTTCGATTGTGATTCGCTCTGCACCTGGTCGGGTTGACTCTCCACCGACGTCGATGATGTTTGACCCGGCGGCAATTAAGAGCCGCGCGTGATTCAGCGCATCATCTTCTGCAGAAAACTGACCGCCGTCGCTAAACGAATCGGGGGTGGCATTGAGCACACCCATTACTAACGGACGATTGAATGCCATGGCTATTTCGAAATCAGTGCCATGACTTCAGCGCGAGCAACCGGTTCGGCGTACTCTCCTCTGGCCGCCATGGTGATCGTGTTGGCTTCTGGCTGGCGAGCACCGCGTGAAACCACGCAGTGATGTCTGGCTTCGACAACCACAACCACGCCACGAGAGCCCGTTCCTGATTCGATGGCGTCGGCAATTTGGGCGGTTAGGTTCTCTTGCAGCTGTGGCCTAGAAGCCAGTATTTCAACGACTTTTGGCAGACGCCCCAGCCCAACCACGCGCCCGGCAGGCAGGTATGCGATGTGGGCGACGCCCGTGAATGGCAGCAGGTGGTGCTCGCACATCGAAACGAATTCGATGTCTTTGAGAATTACAACTTCGTTGTGCTCTGCCGCAATAGTGTCGCCGAGAGCCTCTGTGGGTTCAACACCGATGCCGTTGAAGAAAATTGCGTAGGCCTCTGCAACTTTCTTCGGCGTAGCCAACAGGTCGCTTCGCTGCGGATCTTCGCCGATTGCCAAAAGCAATTCGACAACAGCCGCTTCGATGCGATGCTGGTCTACCATCGACTACTTCTTCTTATTTACAGAGCGAGTTTTAGAAGCGCGCTTTGTTGCAGGCTTAGCAGTTTTTTCGGCAGCGGCAGCTTTCTTGGCAGCAGTCTGTTTTGCAGCGGTCGAACCCTTAGAAGGAATCGCGATTGGACCCTGCTTTGATGCCGGGCGCAATTTGCTCGAAAGCCACATGCGTCGCTTTGGAATCTTTTTGACGTTCTTGAATAGAACCGCGATCTCGTCTTGGTTCAGAGTTTCGCGTTCCATAAGTTCTTTTGCGAGCGCATCGAGAATCTTGCGGTTCAGCGTAAGCGCTTTGTATGCATCGTTGTGCGCGGCTTCAACGATTGCACGAACTTCTGCGTCGATGGCTTGAGCTGTCGACTCGCTGTAGTCGCGCGCTTGAGCCATGTCGCGACCGATGAAAACTTCGCCGCCGTTGCCATAGCTCACAGCACCGATTGCGTTGCTGAAACCATACTGGGTAACCATCTGGCGAGCTATTGAAGTTGCCTTCTCGAAGTCGTTCGATGCACCGGTGGTTGGATCGTGAAAGACGATTTCTTCGGCAACGCGGCCACCCATTGCATATGCAATTTGGTCAAGCAACTGATTGCGAGATACCGAGTAACGGTCTTCGAGCGGAAGAACCATGGTGTAACCGAGCGCGCGACCTCGAGGCAAAATGGTGACCTTGGTAACCGGGTCACTGTCGTTCATGGCTGCCGCAACGAGTGCGTGACCAGCCTCGTGGTAGGCGGTGTTCAGACGCTCGCGGTCTTGCATCAGGCGCGACTTCTTCTGTGGCCCGCCAATTACGCGGTCGATAGCCTCGTCGATTGTTTCTGCGGTGATTTTCTTCTCGTTCTGGCGGGCGGTCAAAAGCGCTGCCTCATTCAACACGTTGGCAAGATCGGCACCGGTAAACCCTGGGGTGCGACGAGCAATAAGAGCCAAGTCAACATCGTCAGCGAGCGGCTTGCCCTTTGAGTGCACAGCCAAAACCTTCTCGCGGCCAGCAAGGTCAGGTGCTGTCACGCCAATCTGGCGATCGAATCGACCCGGTCTCAACAGAGCAGGGTCAAGCACGTCAGGGCGGTTAGTGGCAGCAATAAGAATCACGTTGGTCTTCGAATCGAAGCCATCCATTTCGACGAGCAACTGGTTCAGGGTCTGTTCACGTTCGTCGTTGCCTCCACCGATGCCCGCACCGCGCTGGCGACCAACCGCATCAATCTCGTCAACAAAAATAATTGCCGGAGCAGACTGCTTGGCCTGTTCGAACAGATCACGCACACGTGACGCACCAACACCGACAAACATTTCTACGAAGTCAGAACCAGAGATAGAGAAGAACGGAACACCGGCTTCACCAGCAACGGCCTTGGCAACCAAGGTCTTACCGGTTCCGGGAGGGCCGTAAAGCAAAACACCGCGTGGAATCTTTGCGCCGACAGCTTGAAACTTTTGCGGCTCTTTCAAGAATTCTTTGATTTCTTGTAGTTCTTCCATCGCTTCATCGGCACCAGCGACGTCGGCAAATGTAACCGTTGAGTTTTCTTTGCTTACCAACTTGGCGCGCGACTTGCCGAATTGCATTACGCCTCGGCCGCCACCGCCACCACCGGCACTAGAAAGAATGAACCAGAAAATCAAACCGATAATGATGAAAGGCAAAAGGCTGCCGAGCAGCGCAACATACCAGGGAGTATTTGGTGCTTCATCGTTGAAGCCTTTGCCCAAGTTGGCCGAATTGACGAGCTTTACAACTTCTTCACCGCGGGCAGTGACATAGAAAAACTGAACCTGTTTGCCGAGCTTGGCGTCTTCTTGGGCGAGTGTGATATCTACGCGCTGATCTGCTTCGAGAATCTTGACGCTGACGGCTTTGCCATCCTTGATTAGAGCCATGCCAACACTGGTGTCGACCTGCTTGACGCTCGAACCGTTGACCATTGACGAGCCGATGATGAGAACGATGACCGCGGCAATAATCCAGATAAATGGACCACTCAGAAACTTTTTGATATTCACCGCATAAATCTACCTGTGGCATGCGACGCGCGCCAAAGTTGTTCGCCGTAGGCGTTAGGCGCTTGAAGTCGTTCGGGCTAAACCGCGAGCGCGGTGGCGTTTATGACTCGTAGATCTTTGGGTCGAGAATCGCGACACCCGGCAGAGTGCGGTAGTTCTCGGCAAAGTCGAGGCCATATCCGACCACAAACTCGTTCGGAATCTCAAAGCCAACCCAAGCCACATCAACCTGAACTTTGGCGGCATCTGGCTTGCGCAGCAGGGCAACGATTTCAACTGAAGCAGCCCCGCGGGCCTTGAGGTTGGCAACCAACCAGCTGAGTGTGAGGCCGGAGTCGATTATGTCTTCGACGATCAGCACGTGGCGACCGAGCACATCGGCATCGAGATCCTTGAGAATTCGCACGACACCCGATGACTGGGTGCCGTGGCCGTATGACGAAACCGCCATCCAGTCCATCTGCACCGCCATCTGCATCGCGCGTGAGATGTCGGCCATAAACATCACGGCACCCTTGAGCACTCCAACCAAAAGCAGGTCTTTGCCGGCATAGTGCTTGTCGAGTTTGCCCGCTAGCTCTGCCACCTTGTCGCGAATCTGCTCGGGGGTAACTAAAACTTTAGTGATGTCATTTGCGACTTTGTCGAGGTCCACTTAGCAGGCTCCTGGTTTGAGTGTCTTAGCTGTTTTCAAAACGATATGTGTTGCCGTGCGTTCTACTCTAACCCCTGGCAGCGTGAGCGGTTTCTGCCCGTGCCAGTCGTCGACCAGCGCATCAATTGCACGGATGTGTACTCGCGCAAACTCGGGTGCCTGCAAAATTTGTAGCGCTTTGGCAACGACGCGGTGTCGCACAGCGAGGGGTGCCGACTTGAAAGCATCGAGCGCGATATCGATTGACGTCGATTTCGTCGAGGCGAATTGGGCAAAGAACAACTCGGCCAATTCGGCGAGCGCGGTTTCGTCTTCGCGCAGTTGCTCAGCGGTTCGTGCGAGTGACTGTGCAATGCCCGGGCCGAGTTCGGCTTCGAGAATCGGCATGACGTTGTGACGAACACGCACTCGCGCAAACTTGCTTTCGCTGTTCTGCGGGTCTTGCCAAGCGGTTAGCCCGCTGTCTTCACAGAATGCAACCGTTGTGGCTCTCTCGATACCGAGCAGTGGGCGCAAATAGCGCCCGTTCACTTCAGCCATGCCGTTTAGCGAGCGATTGCCCGAACCGCGAGCCAGGCCGAGCAAAACCGTTTCTGCCTGATCGTTCAG
>WLIA01000013.1 GCA_009702455.1 Actinomycetota bacterium | reverse complement strand
GTTGCAATTTCTGAATCCATCTTCTCGCGTGCAACTTCTGAAAAGATAACTACCTTTGGCTTGCGCTGGTTTTCACCGGCGATTGCGAGTTCTTTAAGAATTGGAAAGATGCGGTTTGACCATCCGAGAATTAGGGTGTGGTCTGATTCGATAACCGCGCTCTTGCCGGCCTTTAGTCGAGCCACTGCTCGCGTGATAGCTGCCGAGATGAAACCGATTACAGCACCGCTGATGGCAACGCCGATGCCCCAGTAGATGAAGTTGATGATCTGAGTTCCCCAGGCATCCGTGCTGCCGGTTCCAAGAATCTTGGTGAATGCAGCCCAGTACTGAATGAAGTAGCTGTCGGCAGGCAGTGGGTCGGTTAGCACCTTGACGCCGGCAATAACAGCGGTAAGCGTTGTCATCACGAAGGCTAGAACGATGATTGCCACGAAGACGTAGCCAACGAAAGCACCCGCCTTAGAAAGCGAGTTATCGAAGTTATAGCGAAGTCGCTTGCGCAGGCTTACCTTGACGGTTTTTGGGGCTTCAGGTTCGCCTTGAGCGCCCTGACCATATGTGCGGGGTTCTTTGTTTTCAGACATGCCGAAAGTTTAGCCAAATGGCCAATCTTTTTCAGCGGGCTACTGCTACTTAGCCCGCCAGAGCATCAGTGAGGTCGACCGGCTAGGTCGTTTTCCTCGGGTCAAACTAACGACACCCTGATCACCGGCGGCAAAGACTCTTGCGCCAGGACGATTCATTAGTTCATTGGCCAGAGCCTGCTCAAGATCGCGCACTCGCTTGCTGAGGTCTGCGTTGGCGTTCTCGAGTTCGAGAATTCTTCGAATTCCCTCGAGGGTGATTCCCTCGGCGCTCAATCGGGCTATTTCGCGAAGCTGTGCGATGTTTCGCATGGTGTAGCGGCGCGATTTGCCGCCGGTGCGACCAGGCACCACGAGACCCATGCGGTCATACTGCCTCAGGGTTTGCGGATGCATGAAAGCCAACTCGGCCGCAACCGTAATTGCGAACATTGGCGTGTTTTCGTCTAGCTGCTCCATATCAACTCCTTACAGAAGTCCGGCCCGAAGCAGAATGTCTGCTCTCGGATCTTCATCGGGCAATTCACTTTCAAATTGTTCCAGAGCCTTCTTGGCCTTGTCGTTCACGTGGCTCGGCACAGCTATCTCAACGGTGGCCAACAGGTCGCCGGTGTGCTTTGCCGTTTCAACGCCACGTCCCTTCACGCGCAAAACTCTGCCGTTTGGAGTTCCCGCTGCAACTTTAAGCTTGACCGGTTCGCCGCCGAGGGTTGGCACCAAGATCGTCGCACCGAGCACGGCCTCAGAGAACGTCACAGGCACAATCACACGGATGTTGTCTCCGTCACGAGTGAAGACCGGGTGCGGCTTGACAGTGCAGCTAATGATTAGGTCGCCGGCAGGGCCGCCGTTGGGGCTTGCTTGGCCTTTGCCTCGCAGCTTGATCTTCTGGCCATCGCTAACTCCGGCTGGAATGTTGACCGAAGTCTCTTTGCCACCAATGTTCACCTTTATAGAGGTGCCTCTTACGCCATCGATGAAGTTGAGCGTTGTAGTCATGTTTAGGTCGGCACCGGGCTGAGGGCCAAAAGAGCCACCAAACGGGTTGCCGCCTCGGCCACCACCGAAGAGGTTTGAGAAGACGTCTTCGAAACCGCCGCCGGCACCACCGGGAAAACCGCCAGGAAAACCAGCGTTTGGTCCGGCACCGCCGGTGAAGCGAGCGCCGCCGCCCATGGCGCGAACGGCGTCATATTCCTTGCGCTGTTCTGCATCAGACAAGACCGAGTAGGCCTCGCTGATTTCTTTGAACTTCGCCTCGGCTTTAGCGTCGCCAGGGTTTGAATCTGGGTGAAACTGCCTAGCTAGTTTGCGATAGACCTTCTTGAGCTCGGCATCACTAACACCCTTGGCAACGCCAAGGATCTTGTAGAAATCCTTATCGAACCAATCTTGATTTGCCATGTTAACCCTCGGCTGGAATGAACACCGCGACCATCGCTGGTCTCAGCAATCGATCGCCGAGCACAAAGCCCGGCTCAACAACATCTGCGACAATCGTCTCAGTTACATCCGTGCTTGGAGTTTGCACCAGAGCGTTGTGAATCTCTGGATCAAACTTGTCGCCCTTCGCACCGAAAGTTTTCAAACCGAACTTGTCACCGGCGTTGCGCAGCTTTGTGACCACCGCAGCGAATGGTGAACCATCGAGGTCACCGTGATTCTCGGCGCGAGTTAGATCATCAAGAGCTGGCAAGTACGCACGGATAACTTCTGCAATCGCACTGTTGCGCGCAACATCACGATCTCGTTCGACTCGATTCTTGTAGTTGACGAACTCGGCCTGCAGTCTCTGCAGGTCGGCTAGTAACTCAGCTTCTTTGTCTTTCGGTGCAGCGTTCAGAATGTCCTCTACGGTCAATTCTTCGGTGCCAGAGGTTTCCTCAGAAAGAGATTGCGAAGCATCATGAAGTTCAGAAGATTCGCCGTCGCCGTCGAAGTTCTTCTCATCACTCATTACTTCTTTTCCTCGTCATCGATTACTTCGGCGTCGACAACATCTTCAGCCGAAGCCTCTGGAGCTGCTTCGCCTTCTGGCTGCTGCTTGTAGATCTCTTCGCCGAGCTTCTGCTGCGACTGCACGAGAGTGTCGAACGCTGTCTTCACAGCATCAAAATCTTCACCAGCGAGCGCGCTCTTTAGAGCATCGACGTCTGTCTGCACAGAAGACTTTACGTCTTCAGGCAACTTGTCGTCGTTGTCTTTCATTAGCTTCTCGGTCTGGTAAACCAGCTGCTCTGCGCTGTTGCGAGTCTCTTGCTCTTCGCGACGCTTCTTGTCTTCTGCCGCGTGCTCTTCAGCCTCGCGAACCATGCGCTCGATGTCTTCCTTAGGTAGCGATGAGCCACCGGTGATTGTCATCGACTGTTCTTTGCCGGTGCCCTTATCCTTGGCGCTCACGTGCACAATGCCGTTAGCGTCGATGTCAAAGGTGACCTCAACCTGAGGCACACCGCGAGGTGCAGGTGCGATTCCGGTTAGCTCGAAGTTTCCGAGTGACTTGTTGTCTTTGGTGAACTCGCGCTCACCCTGGAAGACCTGGATTGAAACCGATGGCTGGTTGTCAGCCGCGGTGGTGAATGTCTCTGAACGCTTGGTCGGAATCGCAGTGTTGCGTTCGATCAACTTGGTCATGATGCCGCCCATTGTCTCGATACCGAGTGAGAGCGGAGTGACGTCGATGAGTAGAACGTCTTTGCGCTCACCCTTCAACACACCAGCTTGCAACGAAGCACCAACAGCAACAACCTCATCAGGGTTAACACCCTTGTTTGGTTCGCGACCACCGGTTAGCTGCTTTACCAATTCGGTAACCGCAGGCATGCGGGTTGATCCACCAACGAGAACAACGTGTGCAATGTCGCCGACCTTTACGCCAGCTTCTTTGATTACGTCGTTGAATGGCTTGCGAGTGCGCTCGAGCAAGTCGGCAGTCATCTGCTCGAACTGCGCGCGGGTGAGAGTCTCATCCAAGTTGGCTGGGCCATTCTCGGTTAGAGATAGGTAAGGCAACTGAATGTTTGCGCTCATCGACTGAGACAATTCTTTCTTCGCCTGCTCAGCTGCTTCTTTCAAACGCTGAAGTGCGATCTTGTCTTTCGAAACGTCAACGCCGGTCGTCTCTTTGAACTTCTTTACTAGGTGCTCGACTACGCGTGCATCCCAGTCGTCTCCACCGAGACGGTTGTCACCAGAGGTTGAACGAACCTGAATGGTGGAGAAGCCCTCGTCTTTTCCGACTTCGAGAAGTGAAACGTCGAAGGTTCCGCCACCGAGGTCGAACACAAGAATTAGTTCGTCTTCTTTACCTTTGTCGAGACCGTATGCAAGTGCCGCTGCGGTTGGCTCGTTGATGATGCGAAGAACGTTTAGTCCGGCGATCTCACCTGCATCCTTGGTTGCCTGACGCTCTGCGTCGTTGAAGTAAGCAGGCACGGTGATGACCGCGTCGGTTACTGGCTCGCCAAGGTAGGTTTCTGCGTCGCGCTTTAGCTTCGCGAGAATGCGAGCTGAGATCTCTTGCGGGGTGTACTTCTTGTCGTCAACCGAGAAGGTGAAGTTGGTGCCCATGTGGCGCTTGACCGACGCGATGGTGCGGTCAACGTTGGTGACGGCCTGGCGCTTGGCGGTCTCGCCAACCAGAATCTCGCCATCTTTGGTGAAGGCCACTACCGAAGGGGTAGTGCGAAAACCTTCTGCGTTAGCAATAACGGTGGGTTCTCCACCTTCGAGCACGCTAACCGCGCTGTTGGTGGTGCCAAGGTCGATGCCTACTGCACGTGCCATGTGTATTTCCTCTTTCTTTCGGGCTTGTTGCCCTTTGTTTTCCTATTGGGCTCAGAAACCTGAGCCTCGTTGACTCAAGTTTGCGGCGGTATTTTCAATTTGTCAAGCATTTTGCTCAAAACTTGAGTCACTCTCACTCAACTCTCAGAAATCTTCAGCCATGTTCGGCGAAACGGGCCACTTGGGGTTCGGTCTGCCCTAAGTTGTGGTTATGACTTCCAATGACGCAAGCACAAAGAAACGTGGCACATTCGCATGGGCACTCTGGGATTGGGCCGAGCAGCCTTACCCAACCATCATGCAGACCTTCATCTTTCCGGTCTACCTAACCGGCACCGTTGCCGCGATGGAAACCCAAGCCGAAGTACAGCTCGGAATTGCTACCGGCATCGCGGGTGTGATTCTGGCGCTCATCGCGCCGGTGCTCGGACGTCGATCTGACGACAACGGGCGTCGCAAGTTCTGGCTGATGTTCAACACCTATCTCTTGGTGGGCATCATGATCGCCAGCTTCTTCGTAAAGCCATCACCGGAGTTCTTGCTTCTCGGATTGGTTCTATACGGAGCCGGAAGTGTGATTCAAGAAGCAGCTCTAATCAACTATTACGCAATGTTGAAATCTGTCACTACCGAAAAGAACATTGGCCGCGTTTCCGGTTACGCCTGGGCCCTTGGCTACGCCGGGGGAATTGTGTTGCTTGTCATATCGCTGGCTGGTTTTATCTTGGCAAGCACGCCTTGGTTTGGAATTGGCACGGAAGATGCCGTCAACGTGCGCTCCGTATTTTTGTTCAGTGCTGTTTGGACCCTCATCTTCTCCATTCCACTCTTGCTCCGCGTGCCAGAAATCGCAAAGAAACCAAACTCTCGCAAAGAGTCAGTTTTACAGTCATACAAATCAATCTGGGGCCAGCTCAAGTCTCTTCGCGCTCAAGCACCAGAGACTCTAAAGTTTTTGATTTCGTCAGCGATCTATCGTGACGGACTGGCTGGAGTGTTTACATTCGGCGCAGTTCTCGGAACCCTCGCATTTGGTTTCACTTTTGAACAGGTGATTGTCTTCGGTATCGCAGCAAATATTGTTTCGGGTCTTGGAGCTCTCATTGGTGGTCGACTCGATGATGTTTTCGGCAGCCGAACGATAATTATTTCTTCACTAATTGGGTTAATCATTTCTGGCTCTGCGGTGTTCTTCTTCTATGACTTCGGCACAATTACCTACTGGATTGGTGGACTCGCACTCTGCCTATTCGTTGGCCCTGCACAGGCCTCGAGCCGAACCTTCGTATCTAGATTCACCCCGCTCGGGCGAGAGGGTGAAGTCTTTGGGCTTTACCAGTTCACCGGGCGAGCCATCAGCTTTTTATCTGGCACCTTCTGGGCTCTTTCAATCACGATTGCAAACACCGTGCTTGGCGTAAAGGACGCAACTATTTGGGGCATTTGGGGTCTGATGATAATTCTGATTGTGGGTCTGCTGCTCTTGACCAGAGTGCACCCGAGACCAACGGTTCTAGAAAGCAACTAACGATTGCAAGTGAAATGCCCACCTGAAAAGGTGGGCATTTTGCTATTGCGTCTACTGCTCGAGCGGCTCGTTGCCGACATCGGTGCGGTGAAAGTTCATGTATGAACGAGATGCGGTTGGGCCGCGCTGACCTTGGTAGCGGTTCAAGTATTTAGCGGAACCATAAGGTGTCTCTGAAGGTGAACTGAGCTGGAAGAAGCAGAGCTGACCAATCTTCATACCCGGCCAAAGCTTGATTGGCAGTGTTGCCATGTTTGAAAGTTCGAGCGTTACGTGACCGTTGAATCCTGGGTCAACGAATCCGGCGGTTGAGTGAGTTACTAATCCGAGACGACCTAGAGAGCTCTTGCCTTCGAGGCGCGCGGCTACGTTGTCTGGCAACTTTACAAATTCATATGTTGAGCCAAGTACGAATTCGCCTGGGTGCAAAATGAATGGCTCATCTGGGGCGACCTCGATGAAGCGGGTGAGTTCTTCTTGCGGCTCTGCCGGATCGATGAACGCATACTTGTGGTTGTCGAAGAGTCTGAAGAAGCGGTCGATGCGCACATCGAAAGACGACGGCTGCAATAGAGACATGTCGAGTGGCTCGAGGCCAATGTGTCCGGCTTCAATTGATGCGCGAATATCGCGGTCTGACATAAGCATGAGTCAAGATTAGCGTCTAGATTTGTCGCATGAACTCATCCAAGCTGCTCGAGGAATTCGTTGACTTCTCGAATCGCCTTCGTGATTCACTCGCGAGCAGACCAGAAGTCGCGGGTCTGGTTTTGGTTGGCTCGACCGCCGACCTGGCTCGCGTTGATGAGTGGAGCGACCACGACTTCTATGTGGTCACCACGAACGGCGCTGCCGAGAGCCTGCGCCAAGACCTGAGCTGGCTGCCCGACTTTGACGACATCGTGATGCGACCGCGAGAGACAGATCACGGGCTTAAGGTGGTCTATGCCAACGGCCAGGTGCTCGAATTCGCGGTCTTCGACGATGTTGAACTAGAGCAGGCCGGGGCGAACGCCTATAACGTGACGCTGGATCGCAGCAACATTACCGAGCGCATGGCGACCATTGCCCAAAAGAGCCAGCCGAAGCCCTATGACTTCGATACGGAGTTTGAGGTCTTCTTGGGCCAGATGCTCATTGGCATCGGAAGGGCTCGCCGCGGAGAGGTGCTGATTGCCGGCCAATTCATTCGCAGTTATTGCCTCAACAGAGCTCTCGGGTTCATGCGTTACTGGGTGAAGCCGATTGCCGACACAGAGCCAAAAGAAGACAACCTCGACAGGTTCAGACGCTTCGAGCAGCAGTACCCAGAGTTGGGTGCCGAGATTGAGGGCATTCTTCAGCAGCCAGTCGAGGCAGCCGGCAAGCACCTACTCGACCTAGTGGTTCGGGTTGGGCGTGACTCGCTTAGCGACAAACACCTGAGCCAGGTGCATGTGGTTCGCGAGCGCTTCGGCTGGATCTAGTGGTCTAAGCCGAGCTTGCGGTAAATCGCCTTCATCCACTTCGGCGCCCACCAGTTGAACTCGCCGAAGAGCCTCATCAGAGCCGGCACCAGAAGCGCACGGATGATTGTCGCGTCGAGCAGAATCGCAAATGCAATACCGATACCGAGCATCTTCATGATTGTCACGCTCGAACTTGCAAACGCGATAAATGAGAAGGCAAGCACAAGTGCGGCTGCGGTGATGATTCGCCCTGAGCGCTGTAGACCGACCGCCACCGAATCGACTGTCGACATGCCAGCTTCGTGTTGCTCTTTAATTCGACTGAGCAAGAACAATTCGTAGTCCATCGACAAACCGAAGACAACCACCGCAATCAAAACAATCGACGACGTATCGACCGTGCCGGTGACAAAGAAATCGCCGAGCAACCACTTTAGGTTGCCATCGATAAACACCCAGGTGATAAAGCCGTAGGTAGCACCGAGCGAAAGAATGTTCAGCAAGACCGCCTTGATCGGCAGAATCACCGATCCGGTGAACAAGAACATCAGAACCAGCGTGAAGACAATTATCCAAGCGGCAACAACACCAAGTTGATCAACGATTCCCTGCTGCGAATCAGAATAGATGGCAGCTGTGCCACCAATCAAAACTTTGTGGCTATCGAGTTTTACCGAGCGCAGACTTTCGGTTAGTTTCTGGCCATCAAGCGATCGCGGTTCGACATCATGAATAACTTGAATGCGTTGATAGCCGTTCTGCTCGTAACTCGAGAACATCGGCGCGTAGCCTTGGTCGATGATTCCGTCTTGAGCGATTCCGGCAGAGCTCTGAACACGGATGATGTTCGGCTGACTCGAAAGTTTCACGACGTAAACCAATACGTCACCGCTAGAAGCACCCTTGACGAGAATCTCAACCGGGCTGGCTTCGCGGCCGCTGAAACGCTCACGAATAACGTTGTTGGCCTCTACCGCACGGCTTTGCTGTGGCAACACGCGGTCGTCGATTTGCCCGAACTGAATGTTGCTCGAGAGAGACATGAGGCCACCCAAGCCAATGAGGGCCACCAGGGCTATGGCGATAGGGCGCTTCATCACGAAGCGAGCGGTTGAACCCCAAAGGCCGTCGTCGCTTGGTTGGCGTCGGGCTCGGCCAAGTTTGAGCTTGTTCACCCGGTCGCCGAGTATCGCCAGCAAAGCTGGCAGAGCAATTAGTGCGCCAGCAATAGACAAGAAGACGACAACCACACCGCCGAGAGCAAACGACTTCAAGAAGTATTGCGGAAAGAATGCCAGCGCAGAAAGCACGATTGCGACGGTGATTCCGCTGAACAAAACGGTTCTGCCGGCGGTAACCATTGTCGCGATTACCGCATCGTTTACGCTCTTGTTCTTGGCTCGCTCTTCTCTGAATCGATTAACCATTAGCAGTGAGTAGTCGATTCCGAGACCAAGGCCAAGACCGGTGATCAAATTCAATGCGAACACCGAGGTGTCTGTGAATTGCGCAGAGACCCAGACGAAGAAGAAGCTGCCGACAATTGCCAAGCCGCCGATGAGAATCGGAAGACCCGCAGCGATAAGCGAACCGAAAACAAAAATCAACAGCAAGAGAATTAGCGGAACCGCAATCAACTCAGCGCGAGTTAAATCCTCGCTAATGGTCGAGTTGATTTCTGCGCTGATTGCAGCGAAACCTGCGACATAGATCTTTGCTCCGTTGTAGTCACCGGTGAACTTGTCTGAAATCTGCTTACCGACGTCTGACTGAACCACGTCATCCTTGATCTTCACAAAGAAGTAAGCGGCTTTGCCGTCTGTGCTTCGAAGAGAAGGAGGATTGCCAAGCGTGTAGTAACTGGTGACCTTATCAACGCCCGCGACTTCGAGTAAATCTGCGCGCAGGTCTCGCGCGATAGTGATGCTGTCAGTTGTGTCAACCAAGGTTGGCATGTCAGCGATTAACACGACTTCTGGAGTTTGAGTGTCGAACTTTTTGTCGAGCAGCTCGGTGACGCGAGTCGAGTCGCTGTTTGGGTTGTCATAGCCGCCGGCCTTTAGAAGGCCAAAGCTTTGGAAACCTAGAATCGAGCTGAGCAAGACAACGGCGATGAAGCCATAGAGAGCGGTGTGTTTGCGGCGCACGACAATCTCGGCCCAACGTTTCATTACAAATTCCATTCCTGAGCGTGCAAAGATTCCCTTATGAAGAATCAACGAGCGATAGCCGTCTTTTATTTCATTCTCGCAGGTCTGGGCCTAGCTACGGCCTGGTATTTCAACACCGCCGCCATCCTTGGTCAAGAAAATCTGCTGACCGCCTGGTTCACGACCAACGCCGATCTGGTTTTGGCCTTTGACCTGTTCATCGTGGCCTTCGCGGTTGCACCCTTCGTGCTGATTGAAGGCAAGCGCCTCAAGATGAAGAATCGGTGGCTATACATAGCCCTTTCTGCGGTCACCGCCGTCGCCTTCACGTTTCCGCTATTTCTGGCCATGAGGGCCTTGAAAATGCACAAGAACGAGCTGGCCGGCGGCCGCATTGAAACCCACACAATTCACAAACACCGCGTGGATGTCTGGGTTCCGGCAGATCTGAACCCAGAGACACCCGTTCTCGTGATGCACGACGGCAAGAACCTCTTTATGCCAGAGCACTCAACCTTCGGGGCAACCTGGGGTCTGCTAGACGCGCTGAAGCCAGACTCGCGCGGCAACAGGCGCATCCGTGGCGAAAGAACGCCCCTGATTATCGGGGTCTGGCAGATCGACGACAGCACGCGACTGAATGAACTCGGGCCGCAGCAACTGGTCGATAAGCACCCAGAGATTCTCGACATGTTGCCCCCGGCCATGCAACCGACGAGTCGTGTGATGATGAGCGACGCATACCACGCGCTGATTGTCGAAGAGATTCTGCCGTTTCTTGCAAAGCGCCACTCGCTGAAACTCGATGCAAGCAGAACCGCGATTGCCGGCTCGAGCATGGGTGGGTTGGCCTCGCTCTATGGTCTTGCAAAGTATCCAGATGTTTATGGAACCGCGCTTGCATATTCGACGCACTGGCCATTCGGCATGCAGCTTGCTGTTGAAGGGCTCGCCGAGATGTTGCCGACACCGGGCAAAAACAGAATCTGGACTGACTGCGGCACGATTGAGCTCGATGCGCTCTACCCACCACTGCACGAAAAGTTCGTAGCGCTAATGCGTGCCAAGGGATACAAGGCCGACGAGCAATTCATCGGCGCAATTTACCCAAACACCGGTCACAGCGAAACATGGTGGGCGGGTCGCGTTGAGCATCCGATTAACTGGTGGCTGAACCCAAATGAACCGAAGAGCAATTTGACCGATCGCGAGTGGGTCGGATTACCTCAGTAGAAAACTATGGAGAGAAAAGAAATCCGCGGCTACGATGCCGTTCGAAACGCAGCCAAAGACTTTGACACTTACTCGAGCGATCTGCTCGGTGATCGCGACGTTCGCAGCTATCGGCAATTGCCGCTAGAAGCCGACCCGCCGCGACACACAAGTTTTCGATCGGCGGTTCAGCCACTTTTTCTCAGCGCAGCAATTGAACCAAAGGTGCCTCAGTTCGAAGCTCTTGCCAAGAAATTGATCGCAGAATTAAACGCCCGCGGCTCAGGTGACATTGCCAGTGAAATCTCGCTGCCGTTTGTAATCGGTTGTCTCGCCATCATCTACGACCGCCCGCAGGATTACGAAGAGTGGCTTTCGTGGGGTCCTGACGTCTGGACTGCCGATTCGCACAGCTCGGGGGCAAGCGAGCACATTCGCGACGGCAAGACGCTACAGGCCTATCTAGACAGGGTTTTCGATGCCGCCCAGGCGAATCTCGTCACAGACCCTGACAAGCAAGATGTCTGGGATGTCGTCTCGCAACTGAAGGTAGACGGCGGCCCAATCACTCGCTATGAGATGCAGGGCATTGCGAACGTTTTGCTCGCTGGCGGTCGTGACACGGTGATCAAGCTGCTGACCGGACTCACTTGGCACCTGGTTGGCAACGATGACGATCGTGAATTTCTTAAGTCGAATCAGGATTGGTTCAACCGAACAATCGCCGAGATGGTTCGCTTTTTATCCCCGCTTCCAAAGATGGAGCGTGTTCTCGAGGCAGACAAGACCGCAAGCGATGCCGATAGGGATGCGAGCAAATATGTTCTGCTGAGTTTCGTTTCTGCAAATCATGACAAATCGATTTGGTCAGACGCCGATCGATTCGACATGCACAGAGAGCGCAAGCCGCACCTGGCATTTGGTTTCGGTCGTCACTCGTGCATGGGAATGAACATCACCGAGCATGAGGCCGGCGCCTTCTTGCGCGTTTTGCTAAACGATTGGCCGAACTGGATATTTGACGGTGAGCCAGAAATCGAATGGGCGAGCGCTCAAGCCGCTGACGGATCTGAAATCAAATTCATCGATCGTTTCAAATCACTCAAGGTAACGACGAGCTAGAAGATCGGCACGTCGTCGTCTGGCAAAAAATCGCCGTAGTCAACATCATCGATGGCTGGCGTCTCTGTGTTGTGATGACCGTTCATGAATGCAAGCACGCGTGTGTCAACTTTGATGTCTGCCAATCGAATTGCGCGAGTTAGATAGAGACCTTCCATAGTTCTAACACGGCTAAGGCCAACGTAGGTTTGACCGGTTGCGAATGCACCGCTGCCGAGATCAATCATCACCTCGTCGAAGGTTTGGCCCTGTGACTTGTGAATCGTGACGGCCCAAGCCAAGCGCAAAGGAAACTGTCGGTACTCTGCGATAGGCACAGAGACAATCTTCTCTTTGACTTTGTTGGTGTCTTCGTCGAAGTATTCTTCGAGCTCATACTTCACCTGCTCCCAGGTGGCGCGACCAACGTCGTGCCGAACTCCATCGGCTTCGACAATTATGTGGCTCTCGCTCTTGAACTCAACCACCTGACCGATGGTTCCGTTGACCCAGCGTCTGATTGACGAACCGTCTGAGTCTTTGAACGGGCTCGAGTCATCGTTCTTGATGAACATGACCTGCGCGCCTTCTTTGAGCTCAAGCTGCTCTTCGGCTGGTTTGGTGTTCTCGAAGGCCTTCAGGTCTCCGCTGGCCTGTGCCTTGAACATGCGCGACTTAGCCGGCAGTTCTGCAAGGCGATTGCGGTTGACGCTGTCGACCATGGCATTGATTGTGGCAAGGCGCAGAACATCGTTGTGCGGGATGGTCTTGACCGCCTGCTGATTCAGTTCGTCAAGCATCTCTTGGGTAACCGAGCCGTCACGAATGGCGTTCAATATGTCTTTGAAGCGGCCGTCTTTCTGCCTAAAGATCTCAATCAGTTCGTATCGCTCAAGCCCCGCATCGCGCCAAACGTGGGCGTCGAAGAACCAGAGGCTTTGGTAGTTTTCGCCCATGTATGCGATCTCGTGCGGCTTTCGCGGCGGCACTGGGGCCAGCTGGTATGGGTCGCCAAACATCACAACCTGAGCGCCACCAAAGGGCACCTTGCGTTTGCCTCGAGCAACTCCCATCGCGCGGCTGATGGCATCCATGGTGTCTGCATTGACCATCGAAACCTCGTCGATAACCAAGAGGTCGATGGCAGCAAGAATCTCTCGCGTGTAGCGGCGCATCTGCTTGCCAAAATCGACATCGTGCAGCAGGTCGAAGTGAAAGCCGAATAGCGAGTTGATTGTTCGGCCATTGACGTTCAGGGCCGCAATGCCTGTTGGTGCCACAACGGCAACCGACTTGTCGGTGTTCTCGACCAGATAGTTGAGCAGCGTTGATTTGCCCGTGCCGGCTCGACCGGTGACGAAGACGTGAGCCTCGGTTGATTCGATGTACTCAAACAGGCGCTGCTGTTCGTCAGAAAGTTGAACCTGTATCACTAATTAGACCCCTGGTCTCGGTCGGCGAGTTTTGAAAGCATGGCGTTGTAGTTCTCTAGATCTTTGTTGCCCCCACGGTCTGCTGCGCGATCTAAACGACGAGCTTCGCGAGCATCTGATCTGAACCACTGAACCGAGACGATAATCGTAAGCGCTGCGGTCGGCAATTCGCCGATTCCCCACGCTATTGCTCCACCTATTTTTTGATCTTCAAGTGGAGTTGGACCCCAGGTGCGACCCATCGCGCCAAACCACTCGGGAAGCAGCAAGCCGTCGCCGGCCATCAAGGCCATTCCGAAGAACGCGTGAAATGCGAGCGTGCCAATAAGAAGCATTATTCGCATCGGAAACTGAATCTTGTGCGGCCCAGGGTCGACACCGATGATCGACTGCACAAAGAGGTAGCCGGTGATTAAGAAGTGCATAACCATCCACTCGTGACCCACGTGCTCGCGAGTTGACCAACCGAAAATTGGTGTGAAGTAAAAAGCCACCAGAGAGCCGGCGAACAGAACAGCGGCGACAATCGGATGCGAAATGACCTGCGCATACTTTGTGTGCACTGCCCAGAGCGCCCATTCGCGAACGCCCCTCGACTCGTCACTGCGTTTTTCGACCGCCCGAGAAAGCAGAGTGATCGGAGCACCGGGCACCAAGAAAACTGGCACGGCCATGGTCAGCATCATGTGTGCAACCATGTGCACGCTGAAAAGGTATTCCTGATAGGCATTAAGAGATCCGCTCGTGATGAAGGCAAGCAGAAGCATTCCGGTCACCCACGACACGGTTCGACCCGGAGGCCACTTGTCACCGCGCATTCTGAGACGTCTAACGCCGAGCAAATAGGCGGTGATTGCAGAGACCGAAACCAGCAGCCAGATGAGGTCTGGCTTTAGCTGGGTGAAGAAGGTCACAAGCGTCAGTTCGGGCGGCAGCTTTTGGCCCGTCAGCAACTCGGCGGGCGTGATGCCAACCAGCTCGGTGGGGTTCACCGGCGGAGCCGTGCGACTTAGTCCGGCGGCCAAGCCCATGGCAATGCCCATGATTGCCAGTTCTAGCGCAACGATTCTCCAGAACGCCTTGGGTTTTGCCGTGATTGAAGCCACTAGTTTGCGGCGGTAGAACGCCCCAATGACTCCAAGTGTCGCGATTGTTGCCAGCTTCAAAAGCACAAGGATGCCGTAGCCCGACATCCAGTTCTCTAGCGAACCGATGCGCAATTGCGCGTTGATCAGACCAGAGACGAAAACCAGGGCAAAGCTAAACAGTGCCAGTGCCGAGAACCTAGCCACCTGGATCTGAGAAACGCCGGCGCGATTTCTAACGACGCCAAGAGCGATGAGGCCACCAACCCAAATCGATATGCCAACCAGATGCAAGCCGAGTGAGTTGACCGCCATGCCGTGGTTTGCAGTGCCAGAGGCGTGCCCTGTGAGCGCCATAGGCACTAGCGACAGCATCGCAACTGCTGCAGTGAGGGCGGCGGCAGTCAGGCGCTGAGAAGCAATTGCGAGAATCGAGACAATCACTCCACCAACAAGGTTGAGCGCTAGATATTGGCCAAGCTCAATTTCTGTTACGAACTGCCAGAATCCTGCGCCTTGGTTTTGTTCAACCGTGAATGCCGTGCCGGTCAGATTCAAATAGGTGAAGTTCAGCGAGAGCAATCCGCTGGTGACCCAGACAACGCTTGCGCCGGCGGCGATGTTCATGGTTGTGCGCAATTGCTTGCTTGCCTCAGCAAACACAAAGGCGGCAATCACAAGCGCACCAATTGCTGTGGCCATCGCCACGTTCATGAATGCTCTTGAAATAGGCAAACCCCAGCGAACGAAATCACCGGGGTCTAGAAGAACAAAAGGTTTTGCGCCACCGCCAATAACAAGCGCGAGAGAAGTTGCGCCTACAAGGGCGGCGAGAAAAACAAGTGAAAGCAGAACAAGCTTGCTACTAAGCGTCGCTTGTTTATCATTCACGCACTAAGCCTAAGTTAAGCAAAAAGGCGCCGACCGAAGTCGACGCCTTTTCTTAAAACAATTACTACTTAACAGCTGCCTTTAGCTTCGATCCTGCTGAAACCTTTACAGTGTTTGAAGCTGCGATCTGGATGGTTGCGCCAGTCTGTGGGTTGCGGCCCTGACGAGCATTGCGGAAACCCTTCTCTACTGACAACCAGCCTGGAATGGTGACCTTGTTACCCTTGGCAACGGTCTTTGCGATGGTGTCGAAGAATGCGTCAACTACACGGTT
The DNA here is from genome assembly GCA_009702455.1 of Actinomycetota bacterium. GTDB lineage: Bacteria > Actinomycetota > Actinomycetes > Actinomycetales > Microbacteriaceae > Rhodoluna. The sequence continues at coordinate 13,251 of WLIA01000013.1, read as the reverse complement.
GACTGCAGCCTGTGACTCGCCGGTCTGCTCAGCGATTGCTGCTACGAGATCGCCCTTGTTTAGTGCTGACATTGTGTCCTCCTGGACTTCTATGTGTTATTGACGTTTAGTCAAAAACAAACTACATCCGTGTAGTTCTAGGCCAATGCTAGCCTGTCGGCGTGTTGCCATGCGGATTTCAGGGCGTTTTGCCCGAAAAATGGCCGAAAATGACGAAAACACGCCGATTTGACCCCCGCTGAAGCCCTGTATTTACTTGGGCCTTTAAAAGAAAGAACCCGACCATTGGCCGGGTTCGATCAGAAGTTTTGGATTACCAAGAAGACTTGGTGATGCCTGGGAGCTCGCCCTTGTGCGCCATGTCGCGGAAGCGAACACGTGAGACACCGAACTTAGCTAGGAAGCCACGTGGGCGACCGTCGATTGCATCGCGTCCGCGAACGCGAACTGGTGATGCGTTGCGTGGAAGCTTCTGCAGTCCGAGGCGTGCCTCTTCGCGCTGCTCGTCGGTTGAGGTTGGGTCAACCAAAGCCTTCTTGAGTGCGAGACGCTTCTCTGCGTAGCGCTCAACAATTACCTTGCGCTTCTCGTTTTTTACGATCTTGCTTTTCTTGGCCATTTCTAGCGCTCCTCGCGGAATTCGACGTGCTGACGTACAACTGGGTCGTACTTCTTCAACACGATGCGGTCTGGGTCGTTGCGACGGTTCTTCTTGGTTACGTAGGTGTAACCAGTGCCTGCTGTCGAACGAAGCTTGATGATTGGACGAACGTCCTTGTCTTTCTTAGCCATTTTCTAGATCTCCTTAGATCTTCTCGCCACGAGCTTTTAGCTCGGCAACTACGGCCTCGATGCCGCGAACGTCAATTACCTTGATGCCGCGAGCTGAAAGGGTGAGGGTTACATTGCGCTTCAACGAAGGAACGAAGTAAGTCTTCTTCTGAATGTTCGGGTTGAAGCGACGCTTGGTCTTGTTCTGAGCGTGCGAGACGTGGTGGCCGAACTGAGGTCCGGTCTCAGTCACCTGGCAATACGCAGCCATTTGGTTCTCCTTTAGAGGGCAAGCCATCAGAACAGAGAGTTCAAAGGCTTGATGAATTCGGTCGCAAGAGCAACTTCACAAGTTTAGGCGAAAAATCAGGGCTTAAGCAAGCCCGAGAAGAAAAAAATCAAGCCAGTTTGGCCTTAATTTTTCACGGATTTATTGACAGCTCAAGCAGGTGCCGAAGATGTCGATTGTGTGGGTCGGCTGGGTGAATCCGTGCTCTTTGGCTACCTCGTCTGCCCATTTTTCAACCCGCTCGGCTTCGATCTCGATGGTCTTTCCGCAGGCCCGGCAAATCAAGTGGTGATGGTGATCTGTGGTGCAGGCCCGGTAGAGCAGTTCGCCATCCTTGGATTGAAGGGCATCGGCATCGCCGCTGGCCGCAAGGTCGGCCAAGGCGCGATAGACCGTGGCCAGCCCGATGGTACTGCCGAAGTTTCTTAGCACCAGGTGCAGTTGCTGGGCGCTGACGAATCCGATTGCCTCGCCAAGGGCGTGCCTGACGGCGTCTTTTTGGCGGGTGTTCCTGCGCTTGGACTCATCCATGTTTGGGGCCTTGTTGACCGCTAGCTCTTGTGGTCGTCGTGGTGTTCGATCGCGTGCTCTTTGTCAAACTTGTCGTGGAGTCTAGGCAAGATGACTTTCTTCCAGAGAGTTCCGTAGAGCAACCAAATCAAGACAACGTCTTGGATAACGGTCCAGCCGAGTTCGGCCATGATGTGTGATGGGTCTGTGAAGATGCTCCAAGCTTCTTCAAAAACACCTAACTCTGCGTGATCCGAGTGACCTGTTTCAGCCATAATTTAGCCTCCTGGTTAGAGGTCAAGAGTACCGCTTATTGATAACGATTGTCAATAAGAACTAGTCGAGCAGAAGTGCAGGCTCTTCCATGACCGAAGCCACATCCTGCACGAAGCGTGAGGCCACGTCGCCATCAACGACTCGGTGGTCGAAAGTCGCACCGATGGTGGTTACCTGGCGAATCACGATTTCGTTGTTGACCACCCACGGCTTCGGGCGAATCGAGCCAAGGGCCACAATGCCAACTTCGCCAGGGTTCAAGATCGGGGTTCCGGTGTCGACACCAAAGACACCGATATTGGTGATGGTGATGGTTCCGTTGGCCATGTCGGCAGGAGTCGTGCGCCCCTCGCGAGCGGTGGCAGCCAGTTGCTCAATGGCTTTGGCTAGTTCAAACATCGACATCTGGTCGGCATCCTTGATGTTTGGCACAATCAAGCCGCGCGGAGTAGCTGCCGCAACACCGAAGTTCACGAAGTTGTGAACGATAATCTCTTCGTCGGTCCAGGTCGAGTTGACGGTTGGGTTTCGGCGAACCGCCCAAATCATGGCCTTCGCCATAATCAACAGCGGCGTCACCTTCACGCCGGCAAAGTCTGGCGAAGCCTTCAAGCGCTTCACATACTCCATGGTTCTGGTCGCATCGACGTCGACGAAGATGCTCACGTGCGGTGCGGTGAAAGCCGACTTGACCATTGCCGCGGCGATGGCTTTGCGAACACCTTTAACCGGGATGCGCTCCTCGCGCTCGGTTGGTGCTTCGGGAGTGGTTAGGTTTCTGAAGACGCTGGCCTGCTGCGCTCCACCGAGAACGTCTTCGCGAGTGACCTCGCCGGCCATGCCCGTTGCAACAACCTTGCTCAAATCGACACCGAGGTCTTTGGCAAGTTTGCGAATTGGCGGCTTCGCGATTACCTGCTCGCTTGATGCCACGACGCTAATTAGTCCGGTTGCTGGCGCACCAGGGATCACCGGAATCGCGCTGGTTTGTGGCGCGACAACGGCAACCGGATCAGCGATGCGATTGCGGCGGCGTGATTGTCCGCCGTGATTCGCGACGCCGTAACCGACCAGTGGCTTCTTAGTTTCCTCTTGCGATAGCGATGCAGCGGCTTCGGCAACAGCCTCGTGCGCGGTCTGCGCAATCTCTGGCGAAATAACCGGGATGGCCGATGTCGCAGTTGCTCCGACAGCTCCGTCAGAAACAGTAGCCGAAATAATTGGTCGCCCAACTTCAACGGTTTCACCCTCTTGGGCAAAAAGTTCTGCAACAACTCCCTCAAACGGGCAAGGAAGTTCAACGAGTGACTTTGCGGTTTCAATCTCAACGATGATTTGGTTCACGGTTACCTGATCGCCCGGCTTAACTTTCCACGAAACGATTTCGGCTTCGGTTAGGCCTTCGCCAACATCCGGCAAATTGAAATATGCGAGCTGACTCATCTTGTCTCCTAGAACGCCAATACTCGGTCGATTGCATCGAGAATGCGATCTGCGTCTGGCAAAAACTTCTCTTCGAGTTTTGCCGCTGGGTAAGGAACATCGAATCCGCCGACTCGAATTGGCGGAGCCTCTAGGTGATAGAACGCAAGTTCGGCAACTCGAGCTGCGATCTCAGATGAGATAGAAACGAAAGTGCTTGCTTCGTGTGCGACAACCAAGCGGCCGGTTTTCTTGACCGAATCAACGATGGTTGCGAAATCGATTGGTGACATCGAGCGAATGTCGATGACCTCGATGCTCTTGCCCTCTTCGGCGCCGAGTGCAGCAGCCTCAAGAGCGACGTTCATCATGGGGCCGTAGGCAACGAGAGTCACGTCGTTGCCGGGCACGACCACGCGAGCCTGGTGCATGCCACCCGGAGCTTCGTCGAGATTGACCATGCCCTTCTGCCAATAGCGACGCTTCGGTTCGAAAAACAGCACGGGGTCGGTTGACTCGATAGCCTGCTGAATCATCCAGTAGGCATCGTTGGGTGTGCTTGGGCTAATCACTCGCAGGCCAGGAGTGTGTGCAAAGTAGGCCTCTGGGCTTTCGCTGTGGTGCTCGACCGCGCCGATGCCGCCGCCGTAAGGCACACGGATAACCACTGGCATCTTGGTGAAACCCTCGCTGCGGTTCTGCAACCTTGCCAACTGACTGGTGATCTGATCGAAGGCCGGAAAGATGAAGCCGTCAAACTGAATTTCGGCTACCGGACGATATCCGCGCATTGCTAGACCGATAGCTGTTCCGATGATTCCCGACTCGGCAATTGGTGAATCGAAAATTCTGTTTTTGCCAAATTCGTCTAGAAGGCCTTCGGTGACACGAAACACTCCACCTAGTTGGGCAACGTCTTCACCGAACATTAGAACCTTGTCGTCTTTGCGCATCGCCTCGCGAAGGCCGGCCGTGATTGCTTTTGCTATTGGCAGTTCAACCATGTTGCTCATTGCTGCTCACCACCGAATGAGGCCTCGTAGCCTTCGAGCCAGGCGAGCTGCTCATCGATGACTGGATGCTGCTCTGAATAGACGTGCTTAAACATGTTTTCAATCGGCGGGTTCTTCAGAGCAAAAGTCGCTTCGCGAATTTCTGCGCTTAGCAATTCACCCGCGTGCTCGACCTCGTCAAAAAAGTCTTGGGCGACTCCGTTGCGACGCAAAAACTTTTCGAAACGAGTGATCGGGTCACGCGCTTTCCAGTATTCGACTTCTTCGTCTTCGCGATATCTGGTTGGGTCGTCAGAAGTTGTGTGAGCACCGATGCGATAGGTGAGTGCCTCAATTAGGCTCGGACCTTTTCCGGCGCGAGCGTCATCCATGTGTTTTGCGGTCACCGCATAAGAAGCCAGAACATCGTTGCCGTCGATTCGAACACCCGGCACACCAAAACCATCGCCGCGCTGATAGAGCGGAACTTTTGTCTGCGCACTCGAGCGCGATGAAATTGCCCACTGGTTGTTTTGCACGAAGAAGACGATTGGCGATTCGTTTACAGCGGCAAACAAGAACGCTTCGCTAACGTCACCCTCTGCCGTAGCGCCATCACCCATGTAGGAGATCACCGCAAGGTCTTCGTCTTTGTTGCCGGTGCCCACCTTGCCGTCGAACTTCACGCCCATCGCATAACCGGTCGCGTGCAGCACCTGGGTGCCGAGCACAATCGCGTAGAGGTGAAAGCGCGTCTCGTCTGGGTTCCAGCCGCCGTGGTTCACGCCGCGAAGCATCTTCAAAATCGACATCAGGTCGATGCCGTGGGTCAGGGCTACGCCGTGCTCGCGATAGCTCGGAAAGATGTGGTCGTTCGGGCCAACTCCATAGCCAGAGCCAATCTGGGCACCCTCTTGGCCGATGGCTGGCACCCAAAGACCCAGCTGGCCTTGGCGCTGCAGTGCGGTGGCCTCATTGTCGAAACGACGAATGCGAGCCATGTCGCGATAAAACTTTAGGTAGTCGGCCTCTGTGAGATTTTTTAGATATTCGCCGTACTCTGCCCACTGCGCAGGCACACGCACTTCACCCTCCATCGAGAGAAACTGCACCATAGGCAGGTCAGTTGGGTCTTGACTCACAGGGTCAAATCTACTTGTTTATGGCAGAATCTGAGCATGGTTCGTTTCGCGCTAAACACAATGTTCAATGCCATTGGTCTATGGGTAGTAACCATGGTGATTCCGGCGGTCAAGTTGGCACCATACGGCGGTGACTCGTTCTGGACCCGCGTGGGCTCATTCATTCTCGTCGCGGCGATCTTCGGCCTGGTTTACGCGATCATCGGCCCAATCATCAAGATTTTGTCTGCACCTCTATACATTCTGACTTTCGGTCTCATCAACTTCGTCATCAACGGCGCACTGTTGCTCTTCGTGGCCTGGCTTTCTCAGTTGATTGGGTCGCCGATTTTCAGCATCGACGGCTTCAATCGCGAAGGCCTTGCCATCACATCACTCGGATGGGCCATTCTCGCGGCCCTGATCATGAGTGTGATCAGCGGTTTTGGTCGCATCGTCTTCAAAAAGACTCTCAGCCGCTAGCGCTGACCCAGTTCGAAGTAGCTCACCCGCGCCTTACCGCTGGCAAAGCCGCCAAGTTCTTCGAGTGTCGCTCTGTTCTCCCCTGAGGCAAGTTTTTCGACGAGAATCTGCTCGTAAGACTCCATTCTGTGCGCATCTATCGGGTTATCGAGCACTGTTCCCTCCAAAGTCAGCCAATTCTTTTCGGGTTGGTTATCTCGAAACTCAAGCTTTGGCACCAGATCGGCTCGATTCTCGAACGAAACCACGTTGGGCAGGGTGTTTGCGATGTTTAGCCCTGCGGGTGTTCCAAAGGTGACCACGTGTTCTACTCGATAGGGCACTAGGCCCGAAGCCGAACGCCTTGCTAGGTCAAGTGCAATCAAGCCGCCTTGCGAGTGGCCAACCAGCATCACCTCGTCTTGCGCACCAACCCCAGCCCTTCGCATCGATAACTCGGTTGCTCGACTCGCGGCACTGCGACCGCCGGCCAAGAGAAGCAGGTTAGACCGCATATCAAAAGGGTTGCTGGTTGTCTTCAGGCTCAAGTTTTGAGTGCCCGGAATGTAAACGATGAATCGGTTGTGTTCGCCGAACCGGTATTGCTCTATTCGCACGACCGGTTGCCCCGAATTGCTCAGCAATCTCAACCGAGCCGCTAGTTGCAGCAGGGTTGGCGGTGTCGCAACAATGTTGGTTGCTCGCGGGCTGGCCCACGCCAAAGTTGAGCCTGCCGCCAGGTCTGGCAAGCGGTTCGCGAGCACTGGCAACGCGGTGCGAAAGTCGTTGAGGTTGCTGACCAGCAAGGTCTCGGTGTCGACATAGCCGATCAGGGCTGAGTCGCAGGCAATAGCAAGGCGTCTGAGCCGCCAGAGAACGGGCCCGAGTCGAAGCAATAGTTGACCAAAACGCACGGGGGTTAGCAAGACCACAGCTAGTGCCTCAACCGATAGCAGTTCTATTGAGGCCACGATTGCCGAGCGCACCCGCTCAATTTCGAGCGAGCTGGCGCGACTATCCAAGTTGAAACCGTTCGAGCGTCGAATATGCGTTGTTGCTTAGCAGGTCGAGAATCAGTGCGCCGATCTCGCTCGAGATTGCCTCGAGCTCGGCGGTTAGGGCTGTCGCTGCCGGGCCGCTCCAAGCCTCAGCTGCTGGAATGCAGTCAGACAGATTGCTTGCCGCCATGCCGAGTTGTTGAACCAGTTCATCCATGCTTAAATTCTGATTCGCAAAAGCCGACCGATTGCGGTTGCTCTGCCTTCTGTTGAATGCATAAGGCAGAATTAGACCTGTGAGTAATCTTTCAAACCAACCCCTGAGCCCGCTCGACGGAAGATACAAGTCGACGGTTGCCGACCTAGGGGTGCACCTCTCTGAGGCCGGTTTGAACCGCGCACGTCTGCACGTTGAAATCGAATGGCTGATTCACCTCGCCAACCGCAACCTGCTGAAGACCGACGCGCCACTAGACCTCACCGAAGTTGAGTTGCTGCGAGACGTGGTTGCCAATTTTTCAGACGCCGACGTCGAGACCCTGGCCACTTTCGAAGCGCAAACCAAGCACGACGTCAAGGCCGTTGAATACTTTGTTCGCGAGAAGCTTGTTGAAATTGGCCGACCAGATCTAACCGAGCTCGCACACTTCGCTTGCACCAGCGAAGACATCAACAACATCAGCTATGCGCTCACGGTTCGCGACGCAATCAACGAGGTGTGGTTGCCTCGTGCACGTGCGATGGTTGAGAAACTTTCGGCGCTCTCGGCCCGCTACCAAGACGTCGCGATGTTGAGTCGCACGCACGGTCAGCCGGCAACGCCAACCACGATGGGCAAAGAGCTTGCTGTTTTTGTTTATCGATTGAAGCGTCAGCTGCAGCGAATAGACGCGGCAGATTATCTGGCGAAGTTTTCTGGCGCGACCGGAACATTCTCTGCTCACGTTGTTGCTGCGCCGAACGTCGACTGGATCAAAGAGTCGCGTGACTTTGTCGAGTCGCTGAAACTCACCTGGAACCCGTTGACCACACAGATCGAATCGCACGACTGGCAAGCCGAACTCTATTCTGCGGTGGCGCTGTTCAACAGAATTCTGCACAATCTATGCACCGATGTCTGGACTTATATCTCGCTCAGTTTCTTCAAGCAGATTCCACAAGCGGGCGCAACCGGTTCGTCGACAATGCCGCACAAGATAAACCCGATCAAATTTGAAAACGCCGAGTCAAACCTCGAACTCTCGAACGCGTTGTTAGACAGTTTGGCGGCCACCTTGGTTACCTCGCGCATGCAGCGCGACCTGAGCGACTCAAGTGCGCAGCGAAACATCGGAGTTGCGATTGGACACTCGCTTCTTGCGATTGACAACGTAACTCGGGGTCTCGGTGAAATTGAATTGAACCAGGCTGTTCTAGACGCAGAGCTTTCAGAAAACTGGGAAGTGCTTGCAGAGGCCATTCAGACCGTGATTCGTGCCGAGGTTGCCGCCGGAAAGTCATCGATTAGCGACCCTTACCAGCTGCTAAAAGAGTTGACTCGCGGCAAGAAAATCGGTCACGACGACCTCGTCACATTTGTGAATTCGCTCGAGATTTCGCAGGATGCCAAAGACAGATTGTTGGCCCTCAAGCCACACAATTACACCGGCCTCGCAGCCGAACTGGCAAAGACCTTTATTTAAGTCGCGGCTCGTCTGGAGCAGGCTGATCGTCTTTGACGGTCAGCGCCAGGGTTGCGGTTCCGACTAGAGCCACGATGAAAGTTGCGCCGGCCCAAATTAGAGATTCAACAGGCCTTCTGGTTCCACCGAAAACCAATACTCCGACGAACGCTGCCGCACCAAATGAGAGCAGTAGAAACGAAGTTAGCGAAGGATTCTTTTTGGCCATGGTCAAAGTCTACTTTGACGAAACTGGAGTAGCTGCGGCGACCCCAAGTTGAACGCCAGAGACGATCAGGTATGCGCCGAAGAAACCAACGGCCGAAACAATGTCGAGTGGTGCAACCAAAAACAACAGTCCTAGAACTGCGCTAAGTATCGCGCTCATCAAATATTCGCGACCGCTGGTTGTCTTGAAAGATGCTCTTCTTGCGAGATACATTTCGAAAGCTCCGGCAACCAAACCCCACACAGTTACGAGTCCGATGAATGCAGTCTGTGCTCCGTCTGTCGATAAGTTGCTATCTAGGCTCAACGCCATCAGTGAAAAGACACCGATCAAAAGCGAAACCACCGTTAGAGGCATTGCTTCGATTGCAACCAGCCCTTTGCCCCAGATTGCGCTAGAGATGCCGTTGGTGAACGCAAAACCTAGCGAGAAAATCGCGAGCGCGAGCAGGCCGATTGTTGCGGCGTGTGATTGAGAGAAAGTGATGAACAGCCCAACGGCAAGACTAATTGCTGCTCTTAGCGCGTTGGTTTGTCTCATCTGTTAGCTCTTTTGGTCTTCGAATTTAGAGAACTGTCCTAAGAAGTTAACCATAACTGGGCCGGTTGGGCCGTTACGTTGTTTCGCGACAATGAGCTCGGCGAGACCATCGCGCTCTTCTTCTCTCTTTGCCACGTCTTCGCGGTGAAGCAAAACAACCACGTCTGCGTCTTGCTCTAGCGATCCAGATTCACGAAGGTGAGAGAGTTCTGGTTTCTTGTTTTCGCTTCGCTCGCTGTTTCGGTTTAGCTGCGAGATTGCAATAACCGGAACGCCGATCTCTTTGGCGAGCAGCTTGAGCGCGCGCGAGAATTCAGAAACTTCTTGCTGCCTTGACTCGACCTTTTTGCCCGAGGTCATCAGCTGAATGTAGTCGACGACAATCATCTCGAGGCCTACGCGCTTCGCTAGGCGGCGGCACTTGGCTCTGATCTCGACAAGGGTCATGTTTGGACTGTCGTCGATGTAAAGCGGAGCCGAGTTGATTTCGCCACGAACTGAGGCGATGCGAGACCAGTCGTTGTCGCTCAGGTTTCCCTTGCGCATTGCCTGAAGGTAGATGCGCGACTCAGCCGAGAGCAGACGCATTGCGATTTCGGCTCGACCCATTTCGAGCGAGAAGAAGATCACCGGCTTCTTGTGCCTGATAGCAGCGTTTCTTGCGATGTCTAGGGCGAGGGTAGATTTACCAACGGCCGGGCGGGCTGCGAGAATGATGAGCTGCCCGGGGTGGAATCCGTGGGTCATTTCATCGAGCTTCTGGAATCCGGTTGGAACGCCAACCATTTCGCCACCGCGCTTCTGCGCATTCTCCATGAGCGCTACGGCAGCATCGATTGAGTCGAAAAGTGGCACGTAGTCTTCGCCCGCACCCGCCTTGCTGACCGCGTAAACGTCTGACTGAGCCTGATTCACCAATTCGGTTATGTCGCCCTGGGCGGTGTAGCCCATCTGAGCGATCTTGGTGCCGACCTCAATTAATCGACGCAGCGTGGCCTTCTCTTGCACGATGTCTGCGTAAAACGCGGCGTTGGCAGCGGTTGGCACAATTGAGGTGAGCGTGTGCAGGTAGTCTGCGCCGCCGGCCCTAACCAGCTCACCGGTCTTCGAAAGTTGGTCGGTAACGGTGATTACGTCGGTTGGCTCGCCACGGTTGAATAACTCAATGATGGCGCTGTAGATGATTTCGTGTTTTGGCGCATAGAAGTCGGGCCCGCGAACGGCTTCGAATACGTCGGCGATGGCTTCTTGCGAAAGCAACATTCCGCCAAGCGTGCACTGTTCGGCCAACATGTCGCTGGGAAGCATTCGCTGCTCACTGGGTTGCCCCTGATCGAGCAACTGGGTGTCTGGCGTTGCCATAAAAACCTCCTAAAAAGCCTGTAAAACTATGTTTAGCATGGGGCTAGGACAGTCAAGATTCAAACCACCCTGTGTAGCAATCTGTGGATAACTTCTGAAACACGCCTAATAACTTGCCTGCTTCTGTGCACATATCTGTGGATAAATCCACCGAATCTGCGGTTTTTGCCTGTTCTGTAGCGGTTTTTGCCTTGTGAGTAAAGAAATCTTGGAAACCCTAAACCACATCCTTAGGGTTGTGCATAACCTTCAACCAATGGGTCAGAATTATCCACTTACTAACAGGTTATCCACAGGCCCGAAGGAGTATTTGTGTCTACCCGTAGGTATCTCTCGGACCGCGGCCAGGAACAGACCTTGGTCCCTTCTTCCAACTTGGCGCATCCGGACCAAGCAGTTTCAAGCTTTTTATCTCGAGATCCGGGTGTGCCTCGGTGACCTTTTCGAGAAGAATCGTCTGCATGAGCCGCAACTGGGTTGCCCAGGCGGTTGACTTGCAGCGAATTGTGAGTACTCCGCCAACCAGCGTCTCGGGTTGAGAATTGTCGGCGTTCTGCTGCCCAACGAGCTCGGCCCAGCGGTTGAAGAGGTCGGCCTCGGCCAGCTGAGCCTCCCAACGAAACTCCTTGAGAACTCCGTCGAGAGTCTGACCGGCGGTTTGCGGATCGCGACCCGTGTCAAATGGGCGTGACTTCTGGGTCTTGGCTTTTTCTAGAATGCGCTTAGCGTCTCGAGAAAGCCTGCCCGTGGCGGCCTCGCGCATTCTGAAGTAAAACTCTTGGGCGAAATCATGCGCCATCAGACACCTCCCCTGCTGCAACCTCGAAAACCCTGGCTTTCAACTCGGCAGGCACATCTTCGCCCACCGCAGCCGTAATAATAACCTGCTCGTTGTTGGCCACGAGTTCGGCAAGTCTAGACCTTCGGCCGGCGTCGAGTTCTGCAAAAACATCGTCGAGAATCAAAATCGGGTCACCGCTTCGGGTTTCTGAGCGAAGCAGGCTAATCGACGCCAGTCGCAGACCCAGGGCAAACGACCAGCTCTCGCCATGACTCGCGTAACCCTTGGCAGGCAGATCAGAGAGCATGAGCACGAGATCGTCTCGGTGCGGCCCGACCATGGTGATTCCTCGGTCGAGTTCGTTTTGTCGAATCTGGGCGAGCTTCGCGCGAAACAGTTCTTCAACCTCAGCGACATCCGAGCTCTCGATGTTCTCGAGCGCACCGGTGTCATCTTCGTCAACCAGGGTTGCTCCGACCAGTGAGCTTTTGGTGACAATGCGCGGATCGTTGTTTGCAATCGCAATCGACTGGTATGCCTCGGTCAGCAGTGGTCGCAACCGGTCGACCAAAGCAACTCGAGCGGCGACGATCTCGGCCCCAAACTTAACCAGGCTTTCGTCCCACGCGTCGAGAGTGCTTAGCGCGGTTCCTTTGGCAGAAGTTTGTCTTGCGGTGCGAAGCAAAGTGTTGCGCTGCCTAAGCACTCGTTCGTAGTCGGTGAACACTCCAGCAAATCGCGGTGACACCTGCACAAGCAGCTCGTCGATAAATGCGCGCCGGTTCGATGGATCCTTCTTCACGATGTCTAAATCTTCTGGCGCAAAGGTAACCGTGTTCACGTATCCGAGAATGTCTCGCAGTCGAGTGGCGTTTGCCTTGTTGATTCGCGCGCGGTTTGGCGAAGATCTATTCAGCTCAACTTCGAGCAAAGCATCGCGGCCGTCGTGATTTGCAAGAACACGGATGACGGCCTGCTCGATCTCGGGTTGCGCGTGCCTGATGAGTGGAAGATAACCGGCAACCCTGTGGCTTGAAAGAGTTGAGAGATAGCGAATCGCTTCGACGAGGTTGGTTTTGCCTTGGCCGTTTGGTCCGACCAAAAGATTTACACCGGGCGAAAAAGAAACTTCAGCGGTTTCGTAGTTTCTAAAGTTAGCGAGCGAGATGTGCTTGATTAACACGCTTCACCGCCAATCGCGAAAATGAATCAACCGAAGTTGATTAAGTAATTACTCTGCCTTCTTCACGGCGTGACCGCCGAATTGATTGCGCAAAGCGGCAACAGCTTTCATGGCTGGTGAATCATCTTGGCGTGACGCGAAACGTGCGAACAGTGACGCGGTGATTGCCGGCATCGGAACGGCGTTTGCAATCGCTTCTTCAACTGTCCAGCGACCTTCGCCAGAATCTTCGACGTAGCCTCTGATCTTGTCGAGGTTCGGGTCTTCTTTCAGAGCGCGAACTAGAAGATCGAGCAACCACGAACGAACCACCGTGCCACGCTGCCACGCTGCAAAGGTTCCGTGAACATCCTTGATGATGTCTTTCTTGGCTAGCAATTCGTAGCCCTCTGCGAAAGCTTGCATCATGCCGTATTCGATTCCGTTGTGCACCATCTTGGCGTAGTGCCCGGCACCAACGTCGCCAACGTGAACGAAGCCCTCTTCGCGAGCACCCTCAGGGCGAAGCGCGTCGAAGATCGGCATCGCGCGATCGACATTAGCCTTTTCGCCACCGACCATTAGGCCGTAGCCATTCTCGAGACCCCAGACTCCGCCAGAAACTCCGCAGTCAAGGTAGGCGATGCCGTGCTCGGCGAGCTCAGCCGCGTGACG
>WLIA01000012.1 GCA_009702455.1 Actinomycetota bacterium | reverse complement strand
GACGTCTGCGTCTTCTACGTTTAGCCAGAACTGAAAGAACGCGTATGGCGAAGTGAACTCGGCGTCGAGCCAAACCGCGTTGCCCTCAGACTTGCCGAACTTCTTGCCGTCTGAGTTTGTAATGAGTGGCGTTGCCAAAATGTGTGCGCTCTTGCCTTCGACCTTGTGAATTAGATCCGTTCCGCTGGTGAGGTTTCCCCACTGGTCGCTGCCACCGGTTTGCAAGATGCAGTCGTAGCGTCGAAAGAGTTCGAGAAAATCGAGACCCTGCAAAATCTGGTAGCTGAACTCGGTGTAGCTGATTCCGTGCTCGCTGTTTAGTCGAGCGCTAACCGCTTCTTTGCTGAGCATCTTTCCGACGCGAAAGTGCTTTCCAATGTCGCGTAAGAAATCGATTGCAGAAATCGGTGCTGTCCAATCGAGGTTGTTAACCATTCGCGCAGCATTGCCAGATTCAAAAGAGAGAAAGCGCGCGGCCTGCTTGCCAAGTTTCTCTACCCATTCGGCAACAGTTTCGCGAGTGTTGAGCGTGCGCTCTGCGGTTGGTCTCGGATCGCCAACCAATCCGGTGGAACCACCGATTAGCGCGAGCGGCTTGTGCCCCGCGAGCTGCAAGCGGCGCATGGTGAGCAACTGCACCAGGTTGCCAAGGTGCAAGCTTGCTGCCGTTGGGTCAAAGCCGCAGTAGAAAGTGATCGGGCCGGAGGTTAGCGCCTTGCGCAACTCCTGCTCGTCGGTCGAGATAGCAACTAGGCCTCGCCACTTGAGCTCGTCGAGCACATCCGTGAAAGATGCATCGTTTGACTGTTGATTGAGAACTGAAGTCACGTGAACCTTCTTTATGCGTTTCGCTTCGGCGCGATTTTGCGCAGTGCAGTGATTTGATCTAGAACTCTCGGCAGCGCTGTTGCGCCAGCGCCGGTGCGGGCCTTGATTGAACCGCCGACGCTTAGAACATCGCGAACGTCTGGCGTGAGCATCGGTGAGATTGCGGCCATGTCGGCATCGGCAACCTCGTGCAGGTCGAGCATGTGTTGTTCACACCAAGAAACCAACTTGCCGGTTATCTCGTGAGCATCGCGGAACGGAACCTTCTTCTTGACGAGCCACTCGGCAACGTCTGTTGCGAGCGAGAAGCCAAGCGGCGCAAGCATTTCGAGACGGTTTCTGTTGAACTGCATTGTCGCAACCATGCCGGTGAATGCCGGAAGCAACAGTGTCAGCTGATCAATCGAATCGAAAACAGGCTCTTTGTCTTCTTGCAGATCGCGGTTGTAGGCCAGCGGCAAACCCTTGAGAGTTGCGAGCAGGCCCGTGAGGTTGCCGATGAGTCGACCAGATTTTCCGCGAGCTAACTCTGCGATGTCTGGGTTTTTCTTTTGCGGCATTATCGATGAGCCGGTCGAGAAAGAATCGTGCAACTTGATGTAGTCGAACTCGGCGCTGGCCCAGATGATGATCTCTTCGCTGAAACGCGAAAGGTTGATTGACATGAGAGTTGTGATGAAGAGAAACTCTGCAACCACATCGCGACTTGCTGTTGCGTCAATCGAGTTTTGCGTTGGGCCTTGCAGACCGAGTTCGGCAGCCACCAGATTCGGGTCGAGACCGAGAGTGTTTCCCGCGAGCGCGCCAGCGCCGTATGGAGAAAGCGAAGCTCGCTTCTTGAAGTCTTGCAAGCGCTCGAGGTCGCGAACCAGTGGCCAGGCGTGCGCAAGCAGGTGGTGCGAAAGCAAGATTGGCTGGGCGTGCTGAAAATGTGTGCGGCCTGGCATGGCCACACCAAGGTGCTCTTCTGAGCGGGTGAGAATGACTTCGATCAGATCGATTACCAGGCGGTGTAGCACCTCTGACTGGTCGAGAAGGTAAATGCGAATCAGGGTGGCGATTTGGTCGTTGCGCGAGCGCCCCGCCCTGACCTTGCCGCCCAACTCTGGGCCGGCGATTTCGATTAACCCGCGCTCTAGCGCCGAGTGCACATCCTCGTCGCTTTGTTTCGCGACAAAGCTGCCGTTTTCGACGCGGTTGGCTAGCTCGACGAGGCTTCTATCGAGCTTTTCGTGCTCGAGGCTGGTGAGGTAACCGGCAGACATCAGGGCCTTGATGTGTGCTCTGGTGCCGGCAATGTCGTATTTGGCAAGTCGCCAGTCGAAGTGAACCGAACGACTAAGCGCTGCAAGCGAGGCAGACGGGCCGCCTTCGAATCGGCTGCCCCAAAGTGAATTTGCGTCGTTCATTGGGCAAGTCTATTCGCCGAGGTAGTTGCAGGCCCTTAGCCTTGCTCGGCAAGCCAAGCCATTAGCGCTTTCTGCGCGTGAAGGCGGTTCTCGGCTTCATCCCAGATAACAGACTGCGGGCCGTCAAGAACATCGGCCGAAACCTCGTATCCCCGATATGCCGGAAGGCAGTGCATAAAGATTGCGTCGGCGTTGGCCTGCGACATTAGAGCGGCATCGACAGTGAAACCGGCAAACTCTTGAATGCGCTTGGCCTTCTCGGCCTCCTGCCCCATCGAGATCCAGGTGTCTGCGACAACAACGTCGGCGTTGGCCACTGCTTCGGCAGGTTGCTGGCTCAGCGAAATAGAGCCGCCGGTGGCTGCAGCAATTGACTTGGCACGCTCAACCACTGTCGGGTCTGGCGAGAATTGCGCCGGGCTAGCCATTGCGACGTTCATGCCCGCGAGCGCGCAGGCAATCAGGTATGAATTCGCCATGTTGTTGGCGGCGTCTCCGACGTAGGCAACCTTTAGGCCAGCCAACTTGCCCTTGTGCTCGTGAATCGTGAGCAGATCGGCCAAGAGCTGGCAGGGGTGATAGTCGTCGCTAAGCGAATTGATAACCGGAACGTTCGAGTTCGCAGCCATCTCTTCAAGCCCGCTGTGCGCGTAGGTGCGCCAGACGATGGCAGCAACCTGACGGTCGAGCACACGAGCAGTGTCGGCAACACTCTCTTTGCCACCCATCTGGCTGGTCTGACTGTCGATAATCAACGGCACGCCACCGAGGTCGGCCACTCCAACCGCAAAAGACACCCTGGTGCGGGTCGAGGTTTTGTCGAAAATGAGGGCAACAGTCTTTGGCCCGGCATAAGGGCGCGCGCTGTATGGAGACTTCTTTAGCTCGAGCGCACGGCGAATGATCTCGGCCTGCTCTGCAGAACTGATGTCATCGTCTTTCAAGAAGTGGCGAACCATTTGTCTCTTTCTTTGTGCTTGCGAGGCTGCGAGAAGTTATGAGGGTAGCACCATGGTGCCGAAGCCCGAAACGGTGAATATTTCGAGCAGAATGCTGTGCGGTGTGCGGCCATCAATCACGTGCGCCTGAGGAACTCCCCCGGTTACCGCGCTCAGGCAAGCTTGCATCTTGGGAATCATGCCTGCTTCGAGTGTCGGCAGCAGTGTTTCGAGCTCGGCAGCCGAGATTTCAGAGACGAGCGAGTCGAGGTTTGGCCAGTTGCTATAGAGCCCGGGCACATCGGTGAGCACCATCAGTTTCTCAGCACCGAGCGCGATGGCAAGCGAAGCGGCTGCCAAGTCGGCATTCACGTTGAGAAGTTGGCCGCTGGCGTCTGGTGCCACGGTGCTGATAACAGGGATGCGCCCAGCCTCGATAGCCTCAAAGACAATGCGCGGGTTGACCTGCACGACTTCACCGACGAGACCAAGATCAATTGGCCCATCGGGTGAATCAACCGTGGTCACCTCTGCGCGAAACAAATTTGCGTCTTCGCCAGAAAGAACCTGCGCCTGCGCACCGGCGTCCTCAATCATTTGCGCCAGCGGTGTGCTGATGTCGTTTCGCAGAACATCGCGAACCACACCGATTGATTCTTCGGTAGTTACTCGAAAGCCTTGGCGAAATTCGCTCTCGATGTTTAGCTCGGCCAGCCGTGCAGAAATCTGAGGGCCGCCGCCGTGAACAACAACCGGTCGAATGCCAACCCAGCGCAGGTAAGCCATGTCTTGAGCGAATGCGCGCTGAAGTTCTTCGTCGACCATTGCGTTGCCGCCGAACTTCACGACAACAACCTTTTGGTGAAAACGCTGCAACCACGGAAGAGACTCGATCAGCGTCTCGGCTTTAATTTTCGCGAGCTGGTCGTTGTCTTGGTTTGAAGGAATCATTAGCTTGAGTAGTCGCTGTTCTCGGTGACGTATTCGTGAGTTAGATCGTTTGTGTAAACCGTAGCCTCGTGGTCGCCGGCATTCAAGACAATGTCGATTTGCACTGCGCGCGGAGTTAGATCGACCAGGTCGCGCGGCTGATCTGGCATTCCCTTGCGAGAAACCGAAATGCCGTTAATCGACACGTCGATGTCGTATGGGTCGAAGTCCGCGTCGGTCACGCCAACCGCAGCCAAAATTCGACCCCAGTTCGGGTCGTTTCCATAAATCGCTGCTTTGAAGAGGTTGTTGCGGGCAACCGAACGACCGACAGCCACGGCATCGTCTTCGCTAGCCGCCTTCGAGACGCGAATCGCGATGTCGTGACTCGAGCCTTCGGCATCGCTGAGCAACTTCATGGCCAGCGCTTGGCTCACTTCACGGATGGCTGCCGCGAGCTCATCGAATTCAGGTTTCACGCCCGAAGCGCCGGAGGCCATGAGAGTGACCTGATCGTTTGTCGACATGCAACCGTCGCTGTCTAGGCGATCGAAGGTGACTCGCGTCGCCGCACGGAGGGCGCGATCTAGCTCTTCGCTTGTCGCGACGGCATCGGTTGTGATTACTACGAGCATTGTTGCCAAACCTGGCGCGAGCATGCCAGCACCCTTGGCCATGCCGCCGACGGTAAAGCCAGAATCGCTGGTGAGCGAAAAAGTCTTGGAGACCGAGTCGGTTGTCATGATGGCTTCGGCTGCTAGCTGGCCGTTGCTTTCAGAAAGCTCATCGACTGCGATGGAAACGCCGGTTTGCAATTTTTCTAGGTCGAGTTGTTCGCCGATGAGACCGGTTGAACAAACCAAAACATCACCCGATGAAACGCCGAGTTTGTCTGCAACCGCTTCTGCGGTTGAGTGTGTCACTTGAAAACCCTGCGAACCGGTGTAGCAGTTGGCTCCGCCAGAATTGAGAACAATTGCCGAAACCTGCCCGTCGAGAATTACCTGTCTGCTCCAGATAATCGGATTAGCCTGGCAGCGGTTCGACGTGAACACCGCGGCGGCAGAATTCAAGGGACCAAGATTTTGCACTAGCGCGAGATCGCGATTGCCAGATTTCTTTATTCCGGCTCGCACACCGGCCGCAACGAAACCCTTCGCCGAAGTAACTGTCATTTCTTCAGGTCACTCTTCGAAAGCGAGCCAAGCCCGAGAGTCTCATCTAGCGATAGCGCAATGTTCATCGACTGAATTGCAGCTCCTGCTGTTCCCTTTACCAAATTGTCGATTGCGCAAATTGTGACGAGTCGATTGGCTTGCTCATCAATCGCCAAACCGATGACTGCCTTGTTGTTGGCGATTGAATCAACTGTTGTCGGAAACTGACCGGCTGCGAGAACTTCGATGAAAAACTCATCGCCGTAGGCTTTCTCGAAAGCGGTTCTGATTGCTTCAAGCGTTGCGCCGGGTGAAAGCTTTGCGGTGTTCACCGCAAGAATTCCGCGCTCGAAGGATGCCAGCACCGGCGTGAACGAAACCTGCACCCTCTTGCCTGCTGACTTCGATAGGTTCTGCTCAATCTCGGGTGTGTGCCGATGAATGCCACCGACTTGGTAGGCCTCGGCTGATCCGGTTGGTTCTAATTCAAAAAGTTTCTCGGTCGCGCCTCGGCCGGCACCAGAGGTTCCGACGGTTAGAACACTGACAATGTCTTCGACTTCGATTAGCCCGGCACTCAGGGCTGGGGCTAGGCCGAGCGAAATAGCCGTCACGTTGCAGCCAGGCACGGCAATGCGCTTGGTTGCAACCAGGTTCTTGCGTTGCTTGGCCGCGCCGCCCTCGATAAGCAATTCGGGCATACCGTAGGCCCAGGTGCCGGCGAATGGAGTCTTGTAGAACTTGAGCCAATCAGCTTCGCTCTCGAGCCGAAAGTCTGCGGCGCAATCGATAACCAGAGTCTCGGGCGAAAGCTTCTTGGCTAACGCTGCCGACATTGCGTGCGGCAGGGCAAGAAACACGATGTCGTGACCGTCAAGAAGTTCGGCTTCGGTTTCGACAAACACACGATCTGCGAAATCAGTTAGGTGAGGGTGAATCGCGCCAACAGTTTGACCAACCGAACTGCTTGCCGTAACGGTTTTGAGTTCAAGCTGCGGGTGCTTAGCGATTAGCCGCAGCAGTTCAGAACCAGCATTTCCGCTGGCCCCTGCAACCGCAACCGAAAAAGTCAAACTAAGCCCTCAGCGATGCGGAGAACTTGGCGGCTGCGTTGGCTACCCCGGCCTCGCGAGCCTCTGTTGCCTCGGCTTGGGTAAGTGTGCGATCTGTCGCACGAAAGCGCAGAGCAAAGGTGAGCGACTTTTTGTGTGCTTCGATGTTGTCTCCACGATAGTCATCGGTTAGCACGATGCTCTCAAGCAGTTCGCCAGCCCCCTCGACTAGAGCTTGCTGCAGGCTTGCGGCTGAAACATCAATGTCTACAACGAGCGAGACGTCTTGCGTGGCAGCTGGCATAACTTTGATTTCGCTTGCGCTTAGCGTTGCCGGTGCGGCAGCGAACAATTGGCTCAGGTTCACTTCGGCAGCAGCGATTCTTCGACCGAGATCGTTCTGTGCTGCGAGCGCAGGGTCTAGTTCACCGGCGACCGCAACCAAAACCGAATCTGAGGTAAAGAACTCAGCACAACGGCCGGGGTGAAAACCCTTGCGCACCGCCTGACGAATTTCGAGTTCAACGGCAGCAGATCTAGCAATTGTTAGCACCGCATTTAGCGCGTCTTGATAAGTCGCAGCGATTTCTTTTTGCCCAACCTGACTTGGAACACGCGCACCGGCAAGTAAAAGCGCGAGATGCTTTGGCTGGGCGGGTATCTCAGAGTTCAAAACTTCTAGCTGAGATTGTTCTGGTCGCTGGTTGCCAACTGGCAACTCTGAACCGACTTTGACATCTGCTGCCGGAAGAAAGACCGAACCCTCTTCGAAGATTGCTAGGTCAACCAAACCTCGAGAAACGTTGCGTTTAGCAGCATCGATGAGGCCGGGCAGAATCGAGACGCGAAGTTCGCTTGCCTCTTCTTGCATCGCGTTGGCAAGCTTTACGGCCTTGACCGGCTGCTCGCCAGCAAACCACTGGTTCTGCTCTGCTGACATGAACGGGTAGGTAAGCACCTCGGTAAACCCGGCACCAACCAAAGCCGATAGTGCCTGACGTCGAAGCTGCTGAGTTTTGGTGAGCCCGCGACCCGGCGGAGCAACAGGAAGTCTCGACGGAATTCGGTGGTAGCCGCCGATTCGGGCAATCTCTTCGACCAGGTCTGTTTTGTGAGCAAGGTCTGGTCGCCAACTAGGCGGCAAAACCTCGAGGCCGCCATCGACCGAAGCAACAACGCAACCAATTTCAGAGAGAATTCGAGTTTGCTCAGCCGAGTCAAATTCAACTCCGACAACAGAATTTGCAAAGTCACTCGGCAAGAAGATTGCCTCTATCGGCTTTAGCTCTTTGTATTCAGCCCCAAGGATGTTGCCCTCGCCGAGAGCGTGAACCTCGAGCAGTTGCACAACACGTGCAGCCGCATTATCGGCAATCATCGGGTCAACTCCGCGCTCAAAGCGCTTTGATGCTTCTGAAGTTAGCTTGTGCCTTCTTGCGGTTCTGGCAATCGAAATCGGATCGAAGTTTGCGGCCTCAATCAAAACGTTCTTCGTGGTCGAGTCAACCTCGGTGCTCTCGCCACCCATGACACCGGCGAGACCGATAGGGCCCGAGTCATCACAAATCAAAAGATCTTCTGCGTGAAGCTTGCGCACCTGGCCGTCGAGAGTCTTGAGCGTCTCGCCGACTTTCGCACGACGCACTGTGATGCCACCTTGCAATTTGTCGAGGTCGTATGCGTGAGTTGGCTGACCGAGTTCGAGCATCACGTAGTTTGTGATGTCGACAGCAAGTGAAATCGAACGCATCCCAGAAAGTTTGAGACGAGCAATCATCCATGGAGGTGTTGGTCGACTCGCATCGATGCCCATGACCGAACGCAAAATCATTCTCTGCATTCCGGGTTGGTTTCGAACCGGTGTTGGATCTGTGAAGCTGAGCGCAAAACCTTCGCCGTGATTTAGAACGGCGTTGCCCTTAGGGTCGCGAAAGTCTGCGCCGGTTGCGTGCGCGTACTCGCGAGCGATGCCTCGCACAGAGAAGCAGTAGCCACGGTCTGGAGTGACGTTTACCTCTGCGGCAGAGTCATTGAGGTGCAACAGCTCGAGAGCGTCTGAACCAATCTTTGGGTCGAGACCCATCTCGTTGAGCCGCATGATGCCGGCGTGATCGTCGCTGAAGTTGAGCTCTCGGGCCGAAGCGAGCATGCCGTCGCTGATGTGACCGTAGGTCGATCTGGCCGCAATGTGAAAGTCGCCTGGCAGGGTTGCGCCCGGAAGGCAAACTACAACCTTGTCGCCGACTTCGAAGTTGCTTGCGCCACAGACGATTCCGCGCACGTCTTCGCCACCGTCGGCTGCCTTGCTGCCCTCTGGCGCAACGCGAACCTGACACCAGCGAATGGTTTTGCCGTTGGTCTGCTCTTCGGGCGTGAACTCGAGAACCTGGCCGACAACTACGGGGCCGGTTACCTCGAAGGCGTGACTACCCTCTTCTTCTAGCCCAACCTTTACTAGCTCGGCCATGACAGAGTCGCTTGTAGCATCAGCCGGCAGGTCAACATATTCGGCAAGCCAAGACAACGGAACGCGCATTAGAGGTTCACCCCGAACTGCTGAGAGAAGCGAACGTCGGCTTCGACCATGTCGTGCATATCTCTGACATCGTTTCTGAACATCAGTGTGCGTTCGATTCCCATTCCGAAGGCGAAACCCTGGTAAATCTCTGGATCAATACCGGCGGCGAGCAGCACGTTTGGATTTACCATTCCGCAACCACCCCACTCAACCCAGCGAGCGCCACCTTTTGCACCAGGATGCCAAACGTCTAGCTCGGCAGACGGTTCGGTGAACGGAAAGAAAGACGGGCGAAGACGAATCTGTGCCTCTGGGCCGAACATGATTCGTGCGAAGTGTTCGAGCGTGCCGCGAAGATCTGCCATGGTCAGACCCTTGTCAATAGCGAGACCTTCGACCTGGTGAAACACGGGCGTGTGAGTAGCATCGAGCTCGTCGGTTCTGAAAACCCTGCCTGGGCAAAGCACATAAACCGGAAGTTCGCGCTCTAGCAGCGAGCGCACCTGAACCGGCGAAGTGTGAGTGCGCAATACGAGGTGTGACTCAACCGGCTCTACAAAGAACGTGTCTTGCATCGCGCGAGCCGGGTGGTCGGCGTCGAAGTTGAGCGCGTCGAAGTTGAACCACTCGTGCTCGAGTTCTGGCCCTTCTGCGATTTCCCAACCCATCCCGATAAAGACATCCGAGATTTGATCTTGAAGCAAAGAAAGCGGGTGGCGAGCACCGAACGGCACCCGGGTGGCAACGGCGGTCATGTCGACAGTTTCGGCCGCTAGTTTGGCGCGCTCTTCGGCGGCGGCGAACTGCTCTTCGCGGGCGGCAAATGCTTCGTTGATCTCTGCTCGAGCTTTGCCAATTAGCGCTCCGGCTGCGGCTTTGTGTTCTGGCTCGATCGACTTGAGCTGAGCATTCAGCTTGGCAATTTCAGACTGCTCGCCAACCGTGGCCTGACGAACAGCACGCAGCGAGGCTAGGTCGGTTGCCTGCGCAATTGCCGCTAGGGCCGAAGCAACGGTCTGCGCTACAGCCGATTCGCTGATTGGAGTTGAGCCTGACATAAGAGCTCTAGTCTAATCGGCGACGTTCTGAGCGAAGGCTGAGGCATAGAGGCAAATACTTGCAGCGGTAGCGAGGTTCAAACTCTCGGCGGCACCGTAAATCGGCACAGCAACTTCTTGATCGACCAGTTCGAGGGTTTCGGGCTCGAAACCCCAGGCCTCGTTGCCGAGAACCCAGGCGGTTGCTTTGGCCAGCTGAGCTTTTTCAACCGTCGGCAGCGAGACTCCCCCACCACTAGCCGCTAACACTTGGATGCCTGCGGCCTTGAACTTTGCAATTGTCTCGGCGATGTCTGCACCGATAACGACAGGCAGGTGAAAAATCGATCCGGTTGTTGAACGAACAACTTTTGGGTTGTAGGCATCGACACTGTTTGCGCTAAAGATAACCGCGTCTGCGCCTGCCGCATCGGCAGCGCGAAGAACCGTTCCGGCGTTGCCCGGATCTCGAATGTTTGCGAGTAGCGCAACCAACTGAGGTTTGGTTGCCAAAAGGTCATCGAGGTCGACGTGCAGTTGGTGGCACACCGCTAGCAAACCCTGCGGAGTGTTGGTGTCGCACATCACCTTGAGCACGGCATCAGAAACGAATTGCACCGATACGTGCGCCGCCTCGGCTTGCTCGATCAAGTCAGCGTGCCGATTTGCAGCTTCTTCGGTTACGTAAAGATCGACAATTAGCTTTGGCCGCGCGAGTGCTTCTTTTAGGCCCTGCGGCCCCTCAAGCAGAAAGAGCCCGGTCTCTGACCGGGCGTCTTTCTTGTTAAGCTTGGCGACCCCGCGAACCTGGTTCGACTTGGGATCAATCAGCAATTGCTACTACTTTGCCTTCGGTGCCGAAGTGTCGGCAGGAAGTGCAGCCTTTGCAGACGCAACGAGAGTTGCGAAAGTCTTCGGCTCGTTCACCGCGAGGTCGGCAAGGATGCGGCGGTCAACCTGAACGCCAGCCAATGCCAATCCCTGAATGAAGCGGTTGTAGGTCATGCCGTTTGAACGTGCAGCTGCGTTGATGCGCTGGATCCAAAGGCGACGGAAGTCACCCTTGCGGGCACGACGGTCGTTGAATGCGTAAACCAACGAGTGCAGCATCTGCTGCTTTGCCATGCGGTAAAGACGTGAACGCTGACCGCGGTAGCCCGAGGCACGCTCGAGAACGGTGCGGCGCTTCTTGTGCGAGTTAACCGCGTTTTTTACTCTTGCCATTTGTAGATGCTCCTAGTTCTAAAAAGTCGGTTACTTGCCGAGTTGCTTCTTGATGGTCTTGAAGTCTGCTGGTGAGACGACCTGGTCAACGTTTAGTCGACGCTTGCGACGGTTCGACATGTGCTCCTGGTTGTGGCGCATGTTGATCTGCTGCTTCATGAGCTTGCCGCTACCGGTGAAGCGGAAACGCTTCTTAGCGCCCGAGTGGGTCTTCTGCTTTGGCATTGCTTTCTCCTTCTATTCGTCGGCCTCTGCCGACTCTTTGTTCTTAGTTGGCGCAGCCTTGGCCTCAGCCTTAGATGCAGCCTTCTTCGCTTCGGCCTTAGCCTCTGCCTTGTTCTTCAATGGACCGATAACCATAACCATGTTTCGACCATCAACCGACGGTGTCGATTCGACGATTCCAAAAACGTTTACTTCTTCGGCAAGCTTCTGTAGCAGCTTGACACCCATCTCTGGACGGCTCTGCTCGCGACCGCGGAAAACAACGATCACCTTTACCTTGTCACCAGCTTTGAGAAACTTTTCGATCTGCCCGCGCTTGGTTGCATAGTCGTGGTCATCAATCTTCAAACCGAAACGAACGGTCTTTAGAACTGTGTTGACCTGGTTCTTGCGTGCCTCGCGAATTTTCTGGGCTGCTTCGTACTTGAATTTTCCGAAGTCCATTAGTTTCGCTACTGGCGGCTTCGCTTCTGGGGCTACCTCGACTAGGTCGAGATCTGCTTCTTGTGCAAGACGCATTGCCTCTTCGATACGAACTACACCAATCTGCTCACCTGCAGCGCCAACGAGGCGAACCTCTGGCACGCGAATGCGCTCATTGATACGTGGGTCGCTGATCTTTGCTCCTTTTTAGATGTGACTCTGGTATTTGTTACCTTGGCCACGCAAACGCAGGACGCACGCGTACAGAAACGAAGTTTCCAAAAGCTTTACCCGAACACCTAATTAGTCGGTGGACAAGGTGGGAAATGAATCCACTTCTGACCGAGGCGAACCTCGGAGCCATGGGTTAGCCTAGCAGAACCACGATTCAGGAGTAAACCCCTTGCCAGATTTTGAACCCCAAGAGTTTCGCGATGTAGCCGACCAGGTTCGCGATATTGCCGAAGTTCCTGCCGTCGAGGTAATCACCACCACCGCCGTTCACCTTATGAGTGCTGCCGCAGTTCAGTGCGGTCTTGGCGAAGACGGTCACCAAGCCGACCTGGATGAGGCTCGCAAACTAATCAACGCCCTAGCTGGCCTGCTAACCGCGGCCGCCCCTGACCTGGGCGATCACCACGCCAGGCCACTTCGCGACGGGCTTCGCTCGCTGCAGCTGGCATTTCGTGAGGCCTCTGCAATCAAGGATGCGCCCGGCCAAGGCCCAGGCGAGAAATACACCGGCCCGGTCAACTAAAGACCGACCAGCCACACCGTCGACTCAGGCGAGTTTTACGCGCAGGCTATCTACGTGCTCGGCGATTTCAGCGCTCTCGCCCAGGCCAATCGCAAGTTTCTGCATCAGTTCGGCCAGTCGCTCTTCAGACAGGCCTGGCTTAAGGCGAAGCTCGAGCTGCACCTCGGCCGAGTGCAGCCGCGATTGTTCATCACCATCAATTAGATCGAAACTCAGAAACTCTTCGACCTTGTCTGTCACGTTGAGAATTGCTTGGTGCACAGCCTTGTTGCGCGAAGGGTGCACCCAGGTCAAATCTTGAGCGATTGCCGCAATTGCCGGCCGCCTAATGGCGAATTCGGTTTCACTCTCGGGGTCAAGAATGATTCGGGTGTTGTCTTCGACAACCGCCGCGAGCGCGACCCTTCTGGCATCAGCGGGCACGGGCCTGGCTTTCGGATTCCAGCGCTGCATGGCGGCAACCGAGCTAAACACCGGCAGGCCATTTTGTTCATCGGGAGTTGCGACCGTGACAATGCTCAGGTCTGCACTCTTGTCAATTGTTTGTCCGTGAGCTCCCTCTGCGCTTTCGGTTAGTTCGGCGAGCAAAGGAATCAGAAGTCGCGACTCGCGAATCGCGTCGACAACCGCTTCGGCGTTAGCCCTGCCTTCGCGAAATGCGAGCAGCGCATCCAGCAGCGCTTTTGGTGCCGAACCATCATCCTGAGCAAAATTGTTGACATCAAAAGCTCTGCCAGCCCAAGGAGTTCCGGCAGAGTCTGAGAACTTGTTTTGATTCATGTGCTCGTGATCAGATGTCATTCTCGCCTGCAATCTCAAGAGCCTGTTCGAGGGTGAAGTTTTTTGCATAGAGCGCTTTGCCGAGAATTGCGCCTTCGAGCCCGTGCTGGGCAAGACCCTTCAACGCACGGATGTCGTCGAGTGACGAAATGCCGCCCGACGCAACAACGGGTTTGCCGGTTCTGACCAAAACGTATTGCAACAACTCTAGGTTTGGGCCGCCGAGGGTTCCGTCTCTGGTGACATCTGTAACCACGTAGCGCGAGCAACCAAAATCTTCTAGCGCTGCAAGCGCATCTGCAAGCTCGCCGCCCTGCTCTGTCTGCCCCCGTGCCTCGAGTCGACTGCCACGCACATCTAACCCGACGGCAATCAGATCACCTTGCTGTTCTATGGCCTTGGCAACGAAACCTAGGTCGGCGAGCGCAAGGGTTGACAGCACCACGCGCTCTGGGCTCAGTGCCAGAGCGGCTTCTAGCGATGAAGCATCGCGAATGCCGCCACTGAGCTCGATCTTGATGCCTGGGCACTGCTGCACAACCTCTGCGATTGTTTCGATATTGGAGCCACGAGAAAAGGCTGCGTCTAGATCGACAAGGTGTATCCACTGAGCTCCAGAGTCGACGAAGGCCTTTGCTACATCAATCGGAGATCCGTATTCGGTTGCAGATTTCGAGTCGCCCGCGGTTAGTCGAATCGACTTAGCGTCGGCGACATCTATCGCCGGCAGCAGCTCGAGCGAGTGCCCATTGCTTGTGTGCTCTATCAAAGTGACTTCACCCAGTTCTTCAGAAATGTGTGCCCAGCGCTTTTTGATTTCTCTGGCAGAAACTGCGTTGCAATCAGCGGGCCATTCTCGACGGTAGCTACGAAGCTCTCGGTGCTCCTCACCCAACTAACCTTCGGCGCTGTAAGTGGACCCTGAGCATCTAGAACCCACTGTGAGACAAACAGTTGGTTCTCGAAGAAGAATTCCTGATCGTGAATGTTTGCAAAGAGTTTGGAGTTTTCGTCGGCTTTCACTTTTTGCCAGCCGAGAATTGTTTCATCTTCTCGAGCAGTTGAAGCGCCAGGCCACTGTTGAAACTTCTCGTTGTTGACCTTGGATTTCTCATCTAGTTCAAAAAGCAGATTGAAAGCGTGGCCGATTGCGAGAACAGATTTGCTTGCGATGAGCCGTGAATCAATTAGTTCCGCACCGCGAACCAGGTTGAGTTCACGGGCGACATCGAAAACTGAATCGTGGCTCGGAATAATGAGTCCGTCTGCCGAACTGCACATTGCCCAGTTTGATGTCACATAGACATCTGCTCCGGTTGCAGAAAGCGCTTCGGCTAATTCGCTAGATTGCGCACTGATGTAATCAAGGATGGCGACGATGGGAGTCTCGTCGTTCGACTCATCGCGAATCGGAGAATCATCGAGGTCTGGCACAGGTAAAGGTTACCCAACCCGCCAAGACGACTCTCCGCGCGACCGGAACCAAACAGAGGACTAACTGTTTGGCAGCAGCAACCGCTGACCAGGAGTGACACTGTCAGAGGTGAGTTTGTTGAGTTCGACCAGCTGCGCGATGAAGTCACGCGGGTCTTGGTTTGGAGCCTGCTCCGAGGCGATCTTCCAGAGGGTGTCGCCAGACGAAACCGAGTAATAAACCTGCTCGGCCGTGGCGTCATTAGCGCTGGCTACCTGACCGAAGATGAAGCCAAAGATGGCGAAACCAGCTACGGCTAGCATGCCGATGCGCTGGGCAAAACGGCGGGGGTCTACTAGAACCATGATCATGCCTTTCTTTTCGAACATCTGTTCGAATTAGAACAAGAATACGATAGAACACCGACATCTTGTCAAGTCTTTTTGCGACACTTTCGAAAATTTGTTTGGATATTCACCAATATTCGAATAAAGTTTCGATAAGAGCAGTAAATCGGCACCCTCCGACATAGCCGTTGGCAGGGCCGAAGCCAAGCATTGAAAGGGGCACCAAATGTCAGACAACAACCGCAGAGCCGAGCACCTGAGCGCCGTGCAGGCACGCATCCTTGACTACATCATTAGGTTCAAAGACGAGCGCGGCTATGCCCCATCGATGCGCGAAATCGCCGAGAACGTCGAGCTCAAGGCCGTCTCGAGCGTTAGCCACCAACTCAGCCAGCTAGAAAAGGCCGGCTTCATCGACCTGAAAGACGGGCTTGCCCGAGGCATCCAGGTTCTCATCGAGCCAGAAGGTCTAGCTCGAGCAGACAGTGACACCCCGGTTCAGTTCGGCGATGCGGCTCACGTTCCGTTGGTCGGATCAATTGCCGCCGGTGTGCCGATCACGGCCGAGCAGAACATCAGCGAATACGTTCCGGTGCCACGCGCACTAACCGGCAAGGGCGATCTTTTCATGCTCGAAATCAAGGGTGACTCGATGATTGACGCATCGATTGTCGAGGGTGACCTAATTGTTTGCCGTCAGCAAAAGACTGCAGAAAACGGCGACATGGTTGCCGCGATGATTGACGGCGAAGCCACCTGCAAGATTTTCAAGCAGCGCGACGGACACACCTGGTTGCTGCCAAGAAATTCAAACTACGAACCGATTCCGGCAGACAACTGCGAAATTCTCGGAAAAGTGGTTACCGTTCTTCGCAAGGTCTAAATCGAAGCTGCGCTATCGAGAAAACGGCTGCAGTTCTGCGGCAAATTCTGGCGACACCATTGCATCAACGTGGGTGCCATCTTCTTCGTAGGTCAACTTTGTGATTCTCGAATTGAGATGCATTCTCGAAACTAGATCTCCGCGGTTGTAAGGAATCGAGAGCGAGACCGAAACGTTTGGCTCTGGCAGCAACTTAGCAATTGCTAGTTCGAGCTCGTGAATGCCCTCGCCCGTTCTCGTTGAAACTGCAATCGATTCGGGTTCAAGCCCGCGCAGCGCCATTCGCTGAGTTTCATCGACCAAATCAATTTTGTTGAACACAATCAATTCACGGATGTCGCGTGCACCAACTTCACCAATGACATCGCGAACTGTGGCTATCTGTCCGGCAGGGTCTGGGTGCGACGCATCGACTATGTGCACAACGAGGTCACTGGCAGCAATCTCTTCGAGCGTCGACCGAAACGCCTCAACCAGTTGATGCGGAAGATTTCTAACGAAACCCACGGTGTCTGCGAACGTGAACGGGCGACCGTCTGGCGTCTGCGTCTTGCGCACAGTGGGGTCTAGCGTTGCAAACAGTGCATTCTCAACCAGCACTCCGGCCTGAGTGAGTCGGTTCAATAGCGAAGACTTGCCCGCGTTGGTGTAGCCGGCGATGGCAACGCTTGGCACAGCATTCTTGGTTCGACTAGCGCGCTTGGTATCGCGACCTGGCTTCATCGCAGCAATCTGCTTGCGAAGCTTTGCCATGCGAGTGTTGATGCGGCGGCGATCAAGTTCGATCTTGGTCTCACCCGGCCCCCTAGAACCCATTCCCACACCACCGGCGGCCTGACCACCGGCCTGGCGAGACATTGACTCACCCCAACCTCTAAGTCTCGGCAACAGGTACTCGAGCTGCGCTAGCTCGACCTGCGCCTTGCCCTCGCGACTCTTGGCGTGCTGAGCAAAAATGTCGAGAATGACCGCGGTGCGATCGATGACCTTCGCGTCAATCACATTCTCGAGTTCACGTCGCTGGCTCGGTGCTAACTCGGTGTCTGCGATAACGGTGTCGGCACCAACCTGCTGCACTAGAAGTTTCAACTCCTGCGCTTTACCTTTGCCGAGATAGGTTGCCATGTCTGGATGCGTTCTGCGCTGCAGGAGACCGTCGAGAACCTCGGCACCTGCGGTCTCAGCCAGAGCGGCAAGCTCGCGAAGCGAGTTCTCGGCTTCTTGCAGAGTTTGCTGACCCCAGAGGCCAATGACAATAACTTTTTCGAGACGAAGTTGTCGGTATTCGACATCGCTGATGTCTTGACGCTCGGTCGAGAGACCCGCAACGCGTCGAAGCGCCGCGCGCTCTTCGAGCTCTAACTGATCACCGTCGAAACTCTGGTGGCCGTGACTGTCGTCTGCACCGAGTGCCGCGGCACGTTCACCTCGCTTCAGAATTCGCTCGATAACCTCGGCACCGCGGTCGGTAGATTTTGAATCCGTGTTTTCAGTCATTGCTTCAACCCTAGTTTGGGATAGTGTTTGCTTCATGTCGGGCGAACACTATTTTTCTGAGCAGCCAGCTGGTGAATTCAAAACCAAAACCATCACCACCTCAATCGATGGTGAGCGAGTTGAACTATTCACAGCCGGTTCGGTCTTCAGCCCAGATCACATGGATACCGGCACGGCAATCTTGCTAGAACACTCGGGCGAAGCACCGAACCAGGGCAACCTGCTCGACCTTGGCTGCGGCTGGGGGCCAATCGCTCTAACCCTGGCCAAGACCTGCCCGCAGGCAACAATTTGGGCAATCGACGTGAATGAACGTTCGCTCGAACTGACTCGAATGAACGCGAAGAAACTTGGCCTAGACAACATCCGTGCGGTTTTGCCGAGTGAGGTGCCGCAAGACCTGGTCTTTAGCTCAATCTGGTCGAACCCGCCAATCAGAATTGGCAAGGATGCGCTGCACGCCCTGCTGACCGAATGGCTGCCGCGATTGGCAGACGAGTGCGAGGCCTACCTGGTCGTTTCAAAAGATCTTGGTGCAGACACGCTGCTCAAGTGGATGCGGGAATCTTTCGAGCAACTGGCGAGCGAAAGAATTGAAACCGCCAAGGGCTTTCGCATTATTCGCAGCGCGCGAATCTAAATCGGGTCAGCCAATCACCAAATCAAAGTGTGTCGAGGTCGATTTGACCTTCGAAGCTCAGCACCGCAGCACCGCTAAGCCCAATGTGTTCGCCGTCTTCTGTGGCGAACATGCGCACCCCGAGCGTTCCGCCCGGAACAGTAACCTGCCAGGTGTTTGGTGCTCCTGCTCCGGCCCAGTGGCGCGTGGCCAAAGCCGCCGCGCAAATTCCGGTGCCGCATGAAAGTGTCTCGCCGACCCCGCGCTCAAACACTCGCATCGAGATGTAGCCAACCCCGTTTTTGATCATCGGTTCTTCTGGCACGACAAACTCAACATTCGCGCCAGCCTCTGGCTGTGGGTCAAGCTTTGGAGCATCGTGCAGGTTGAGCGCCCTCAACTCATCCAGGTCGGCAAGCGCCACGACAACGTGCGGGTTGCCGACGCTGATTGATTGGCCAGGTCGAGGAACATCAAGATGACCCGCGCGCACCAAAGTGTCGTCTAAGCCGAGTTTCCACCTGCCCATGTCAACCGCAAAACCTGCCATGTTGCGCTGCAGGTCTTTCACGCCAGCGCGCGTGGCAATCGAGAGCGTCTGCGAATCTTCGAGCGCAACCAGACCCTTCTCGGTTAGATAGCGAGCGAAAACGCGCGAACCGTTGCCGCACATTTCGGCTGTCGAACCATCGGCGTTGTAGTAATCCATGAACCAAACCGCTTCTGGTGCGTCTTTCAGCAGGTGCGCAACCTCGGGGCTGCTCTCGGTTTTCACCACACGGATGAGCCCATCAGCACCAACACCAAAGTGGCGGTCACAGATTCGGGCAATCTCTTTTGGGCTCAGTTGCAGTTGACCTTCGGGGTCGAGCACCAGCACGAAGTCGTTGCCGGTTCCGTGCCCCTTGGTGAAGTCGATTAGCCTGCCCATGCCACAAGCCTATTCGCCCAATAGATGCGGGGCGCGGTCAGAAACCAATTGGCTAACGGCAGCCATCAAATCGGGCTGCTGATAGTCAAACCAGTTGATTCTCTCGTCTCGCCTAAACCAAGACATTTGGCGACGCGCATAGCGTTGGGTCAGCTGAGTGGTTTGCGCGATGGCCTCTTGCTCAGAGATAAGCCCATCGAGTTGCGAGAGCGCTTGCGCGTAACCAATTGCCCTAGAAGATGTTTTTCCTTCACGGATGCCGGCCTCGATCAGCGACTCAGCTTCGGCCACGAGACCCTGGCTCCACATGTCTTCGACTCGCTTGGCCAGACGATCGACGAGGTGGGCTCTATCTGAATTGAGGCCAATCTCAAGCACTGGTTGCCATGATTCTGTTTCGTCTGGCAGGGCCGCACTGAAGGGTTCACCGGTTAGCAGAAGTATCTCGAGAGCGCGAACCACGCGACGCGAATTTTCTGGGTCGATTCTCGATGCGGCAATTGGGTCGAGCCCAGCTATGCGTCGGTGCATAGCATGCGAGCCGTGTGTCTCTAGTTCGACTTCGAGCTGCTGACGCAACTCTGCATCACGCTCTGGAAACTCGAAAGTGTTTAGCGCGGCTGCGATGTAGAGCATCGAACCGCCGACAAGAATCGGAGTAATTGATTGCGATTGCAACTGTTCGATTATCGGTCGCACCTGCTGTTGATATTCGGCTGCGGTCGACTCATCACGAATTTCTAAGACATCAATCATGTGATGCTTTATGCCACGGCGCTCTTCTTCTGAAAGCTTTGCCGTGCCGATGTTCATTCCCCGATAGAACTGCATCGAATCGCTGTTGATTACTTCGGCGCGACCACCGCTAGCAATGATCTTCTCTGCGAGTTGCAAGCCGAGTTCGGATTTACCCGAACCGGTTGGCCCGACGACCGCAACCAAATTGATTGCCGACATCATCAGGCCTTTTCGTGCTTGGGCTTCGCCGAGAGTGTCAGCGCAACCTTCGCGCTCGAGTCTTTTGCGCCCGCTTCGGGAACCGCACACGATGCCGCCTCGGCTCTATCCCAGGCATCGCCAGCAATGGTCTTGCGCACGCCGAATGCTCCGCCATCTTTGAGGTCGGCAATCAGGTGATACGGGGCTGCTTCGGTAATCGTGCAGGTAACCAGGTCACCCGGTCTTGGCAGCTCGTGCCCCTTTGGCACCTCGAAGTGAACCAACCTAAAGTCTCGAGCTCGCCCCGAGATTCTGTTGGTGCGGTCGTCTTTGCGGCCGTCGTTTGCAACCAAAACCTCAACGGTACGACCGATTTGGGCCTGATTCTCTTCTAGAGCGAGTCGGTTGACCACCGATAGCAAGCGCTCGTAACGCTCTTGAACTACAGCCTTCGGCACCTGATCTGGCAAGTCGGCGGCTGGCGTTCCAGGTCGCTTGGAGTACTGGAAGGTGTAGGCAACGGCAAATCGAGCTGCCTCGACAACGCGAATTGTCTCTTGAAAGTCCTCTTCGGTTTCACCCGGAAAGCCGACGATTATGTCGGTGCTAATCGACGCGTGTGGCATTGCGATTCTCACCCTGTCGAGAATGCCGAGGTACTTGTCGCTGCGATAGCTGCGACGCATGTCTTTGAGAACCTTGTCGCTGCCAGACTGAAGCGGCATGTGCAGCTGCGGCATCACGTTTGGCGTTTCGGCCATGGCCTCAATCACGTCGTCGGTAAAGGCCGCCGGATGTGGCGAGGTGAATCTGACCCGCTCAAGACCTTCGATTTCGCCGCATGCTCGAAGCAGTTTCGCAAAGGCACCTTTATCGCCAAACTCAACACCGTAGGTGTTGACGTTCTGACCCAAGAGCGTGACCTCGATTACTCCCTCGGCAACGAGAGCACGAATCTCAGCAAGGATGTCTTCTGGGCTGCGATCGCGCTCTTTGCCGCGCAACGCTGGCACGATGCAAAACGTGCAGGTGTTGTTGCAGCCAACCGAGATGCTGACCCAGGCCGAGAATGTTGAATCGCGCTTGGCTGGAAGGCTGCTCGGAAATGTCTCTAGCGCTTCTACGATTTCGATTTGCGCCTCGTTATTGTGACGAGCTCGTTCTAGCAGCGCGGGCAGAGATGAAATGTTGTGAGTGCCGAAAACCACATCGACCCACGGGGCCTTTGCCACAATCGTGTCTCGATCCTTCTGGGCAAGGCAGCCACCGACGGCAATCTGGAGAGCAGGGTTTTCTTGCTTCTTCTCAAAAAGAATGCCCAGGTTGCCGTAAAGCTTGTTGTCGGCGTTCTCTCGAACAGCACAGGTGTTGAATACAACTACGTCTGACTCGCCGGTAGCACCGGCAATATAACCAGCTGACTCGAGCAGGCCCGAAAGGCGCTCGGAATCGTGCACGTTCATTTGGCAGCCAAATGTTCGTACCTCGTAGGTGCGGGTTAGTGTTTGAGTCATCACTCAGATTTTACCCCCGCAAGTCAACTTGTGACCTGAAAAGATTGCCGCCTGTGAACTATGAAGCGGTGTTCAGGCCCTGTTCGGCTTGCTTAACAGCAGCGATGACGATCGACGACGAATAACCCTTGCGAGCAAGGTAGCTGTTTAATCTTCTTTGGCGAACAGCGTATTCAAGGTTTGCCATGCGCACGATGCGTTTGTTAGCGAGCTCAAGAGCCATAGCGAATTCATCTTCAACGGTGATTGCATCGGTAACCTGTTCGACAATCGCAGCCTCGACACCCTTTTGGCTAAGTTCACGCTTGATCGCCGACTTGGCAAGGCCCTTAAACTTCTGGCGGGAATTCACAACGGTCTCTGCGTAAGAGACGTCGTCGATGAGACCTACCTCAATAAATCTCTCAATCACCGACTCGGCTATTTCGCGGTCAATCTCACGTTTCTCAAGAATCTGCCTCAAGGTATGGGCCGATTTGGCACCGCGTGCAAGTTGGTAAAGCAAAACGTTTCGAGCTCGCTGCTCCTGACGCTCCGGAGAAAGCTTGCGGGGTGCCTCGCCAGTTTCAGAGTTCGACGCTTGTCTCTTCTTGAAACCGGCGGGAGCACCCCGACGATTTGAAATCATTTTCTTAGCTTGCGCTGGCTGCCTTTGCAGGCTTTTCAACGACTTCAGCAACAACCTCTGGCTCTTCGGCAGGAAGGTCTGCTACGGCCTTAGGAACGCCGATGCCAAGCTTCTGCTTGATCTTCTTTTCGATCTCATTGGCAACCTCTGGGTTAGTGATCAGGTAGTTGCGAGAGTTCTCTTTGCCCTGGCCAAGTTGCTCGCCCTCGTAGGTATACCAAGCACCAGACTTCTTGACGATGTCTTGGTCGACACCAAAGTCAAGCAGCGAACCTTCACGGGAAATGCCGACACCATAGATGATGTCGAACTCCGCTTGCTTGAACGGCGAGGCCATCTTGTTCTTGACGACTTTGACACGGGTGCGGTTTCCGACGGCCTCTGTGCCGTCTTTCAAAGTTTCGATGCGACGAATGTCTAGTCGAACCGACGCGTAGAACTTAAGCGCCTTACCACCGGCGGTTGTCTCTGGGCTTCCGAAGAAGACACCAATCTTTTCGCGCAGCTGGTTGATAAAGATCATGGTGGTGCCGGTTGTGCTTAGCGCACCGGTTAGCTTTCGAAGCGCCTGTGACATTAGTCGAGCCTGAAGACCAACGTGAGCGTCACCCATTTCGCCTTCGATTTCAGCTCTTGGCACAAGTGCTGCAACTGAGTCGATGACAATCACGTCGATCGAGCCAGAACGAATCAGCATGTCTGCAATTTCGAGAGCCTGCTCACCGGTGTCTGGCTGGCTTACGAGAAGTTCGTCGATGTTGACACCGAGGGCTTGAGCGTAAACCGGGTCTAGAGCGTGCTCCGCGTCGATGAACGCGGCGGTTCCGCCGTTCTTCTGAGCGTTTGCGATTGCGTGAAGCGCAACCGTGGTCTTACCTGAAGACTCTGGACCGTAAATCTCGACGATTCGGCCTTTTGGAAGACCGCCTATGCCGAGAGCAACGTCAAGTGCAATTGAACCGGTCGAGATAACTTCAACCGGGGCGCGCTCGTCTGAACCGAGTCGCATGATGGAGCCTTTGCCGAACTGGCGGTCGATTTGGGCTAGCGCTGTATCGAGGGCCTTTTCGCGATCTGATGGTGATGGCATTTGAGCTTCTTTCTGACTGCTTCTGTTTCAACTGACACTAGATGTGACATCGGACATTTACTCGGTCTTCGCGGTTTCTGTTGATAAAAACCCTCAAAAAGCGCTTGTTAGCAGGTTAGCACTATTCGAACAGATTTTCGAACAATATTTCTTTTGGCGTGTCGCTATTTCGTCTTTTTGTTCTTAGTTGGCTTGCCGTGCCAGCGCTCTTTTGGAACCCCCGAAGCGACGCAGATTGCCTGCCAAACATCCCTGGGATCTTCGCCATCATCTAGGCACTTCTGGCCGGTGCGGTCGGCTAGGGGCTGCAGAACCAGGTCTTTGAGCAGAACCGCGGCATAAGCCTCGCCGAACTCTTCGTTCATAAGCTCTTGAAACTGGCTAAGCCTCACGCTGGCTGAAGCCTGTTATTTGGCCGACTGGCTGGCGGTGTTGCCGCTAGAGGTGCCAAGCAGGAAGGCGTCGAACTCGTCTAGCTCGACATTGGCGAACTTGTGCTCTTCAATGCGCTCGGCGAAGGTGTCAGGCACCAAATCTGGAACCGTGACTCCCTCAAGGATGGCGAGGCGATCGCTGACTTCACGCAAAATGGCTGAAACAGGGGTGTCTAGGGCGTCAGCCAAAGAAGCCAGAATCTCTGAAGATGCTTCTTTCTGACCGCGCTCGACCTCGCTCAAATAGCCGAGGGCAACGTTTGCTCGCGCAGCGACCTGGCGCAGCGTTTGACCCTTCTGGGTGCGGAAATCGCGCAAAACATCGCCGATTTCTTGACGAATTAGTGCCATCTGGGCCTCCTTAGAAAATCAACTTACCCTGTACCTACGACAAAGTTAGACAAACTGGCTGAAAGTTGCCTGACTATCGCTCAACTACAAACAAAAATGCGGGCCCGGTTAGTCCCGACTAGTCGATTTTTTGTAGTTCGCTCTGCAGCAAGTAGGCGGCCGCTTCTGCGGCGGCCTCACGAACCTGGTTGCGCCCGCCCGCCAGGTTCAACTGTAGACACTGAGCCTCACGTCCGGGTAACTGCACAGCCACAAACACTAATCCCGCGGGTTTTGCCTCTGAGCCACCGGATGCCGCACTTTCATCGGCTGGGCTGGCCATGCCGGTTGTTGCCAGTGCAACGATCCTTTCTGCGGGGGTGTCGGTTTCTCTCGAGAAGAGCGAGGTTGCGCCGGCAGCCATCGCGATTGCCACCTCTGAACTCACCGCTCCCTTTTGCTCAAGCAACTGCGACGAGACTCCGAGCAGATTTTGCTTCACTGAGTCTTGATAGGCAATCACCGAACCAAGATAGACGCTCGACGCTCCGGTAACCGAAACAAAATTTGAACTAAGCAGACCACCGGTCAGCGATTCGGCAATCGCGAGCTTGTAGTGGTGCGCTTCGAGATCGGTTAGCAGTTGTTCAAACAGCGCGTTGCTCATTTGCGCAGTTTCATCTCGGCATCGATGTATTGAAGGGCCGTGATGATTGTGACAATCAAAGCAAAGTAAATCAAAACCATCTCAACAGGGATTAGCCAGGGCAGGTAGTAATCGAGTGGCGAAAGCAAGAAGCCGATTGCGATTGCCTGCATCACGGTCTTGAACTTTCCGCCCGGCGAAGCAGCCAAGACACGGCGCTTGGCCAGCACGAGTCGATAGATGGTTATCGCAAATTCGCGAAACAAGATTGCACCGGTTATGTACCAGCTAAGTTCGCCCAGAATCGAAAGAGAAATCAAGGCACCGCCGATTAGCGCCTTGTCGGCAATTGGATCGAGAAGCTTGCCTAAGTTTGTTACCAGGTTTCGTTTGCGGGCAATTGCGCCATCGATGCCATCGGTTGAGATGGCGATGACAAAAATAGCGACCACAAACCAGCGCTCGATTGTGTTCTTTTCAGGCGAAACAAAAAGCAATGTGATGAAGACCGGAACCAGCAGGATTCGCAAGAGAGTGATGCTGTTTGGAAGGTTCAGGCCGACCGCCACTATTTTCTGCCCGTCAACTGCCAGGCGTCTTCATCGCCGTCATCATCGTCGTCGTTTGCGCGCGGAATGAAATCGGCTGGGTTGCCGGCGGCCAGAGATTCAAAACCCTGACTCTCGGCCTCGATCTCGCGGGCCGCCTCTGCAACCGCTGGAGCGGTCTTTGCTCCACGTTCGCCACGCAGCTGAGCCAAGACCATGGCCAAGTCTTCTGGGCGAACCATGACGTCACGCGCTTTTGAACCTTCGCTAGGACCAACTATGTTGCGCGATTCGAGCAGGTCCATCAAACGTCCGGCCTTCGCAAAACCAACGCGCAACTTGCGCTGCAGCATCGAGGTTGAACCGAATTGCGAATTGATGATGAGTTCGGCAGCTTGCAAAAGAACTTCTAGATCGTCGCCGATGTCGGCATCGACTACCGCCGAGGTCTTGACCTCGTTTACATCTTCGCGATACTCGGGCTTCATCTGCAACTTGACGTGGTCAACGACTCTCTGCAACTCGCTCTCGGCTAGCCAGGCACCCTGCACACGGATTGGCTTGTTGGTGCCCATTGGCGAGAAGAGTGCGTCGCCCTGACCGACGAGCTTCTCAGCGCCGGCCTGATCGAGAATGACTCGTGAATCGGTGATTGAAGACACCGAGAAAGCTAGCCGGCTAGGAACGTTTGCCTTGATCAATCCGGTGACAACGTCGACAGAAGGTCGCTGGGTGGCCAAAATCAGGTGGATTCCAGAGGCCCGTGCCAACTGAGTGATGCGAACAATCGAGTCTTCGACGTCGCGTGGCGCAACAATCATAAGGTCGGCCAACTCGTCTACCACAACTAGCAGGTAAGGGTATGGCTGAAGCTTTCGTTCGCTGCCCTCAGGCAGTTTCACTTCGCCGGCAACAATTGCACGGTTGAAATCGTCGATGTGTTTGAAACCAAACGAAGCCAGGTCGTCGTAGCGCGAATCCATTTCTCGAACGACCCACTGAAGAATCTCGGCCGCTTTTTTGGCATCCGTGACAATCGGTGTGATGAGGTGCGGCACACCCTGATAGGCGGCGAGCTCAACACGCTTAGGGTCTACCAAAATCATGCGAACCTCGGCCGGCTTGGCACGCATCAAAATCGAAGTGATCATGGCATTGATAAAAC
Source organism: Actinomycetota bacterium (assembly GCA_009702455.1). Classification (GTDB taxonomy): domain Bacteria; phylum Actinomycetota; class Actinomycetes; order Actinomycetales; family Microbacteriaceae; genus Rhodoluna. The sequence continues at coordinate 3,760 of WLIA01000012.1, read as the reverse complement.
TCGACTTACCGGCACCGGTTGCACCGGCGACAAGCAAGTGCGGCATCTTGGCTAGGTTGGCAACGACATAGCCGCCCTCAACATCTTTTCCGACTCCGATTGTGAGCGGGTGCAGGCTTTGCTTCGCAACCTGAGAGCGAAGAACGTCGCCAAGCGAAACGATCTCGCGATCGGTGTTTGGAATCTCGATTCCAATTAGCGACTTGCCAGGAATCGGCGCAAGGATTCGAACCTCATTGCTGGCGACCGCATATGAGATGTTGTTGCTTAGCCGGGTTACCGCCTCAACCTTCACACCCGAAGCTAGCTCTACCTCGTAACGAGTGACGGTTGGGCCGCGAGAAAAACCGACAACGGTTGCAGAAATATCAAACTCTTTGAAGACGCTGTCGATTGCAGCCACGATTGCATCGTTTGCCGCAGTCTTGGCTTTCGGTGGCGTGCCCGGAGTTAGCAGATCATTTGATGGCAGAACATAGGGCCTGAGTCGCATCGGCTTGGCCGGTTCGGGCTTGACTGCAGACTGAGTGGCCGGCTCATCTGACTCGGAAATCAAATCGATCGGTTCGGTCTTAGGTTCGACTTCGTTTACTGCCGAAGCAGTGTCTACCGATGGAACATCGGTCTCTTCTGGCTGACCAAAAATCTCTTCGAGAGTTGCTTCTTCTTCGCTAACGCCGTCTTCAGTGAGAACGGCTTTTTCAAATGCACCTTCAGCATCTTTGCCGCGACGCCACCATGGCACCTTTGTGCCGTCGAACGCCTCTGGCAATTCGTCTTCTTCGACCTCTGCTTCGGGCTTCTGTCTAGCCTCACCAAAGAGGTACTGCTTTAGCTCACGCAATCGCTCTGGAATTCTGGTTGGCGAGGTCTTGCTCATTATGAGCATCGAGCCGATAGCGATAAGCGCCATAACCGGCACCGCACCCCAAACCGTGATGGTGTTCAAGAACGGCCACGAGATCAACCAGCCGAATAGGCCGCCGTTGTATGCCAGCTTCCACTCACCATCGCTCGGAACCGGTTGACTGCCAAGCAGGTGAAAGAAGCCGCTGATCGAGACAAGTAGCAAGAACAAGCCCATGCCGATTCGGCCGTTGTCTTTTGTGGTCGACGGATGACGCATCAGATAGATGGCAAAAACCACCATGACCACCGGCAGCGCTAAGGCAAGTTTGCCGAAAAGCAGGCCGAAGGTGACTACGTGCAGCCCAAGCGCTAATTGTTCATTGATCAAGAACCAGCTGAAAATTGCGCCTGCTATGCCGAGCAAGAACAAAAAGAAGGGAATGCCGTCTCGGCGGTCTTCTTTGGCAATCTGGTCTGGGCTCAGCGCTCGAGCAGCTGCCCCGACCGAGTGGGCCAAGACCATGTAAATTCTGGTGGCTAGGTTCTGCGGGTTGCCGCCGCTAGCCGGCCTGCGGGTGCGACTAGCGCTCGTGCGGGTCGAACTTTTTGGGGCGGGTTTGCGTGTAGCCATGCCACAAACTTTAACAGCGACCCTAGACAAAGTGCGGGAGGCAGGCCCGCTAGTCGACGATAACCACCGGAATGATCATGGGCCTGCGCCTGTGAGCCTTGTTCACCCAGGTGCCAATTGTGCGTCGAATCACCTGCTGCATCGCATAGCTATCACGGATGCCTTCGGCCGCCGCCTGGGCAAGCGCGAGGGCAATCTGTGGCTTAACGTCGTCAAAGACGTGGTCTTCTTCGGCAAAAGCCCTGGCGCGAATCTCTGGGCCGACCTTGATGCGACCGGTTGCGCCGTCGATTGTGCAGAAGATCGAGATGAACCCCTCTTCGGCCAGCGTGCGGCGATCTTTGAGGTCTTCCTCGGTGATTTTGCCAACGGTTTTGCCGTCAACGAAGAGCAGCCCACACTCAACCGCGCCAACTACCTCGGCGATGCCATCGGCGAGATCGACCACCCAACCGTCTTCGGTTATCAATACTCGCTCGTGCGGAATTCCGGTTTGCTCGGCCAACTTGCCGTTGGCAATCAGGTGACGATATTCGCCGTGCACCGGCATAACGTTCTTGGGCTTCAAGATGTTGTAGCAGTAGAGCAACTCCCCCGCGGCCGCGTGGCCTGAAACGTGCACCTTCGCATTTCCCTTGTGCACGACGTTTGCTCCGAGCTTGGTGAGTCCGTCGATGACTCGATAAACCGCATTCTCGTTTCCGGGAATTAGGGAACTAGCCAAGATGACAGTGTCGCCCTCGCCAATCTCGATGTCGTGCTCGAGGTTCGCCATGCGCGCCAAGACGGCCATCGGCTCACCTTGGGAACCGGTCGACATGTAAACGAGTTGGTTGTCGGGAATGTCGGTTGCGTGCTTCGAATCAATCAGCACGCCGTCTGGAACATTTAGGTAACCCATCTGCTGAGCGATCTGCATGTTGCGAACCATGCTGCGACCGACCAGTGCCACCTTGCGATTGTTTGCAATCGCAGCATCGATAACCTGCTGCACGCGGTGAACGTGACTCGAGAACGATGCCACGATGACACGACGCTTCGAACGCGCGATAACGTTTTCGATAACCGGGCCGATGTCTTTTTCGAGCGGTGTGAATCCGGGGATGTCGGCGTTGGTCGAGTCACTCATAAACAAATCGAGACCGGCCTCGCCAACACGTGCAAAGGCGCGAAGGTCGGTAAGACGGCCGTCGAGTGGCAGCTGATCCATCTTGAAGTCACCGGTGTGCAAAACCGTTCCGGCCACCGTCTTGATAACGACGGCTAGAGCATCTGGAATCGAGTGGTTGACCGCGATGAACTCGAGGTTGAAGTCGCCATACTTTTTGTTCTGCCCCTCGGCAGTGACCATGACGTTTGGGGTGATTCGATGTTCTTTGAGCTTGGCTTCTAGGAATGCGAGAGTCAGCGCAGAACCGATGATCGGAATGTCTTCGCGCAACCGCAGCAGGTAGGGCACGCCGCCGATGTGGTCTTCGTGTCCGTGGGTCAGCACGATCGCGAGCACGTCATCCATGCGATCACGGATGTAACCGAAGTCAGGCAGAATCACGTCGATGCCCGGTTGGGTCTCTTCGGGAAACAGCACACCGCAGTCGACGATTAGCAGTTTGCCGTTGATTTCGAATACGGTCATGTTGCGACCGATCTCGCCGATTCCGCCGAGCGGAACTATGCGAAGAACATCTTTTCTTAGCGGGGCTGGAGCAGGAAGGGTTAGAACCATCGGTTCAATCTCCTAGGGTTTTCGACGCGCTTTAGCGTGTGGTGCCGGCTACTTTCGGTAGCGCGCCACCAGCAGCAGCATTGCGGTCTGGGCGGAAGTTCTCAAAACTGAGGCCCGTGATTGGGCCAACCTTGTCGATGTCTTGCTCGATGCGTGCAGCCTCTGACTCTTCAGGGCCAACGAGCGGTAGTCGAACGCGTGGGCTGTTTATGAGGCCCAAGCCGTGCAAGATGTATTTCGAAGCCACGGTTCCAGGAACGTGATTCATGGCTGCGCGAACCAGAGGCTCGAGAGAATTGTGCACTTTGAGTGCGTGGTGAAAGTCGTTGCGGTTGGTGGCGTCGACCATCTCGCGATAGGCAGCAGGCGAAATGTTGGCAGTCACGCCAATCAAACCGGTTGCGCCAATTGCAATGTGAGGCAACACGTTGCTGTCATCGCCCGAGAAATAGAGCAGTTCAGTTTCGTTCATGACGCGTGAAGCTTGAGCGAGATCGCCCTTGGCGTCTTTGATTGCGACGATGTTTGGGTGCTTCGCCGCGCGAAGAATGGTC
>WLIA01000011.1 GCA_009702455.1 Actinomycetota bacterium | reverse complement strand
TACGAGCCGGTGGTCAACGCGATTCCGATCGAGATGCGCGGCAAACTTGAGCCCGCCGAGATTTTTCACCAGGTGCTAGAGCACCGCTGGTACAAGGCCGAGAACGAGCAGCGCGGCATCCCGCTGCTTGAAGCCGTGCAGAGTTATGTCACCAACGTTCTGGCCTTCAGGCGCGACGAAGAGGCCTACCTGGCCCCGACCACGGGCACCATCAACCTGCCAGATGCCGTGCCGACCGGCATGATCATCGCAATAGACGACGAAGAAGCCGATTGGCGAGACCTGGTTTAGATGAAGTCTCTAGAAGGTTCCATGAAACTCAGGCCACTGTCATTGGCAGATGAATCGCAGGCTTTGCTCGCACATTCAGAACTTGCCAAAGATAACTTTGAATTCCTCCTTGGTTACACCGAGGAAATGGCATGGCATGAATACCTGGAAATTCTCGAAAATGAAGCTACGGGAACGAATTTGAAGGAAGGGCGAGTTCCCGCAACATTCCTGATCGCTGAGAGTGGTGGCAACCTCGTTGGCCGAACCTCTATCCGTCATGAGTTGAACGACTTCTTGTTCAACTTTGGTGGCCACATTGGATATGGGATAAGGCCGAGCTATCGCAGACAGGGCTTCGCAACCGAGGTTCTAAGGCAGTCACTTGCCTACTTGCGTGAAATCGGGGTGACAGAAGTTCTAGTCACGTGCCTTGATAACAACGAAGGCTCGAAAAGGGTTATTGAATCGCAGGGAGGATTACTCGAGAACAAGGTCGAGTATGAGGGTGCGCTTTGGCGCAGGTATTGGATTACGAGTGGCAGTTAACTTATTTACTCTTCTGCCACGAGGTCACTTGTCGAGGCGGCGCTTGCTGACTTCGTAGAGCGCAACCGAAGCCGCGATGCCCGCGTTGAGCGACTCTGCGTTGCCGTGAATCGAGATCGATGCAATTGCGTCACAGTTCTCTTGAACCAAACGCGAAAGACCCTTGCCTTCGCTGCCGATTACAAGAACCAGCGGCTCGGTGCCGAGTTTGAAATCGTGCATCTGCATGTCGCCATCACCATCGAGACCTACGATGAAGCAACCGCGCTTCTTCAACTCCTTGAGAGTTGCGTTTAGGTTTGCTGCCAGCGCAACAGGAACACGAGCTGCAGCACCGGCAGAGGTCTTCCAAGCCGAGGCCGTGACACCGGTCGAGCGACGCTGCGGAACAATTACACCTTGACCGCCGAAGGCAGCTACCGAACGAATAATCGCACCGAGGTTTCTCGGGTCGGTGATTCCATCGAGCGCAACAATGAGTGGGTTCTGCCCGCGCGACAAAATCGTGTCGAGCATTTCCATCGGGTGCTGATATTTGTATGGCGGAACCTGCAGTGCGATGCCCTGGTGAACCGAGTCGTAACCGGTCATGCGGTCGACTTCTGGCCTGGTGATTTCGTTGATTGCGATTCCGCGAGCGGCGGCAATCTTCAGTGCTTCTTTCACGCGATCATCCATCTCGATGCGAGTTGCGATGAACAGAGCCGTTGCCGGAACCTTCGCGCGAAGAGCTTCGAGCACCGAGTTGCGGCCAGATAGAACTTCAGCCGCGTCGGTTGCCTTGCTTACGCGATCGCCCGAGCGACGAGCGGCACCGGCAGAACCTGCAGTGCGAGCGGTTGGGGCCAGAAACTCACCACGACGTGAACCGTCGCGAACCGACTTGCCTGCTGCAACACGTGTGCCACGACCGGTGGTGCGTGCTGTGGCCTTGCCGCCCGCTGCGGCCTTCGCGCCTGGCGACTTGATTGACTCGGCGAACTCGCGAGCAACCTTTGAGTTGCCGGCTCCCTTGCCAACGGTCTTGATGCCAAGGGCCTTTGCCTTGCGCTCGGCCGCCTGCTTCATCTTGAAAGCCTTGTGATTCTTGCGGTCTTCGGCCTTAGGGGTTGGACCCTTGCCGGCAAGCTTCTTCTTGCCGTAGCCGCCGCTGCCGACGGTGGCCGCCTTTTTGCCCTTTGCGGCTCCGGGACGTGGTGGTTTAGCCATTAGTTAACGCTCCAATTGGTTTTGTCTGCGGAGTCTTCAAGTGTGACCCCTAAGTTTGTCAGTTCTTCGCGAATGGCATCGGCCCGAGCGAAATCTTTGGCAGCCTTGGCCGCTAGTCGATCGGTTACCAGCTTTTCGATTTTGTTGCGCAAATCTGTCGACACTTCGGCTGTCGGCCAGGTTGCCTCACCCGAAGCACTCACATCAAACGGATAAACGTTCAGCACCTTGCACATCATGATTGCGGCGTTGAGTTGTTCGGCAGCAGCATCGGCATTCGATTCGTCGACCGCTGAGTTTCCGGCGCGCAGCGCTTCGTGCAGAACCGCCAAAGCAGCCGGCACATTAAAGTCGTCGTTCATCGCAGCAACAAACTCGGCGGGCAGCAAATCGAAATCGAACTCGTTTTGCAAATAGCCAGAAACCGAATCGAGAGAAGGTGCAATCAGATTTAGTGCACGCTTCACAAAACTTTCAATGCCACGGATGTTGGCCTTAGCTTCAGCAAGCACCCCGTCGTGATACTCAAGGTTCGCGCGGTAGTGCGCGGTCAGTAGGTAGTAGCGAACGGCTAGCCCGCGCGCATCCTGCACAAAGAGATCTGCGGCCGAAACAAAGTTGCCGAGTGACTTAGACATCTTGGTGCCATTTGAATTAACCAAGCCGTTGTGAACCCAGTGGTTGGCGTATTCGAAGCCAGCAGCACGCGACTGAGCCAACTCGTTTTCGTGGTGCGGAAACCGCAGGTCTAGCCCGCCGCCGTGAATGTCGAAGTGCTCGCCGAGGGCGTCGGTTGCCATAGCGCTGCACTCGATGTGCCAGCCCGGGCGGCCTGCGCCCCAGGGCGATGGCCAAGAAGCGGTCTCTGGCTCGCCCGCCTTGGCGGCCTTCCAGAGCGCAAAGTCGTGCGGTGTGCGCTTGCCGGCGGCGGTTTCTTCGCCGCCATCCATGTCGTCAAGTTTTTGATTGGTTAGCTCGCCGTACGCGGCCCAACTGCCGGTGTCGAAGTAAACGTTGGCCGAGCCATCGGTTGCCTGATATGCGTGACCGCGCTCAATCAAACGAGCGATAAGCGCCTGCATGCCTTCGATGTGGGCGGTTGCGCGCGGCTCAGCGGTCGCCGGCGCGAGACCGATCTTCGCGTAAGCCACCGAAAATTCTTGCTGCATCTGCTTTGCAAGAACTTGCCAATCAATCGACTGCTGCTTTGCATTTTCTAGAATCTTGTCGTCGATGTCGGTGACGTTTCGAACCAACGTGACTCGATTGCCGGTTGCCGACAACCAGCTGCGCATCAGGTCATAAACCAAAGCACTGCGCAGGTGACCGGCGTGCGGCGCGCTCTGCACGGTCGGGCCGCAAACATAAAGCGAAACCACGCCATCGACAATTGACTTGAACGGCAACTTCTCTTGGCGCTTCGAGTCGTAAAGACTCAGGCCTGAATTCGCGCTCACGAGGTCAGCCTATCTTCGAGGCGAATAATCAACACGGATGCGACCGCCGCGACACCTTCGTCATTACCCAAGAAACCGAGCCCGTCGGTTGTGGTCGCGCCAAGGGTTACCGGTGCGCCAACGATTGCCGAGAGCGCTGCCTCAACTTCGGCACGCTTGCCTGAAACCTTTGGTCGGTTGCCGACCAGCTGAACCGAGGCGTTGACAACCGAGAAGCCTTCGGCGGCAAGCATGCGCACAGTTTCTTCGAGAAACACTTTGCCGTTAGCACCAGAGAACTCTGGTCGGTCAACGCCGAAGTTGCTGCCGATGTCGCCGAGCCCAGCGGCCGACAGCAGAGCATCAACCAGGGCGTGAGATACGGCATCGCCATCGCTGTGACCGTCGAGCCCAGGCAGGCCGGGCCACTCAATGGTTCCGAGAAAAAGTTTCTTCGACTCATCGGCCGAGAATCGGTGCACGTCAACGCCCATGCCGGTTCTGCCAGGGCCGTTGAGTCGCGACAAAACACCGACCAAATCTTCTGGAGTCGTGATCTTGGCCGCTTCAACTTCACCAGCAACAAATGAAACCTTCTTGCCCTGCGACTGCATCAGCGCGGCATCATCGGTGAAATCATCACTCGCGTTTGCATAGGCACGCTTGAGTTCAGAGGCGAAGAATCCCTGCGGGGTTTGTGCACTTCTCAGCGCACTGCGATCAACAGTTTCTTCAACCCGATCGCCCGAGACACGCTTGATGGTGTCTGCGATTTCGAGTGCAGGAATAACCGACGCCGAAGTCGCTCGAACCGCATCGGCAACGCGCTCAAACAAGGCACTCGACGCAAAAGCACGCGCGGCATCGTGCACCAAAACAATTTCGATTTCGTCGCCAACAACCGCGAGCGCGTTTGCAATCGACTGCTGACGAGTGTCGCCGCCGACCACGACGTCGAGTATCGCATCCGTGGCTAAAACAGCATTAGCAATTTCGGTGGCTTCGGCGAGATGAGTTGCCGGAGCCGCGATGACGACCTGGGCGAGCTCGGCAAGTGCAGAAATCGGTGCGAGAGAGTGCTCGAGAATTGTGTGCCCGTTGACTTCAACGAAGGCCTTAGGCGCTGACGCCTTCAATCGCTCCCCGCGACCAGCAGCGACAACGATCACCGCTAGATCGCGTCTGGTCATTTGGCTACTTCTTGCCTGCCAGCTGGGTGTCTAGAAAGGTGCCGGCCTTTTCTTCGTCAAACTTCTTGGCCAGAGCGAGCTCTGAGATCAAGATCTGACGAGCCTTGGCCAACATGCGCTTCTCACCGGCTGAAAGCCCGCGGTCTTGGTCGCGGCGCCACAGGTCGCGAACAACCTCGGCGTTCTTGTTGACGTCACCAGACTGAAGCTTCTCTAGGTTGGCCTTGTAGCGGCGTGACCAGTTGGTCGGCTCTTCAACGAATTCGGCCTGAAGAATCTCAACGACCTTCTTGACGCCCTTGTTGTCAATAACCGCACGGATTCCTACGGCCTCAATCTTCGAAAATGGCACCCAGATGAGCAAATCGCCCTGGGAAACTTTGAGCTGAAGGTGCTTCTGCTTCTCTCCCGCGAATTCACGATTCTCGATCTTTACGATTTTTGCTGCACCGTGGTGCGGGTAAACGAGAGTTTCGCCGACTTCAATGTTCATGTGGAGGTTTTTCCCTTCAGGAATGGCAATTTTACCACGGATTAGCCCTTATTCCAAGGGTAAACTGGGAGGGTTGACATCACCTCGGGAGAGAAAAAATTGCTAAATCGTAAGTTTGCAGCCGTCGCAATCGCAGCGGGCATCATGTTTGGAACCAGTGGCTGCAACTTTATGAGCCCGATCGCAACCATGGAGGTTTACACCCCTGGCGATGGCACAAGCACAGACTTCGGCGACATCGCAGCCCGAAACATCTTCATTCTGGTGACCCCTAGCGGCCAAACCGCACTCTTCGGCTCGTTTATCAACCAGGGCACTGCGAGCACAACCTTCGAATACGAGATCGCCGGTCAGACCTTCTCTCAGAACCTTCAGGCTGGCGAAAAACTTGACATCGGTTTCAACGGTAAAAACGCGCTTCCAATCTCTGGCCTAAACCAGATGGCCGGCTCACTTGCCGATGTCACTTTCAAAAGCGGTAGCGCGGTCGTGAAAGACACGATTCCATTGCTTGATGCAACCTTCGCCGAATACGCGCCGCTGGTCAACAGCATCAACGTAATCGCGCCAACCGAAGCGCCTAACTAGGCCTCGCAGCACCTACTATTCGAGACTTTTCAAGCCTCGAATTTATACCCGAGACCGCGAACGGTTACGAGGTGCTTCGGGCGAGACGGATCGTCTTCAATCTTCGAACGAATGCGCTTGATGTGCACATCCAGCGTCTTGGTGTCACCGAAGTAGTCAGTGCCCCACACCCGGTCAATAATCTGACCGCGGGTCAAAACGCGATTCACGTTTTCGAGCAAAAGCTCTAGCAACTCAAACTCTTTCAGCGGCATCTGAACACGGATGCCGTTGACCTCAACTTCATGACGCTCAATGTCCATGTGCACACCGCCGGCCTCGAGAACGTTGCCAACCTCAACCTGAGGGTCAACTCCCCTGCGAAGCACAGCTCGAATACGAGCGAAGAGTTCTGCAGTCTCTGTTCCCTTGGTCACATAGTCGTCTGCGCCGATTTCTAGCCCGCGCACTTTGTCGAACGGACTCTCTTTTGCGCTGTGCATGATGATGCGAACGTTCGAGGTTTTTCTGATCATTTGGCAGACATCATTGCCGTTGATCTTCGGCAGCATGAGGTCGAGCAAAATTAGGTCTGGATTCTCGGCCTTGAACTGGCTGAGCGCCTCTTCGCCATCCGAGGCCTCGCAAACCTCGTAGCCCTCTTTCTTTAGCTGATAAACCAGCGGATCTCTGAATCCAATCTCATCTTCTACAACCAGGATTTTTGTCATTCGTTGTCCTCACTGCTTGCTGTTAGCGGAAGTGTCAGGGTAAACGTGCTGCCGAGGCCGGGCTTCGAGAAGACCGAAATCTCGCCGCCGTGATTGAGAGCGATGTGCTTGACGATGGCTAAGCCAAGGCCAGTGCCACCGGTCTCTCGCGAGCGAGACGCGTCTACCCGATAGAAGCGTTCAAAGATTCGAGCCTGATCTTCTAGAGCGATTCCCACTCCGCTGTCTGTCACAACAATCTCGGCGAAGTTATCTGCGCGCTTCAGCGAGATTCCAACCTGCCCGCCAGGGTCGCTGTAGTTGATTGCGTTTTCGAAAAGATTTGTAATCGCTGTGGCAATCTGCTCGTAACTGACCTCAATCAAAATTGAATCATCGAGGTCGGCAACTAGCCGCATGTTCTTTGAGTCGGCAAGGATGCGCACGCGCTCGAGCGAATCTGAAATCAAATCTGCCAATCGGCATTGGGCAGAATTCTTCACTTCGGTTGCCGCTTGCAATCTAGATAGCTCAATAATTTCTTGAACGATGTGACCCAGTCGCGAAGCTTCGCGCTGCAAACTTGAAGCAAATTTCAAAACGGCTTCTGGGTCATCGGTTGCACCTTGAAGTGTCTCGGCAAGCAAACCGATAGCACCGATTGGAGTCTTGAGTTCGTGCGAAATGTTGGCAACGAAGTCACGACGAGTTTCATCGAGTCTTCTAGCTTCTGTGCGATCTTCTAGCGTGAGAATTACATAGCCCGGGCCAAGTGGGGCAGCGGTTGCTAGAACCCAAACCTTTGCTGCTCGGCCGCCAACATTTATTGCGCCTTCAACTCTTTGGCTCGACTTAGTAGAACGAGCAAGGTCGATCAACGACAACAACTCGAGTTCAATTAGCGCTCTGTCGGGCTGAAGCCCAAACTCTTCGGCGGCTGTTGTTGCCTGCACCATCACGTTTGAATCATCGACGACCACGGCGGCAGTCTGCAGCGCCTCGAGAACCTCGACAGCGACCTGGGCTGTCTGCATCGTGTTTGAGCTGTTCACCCTTCTAGATTAGGGCGAATTAACTCGGTAAACTCGGTCGAGTAGCGCCGAATTTAGCCAATTGGGCGAAAGTTCTGTGTCTGTTTGGCATTTGTTAACTTAGGAGTGAAAAAGTCGATGGCAGATGAAGTAACGAAGGGTTCAGTCATGCGCGAGGTTTTTCAAACACAGCTTCAAGAAGTTCAGGTTCGCCTAGTCGAGATGGCTGAAGACACCGTCAAGATCATCGAGAAGGCCACCAAGGCCTTCACCGAGTCGAACGTGGCAATGGCTGACGAAGCCATCGCGATCGCTGACCAGACCGGCAACAAGGCCCTGGCTCTAGACGAGCTCGTAATTCGCATTCTCGCCAAGCAATCACCGGTTGCTCGCGACCTGAGAATCTTGGTCTCAGCTCTCAGAATTTCTGCATCGCTTGAGCGCATGGGTGCACTGTCTGGCCACATCGCAGCGATCGCTCGCTACCGTTTTCCAGGCTCGGCTGTTCCGGCAACCTTGATTGACACGTTTAGAGAGATGGGCGAACTCGACGTCAAACTCGCCAAGAAGTGCGTTCAGTTGTTGCAGAACACAGACGTTGACTTCGCTCGCGAGATTCAGGCCGAAGACGCACGTGTTGACGAACTGCACCGCCACATCTTCGACGTTGTTCTAGCAGACGACTGGAAAGAGAACGCGATGTTCACCGTTGACGTGACTCTTGCCTCGCGTTACCACGAGCGTTTCGCAGATCACGTTGTTGACATCAGCGCGAAGGTTTCTTACCTCACCACCGGTGAGTGGAACGAGACCGACTAGTTCTTTGCGCCCTGCGCAGCAACCGCTGCAGCACCTGCTGCCGCAGCCTCCGGGTCGAGATACTTTCCGCCCTTAACTAGCGGCTTAAAGTTTTCGTCTAATTCGTAAACCAACGGAATTCCGGTTGGAATGTTTAGCTCTGCGATGTCTTCGTCTGAAATTCCATCGAGGTGCTTAACCAGCGCGCGAAGTGAGTTGCCGTGCGCTGTAACCAAAACGGTTTTGCCAGACTTTAGATCTGGCTGAATGTCGCTGAGCCAAAACGGCAGCATGCGCTCGAGCACATCCTTGAGACATTCGGTCTTCGGAATCTCTTTCACATCGGCGTAGCGCTCGTCGTGCGCCTGCGAGTATTTGTCGTTGTCGTCGATTGGCGGAGGCGGCACATCGAAGCTGCGGCGCCAGGTCTGAAACTGCTCTGGGCCATACTCGGCAAGGGTCTGCGCCTTGTCTTTGCCCTGCAGAGCGCCGTAGTGGCGCTCGTTTAGACGCCAGTCACGCTTGACGTCTATCCATGAGCGGTTGGCGGCATCTAGGGCGATGTTGGCCGTATTGATGGCTCGCTTCAGGCGCGACGTGTATAGCAAGTCTGGCTTGATGCCCGACTCGGCCAGCAGCTCGCCGGCACGCTTGGCTTCTGCCCTGCCCTGATCGCTCAGGTCGACATCGACCCATCCGGTGAAGAGGTTCTGTTGGTTCCAGACACTGTTGCCGTGTCGAAGCAAAATCAGAGTGTATTTGGCAGTCATGCCTTCATTTTAGTCGGCGACCTCTCAAGCCACGGGCATTAGGTTAGAGCAGTGGCAGGCACGAAACCAACCGGAGTTGCGACTCGCGGAACGACGAATCCGAATCGCCTTAGAAGGGTTGATCGATTCATTGCCTCGCTGCCGGTGCTTCGAAAATCTGAAGCCATTGTCGTTGATCTCGGATACGGCGCTAGCGCAATAACAGCAATCGAATTGCTCAGTCGACTCAGTCGAGTGAATAGCTCGCTGCATGTGGTCGGTGTTGAAATCGAACGTGAGCGCGTTGAGCGTGCTGCACCTTTCGCTAACGACAAATTGCATTTCATTCACGGTGGTTTCGAGACTCCGCTGCCGAGCGCTTTGGGTGCAACGCAAGTCACTCTAATTCGAGCGTTCAACGTTTTGCGTCAATATGACGAGTCAGAAGTTTTGGCTGCCTGGAAACTTATGCAGAGTCGTTTGGCAGAAGACGGTTTGCTGATTGAAGGCACTTGCGACGAAATCGGTCGACTCAGTTGCTGGGTGACCCTCGACAGAGAAAAACCTGTTTCGCTAACAATCTCGTTGCGGCTTCGGGGTCTCGATCTACCGAGCAAAGTTGCCGAGCGCTTGCCAAAGGTTTTGATTCACAGAAACGTCGAGGGCGAAAAGATTCATGAGTTCTTGGGTGCAATAGATGCGGCCTGGCTTAAGCATTCGCCGCTGGCGGTCTTCGGTGCGTCACAACGCTGGATTGCGGTTTGCAAAGACTTGCGAAGTGCCGGTTGGTCTCTGGTTGGCGACCCGAAGCGCTGGAGGCTCGGCGAGCTCAGCGTTGACTGGGCAGCAGTTGCCCCGAAATCGTCGAACTAGATTTTCGGCAGTTCGGCTCTGGCGTCGTCTTCGCTCATTCCACTGGCGCAGAGCAGGTCAACCAGCATGGGGCGCAAAAGCAGAAGCACGCTGGCCTCGGTTAGTTGATCGGCAATGCCGAACCGCTTTGGGTCGAGCTGCCGAATGACGTCGGTGAACTGCTCTTGAGCCTGAATGCGCTTCTCGGGCTGCTCTAGTCCCTCGGCCAGCAGGCTTACGCCAACGCTGATTTGCTCGAGCAAATCGGCCAGATAGGGCCGCTTTTGCCCGTCTCGAAGCAGAAAGTCGACCCTGCGCACCACGACTCGCAGGTTGCGCATGGCCAGATCCATGCCCCTGAATAGTCGAACCTGGTCTGAAAGGTCTTCGCGATGCTTGCGCATGAATGGCGAGATGCGCGAAATCGAAATGGCACTGTCGAGCGACAAACGCCAGTTTTCGACAAGCGGCTGGCTGCGGCGAATTCGGGTCAGCGTCTCGTCTGCAACTTTCACATCGACATTGAGCAGTGCGGTTCGAAGCGATGCGAGTGAAGCCAAGAACAAATCGAAAAGTCGATCGCCGTCTTTGATTGCCATCGCTCGTGGATTTCTCGGAATCAGTGCGGTGACCGCAAGTGCAACTAGGCCACCGACTATGCCGTCTACGCTTCGCACGTATACGCCACCTTCGGGTGGCGGCAACAGAAACACGAGCATCGACTGAATGCCAACCGTTAGCGCAAAGGCGGCACTCGGGTTGACGAATCTCGCAAGTGTGAAACAGATCAACAAGACGGCAGCCATCTGCAACAGACCGTGGCCGAAAAAGGTGAGTAGGGTTTCGCTCAGCGCGATTCCAAAAATCATTCCGGCAGCGGTTTCGACAACTCGTCGCGGTCGAGCGTCACGCGTGAAACCTAGCGAGGTGATGCTCACCGTTACCGCGAGCAATGGAATCGCGTGACCAAGCCCGTAGTGCGAAATCGAGTATCCGATTAGAGCTGCGAGAGTGATTTGCAAAATCGGCGCAATTGATTCGATGACTCTTTGAATCGAGTCTTTGAAACTCCAGTGCAACTTTGGTTTGCGCACTTATTTGCCCATCAGGTTGGCGCGCTTCTCTTTCATGTTTGCAGCTGCGCCGGCAGTTGGAGGCACGATGGTCTCTTGATTCGCAGAGATTTCGCCACCCTCGGTTTTCACAAAGAGCGCGTCTGACTCATCAACGTTTCTGCCGATTAGCGCAAGCGCAATCGGACCCAGCTCAAAGTGCTGCCCGATCGAAGTAATTCGGCCAACCTCTCCGTCGGTTCCGCTCACGAAGACCTTGTCGCCGGCCATGGCAAGCGAGTGCCCAGAGCCGTCGAGGTGCAACAGCGTTAGCCTGCGCGGCGGGTGGCCGAGGTTGTGCACCTTGGCAACGGCCTCCTGGCCTCGGTAGCAACCCTTCGAGAGGTGAACCGCGCTGCTGAGCCAGTCGAGTTCGTGCGGCAGAGTCTTTTCGTCTATTTCGTTTGGCTGCGCAGGGCGGTGAGCCGCAACGCGCAGGGCTTCTAACGCGAGTGTGCCTGCCTGTGACTTGTCGGCCAGCACGTCGTCGAGTGACGCCTTTGAGACCAGTGACAAGAAGAAGTTCCAGGCACCGCGCTTGTTGCGCCCATCGGTCGCCGCGTAGCGAACGCTGCCAACGGGGTCGGCCATCCATGGATCTTGCCAAACCAACTGCTGGTCGTTTGAAATCGCCGAGCCCGCGAGCGGCTGACCAAAGCTCGCCACGATCGCAAGGTCATCGACTCGAGAGACCTCGACCTTGCTGCGAAAAATCATCTGGTCGAACCAAGTGAGGAGTTTGTCTGTGTGCTCGGCAAAGACAATTAGCCAAGAGCTTTCGCCATCGTCGATTATCTGAATGTTCTCTTCGATGCGGCCGTTTGCGTCAAGCAAAAGTGCGTCTGCGCTCTGACCGGGTTTAAGGTTTGCCAAGTTTTGCGAGAGCATGGCGTGCAACCAGGTGAGGCGATCTTTTCCTGAAACGCGAATCACCGACTTGTCGTCGACCAGACAAACGCGCTTCGATTCGAGCAGCTCGCGCTGCTCAACCAAAGGATTATCAAAATGTGACTTCAACTGCAACCAATCTGTTAATCAATGCGCTCGAGGCGCGCAGAAGCGTGAGGGCGCAGGTCGCTGCCTGGCATCGCGATCTCCCACACCCAGAGAAGAGCATTTTCGACCAGCCCATACATGCGCGTTGAGTGGCGATAAATCTTTGCGCCTTCAAATGCGGCACCGGCATATGACGCAAGGTCTACTCGAGCACCCTTAATCACGCCGTCGTAAAGCTCGGCGAAACCTCCGGGTTGCAGTGTGGCAACCTGAATATCGAAACCGCCGTGTTCGTTGCGAAGTTTCTCGAGATCTTCATGATTTTTGAGCGAAGGTTCACCCTCACCAATCAGAAGCCCCGGGCCGTGATCTGCGTCTTCGGCTGGGCGAGCTAAGCGCCAGTATCCGAGTTCGCTAGGAAGCTTGATTTCGTCGTCGCCGATCAACTGTGCGCTCGAGATGTAAGTGAGAACGTTGTGGCCGTCGTGTTCAAATTCGATTCGCTGACTGAATTCGCGCTCGACTGGGGTGTCTGAGCCTTCGGCTTTAAAGCTGATGACCCCGGTTCCCTCCCACTTGCCAACTAGAAAGGCAAAGGGTGTGAGTTCCAGAGGAAGGCCTTCTGGAAGAACGAACAACTACTTCTGACCCTTGAAGAGCTTGTAAAGCACAAGAGCTGAGACACCAGCAATGGCCAAGGATGCGAGAACGAGGAGTCCGGTAAAGAAGATTTCGAGCGCTAGCTTCATGGCTTAATTCTAACCTCGCAACCAGACGAAGGCAGTGGCGAGGGTCAGAATCAGGTAACTGCCACCACCCACATAGACCAGTCTGCGCACAAAGCCTTTGGGCTCGGCTCTGAAGAGTTGAATCATCGAAACGAAGGCCAGCGAGCCGGCAAGAATAGCTGCGAAGGGCGCGAGAATTTCGGCGCGAGAAACCTGGCTCACCAGCACCACCGTCAAGATGGCAACCGCGAGCCAAATCAAGATGATTTCTAGCCAGTTCTGCTTCACGCTTCAATCATGCCTTAAGCCCGCTAATCACTTGGCTATGCTTGAGACACCAGTTTGGAGAGAAATGGCCCAACTTCTGATCTTGACGGCGTCGGCCGACACAGAAGTTCTGCCCGCCCTGCAACTGCTTGGCCACAAATTTCGCGCAATTCCCGCCGAGCCGGCAAGCCTGGTTAATGCGCCGAGTGCAGACCTTATTTTCTTGGATGCGCGACACAACCTCGCTGCCGCAAAATCTATCGCGCGACTTCTAAACACCACCGGTTTGAGCACGCCTCTTCTTGCAGTGGTTACCGAGGGCGGACTAGCCGGCATCTCGTCTGAATGGGGAATCGCAGACCTAATTCTTGACACAGCAGGACCTGCAGAAATTGACGCCCGAATTCGTTTGGCGCTTGCTCGTCAAAACGAAGGCAGAGCTAGCGAGCAGATTCAAACCTCTGGCATCAGCATCGATGAGGCTAGCTATACGGCTCGCGTTCATGGCAAGCCGCTCGATCTAACCTTCAAAGAATTCGCGCTGCTCAAATTTCTGGTACAGCATCCGGGCAGAGTATTCACTCGCGACCAGTTGCTCAGCGAGGTTTGGGGATACGACTACTTCGGCGGCACCAGAACGGTTGACGTTCACATCAGGCGCCTGCGAGCCAAGTTGGGCGACCTCGAATCGCTTATCGGCACCGTGCACAACGTGGGCTACCGCTTCGCCCCATCACCCGAAGATAATTTCTCGGCTACCAACCGTTAAGCCATTCGTGGCAGACTTGGGCGTATGTCTGACGAAACCATGGCGATTCATCTCATCGATGACTCGAACGGCCTACCCTCAGACCGCTACCTAGACCGCGAACTTAGCTGGCTTGCCTTCAACCAGCGCGTTCTAGAACTCGCAGAAGACCCAGACATGTATCTGCTCGAGCGAGTGAATTTCCTAAGCATTTTTGCCTCGAACCTCGATGAGTTCTTCATGGTGCGCGTGGCCGGCCTGAAGCGCCGCATCGCCACCGGCCTCGCGGTGAACTCGGCATCTGGCCTCGAACCCGCAGAGGTTCTCACCAGCATCAGCGAAGAGGCTCACAGGCTTCAGTTGCGTCACGCGCATCTTTTCAGAGACGAGATCGAGCCAGCGCTTCGCGCCAATGGAATTCGCTTGGTGAAGTGGCGCGAACTAGAAGAGCAAGAGAAGTCGGCACTGCACTCATATTTTCAGAAGCAGATTTTCCCGGTTCTAACTCCCCTTGCGGTTGATCCTGCGCACCCGTTTCCTTACATTTCAGGGTTGTCGCTGAACCTTGCTGTAGTGGTTCGAAACGAACAGCAAGAGACCGAGCACTTTGCGCGTGTGAAGGTGCCACCACTGCTTCCGAGATTCGTTAGGGTTCCTGGTTCGCCATCTTCGCACGATGTAAAGTATGTGCAGCTCGAAGAAATCATCGGTGAGTTTTTGGGTCAGTTGTTTCCGGGCATGCAGGTTGTTCAGCAACACGCATTCCGCGTCACACGAAACGAAGATCTAGATGTTGATGACGACGAAGGTGAAAACCTTCTGATCGCACTCGAAAAAGAATTGCTGCGCAGACGCTTCGGCCCGCCGGTTCGACTCGAAGTAGCGAGCGACATAAACCCAGAAGTGCTCGACCTGCTCATGCACGAGCTCGACATCACTGACGAAGATGTTTACCAGTTGCCTTCACCGCTCGACCTAACCGGCCTAAGCGAAATTGCATTCTTGAACCGTCCAGAGTTGCGCTACCCGATTCATCCGAGAATTACCAACCGCTATCTGCACGCCGGAGAAGACGAAAAGATCGACATCTTTGCTGCCATCAGGCAACGCGAGATTTTGGTGCACCACCCATACGAGTCGTTCACGACATCGGTTGTCGCATTCTTGCGAGCTGCGGCGGCCGACCCAAACGTGCTTGCTATCAAGCAGACCCTCTATCGCACCAGCGGTGACAGCCCGATTGTCGACGCCCTTATCGACGCGGCTGAGGCTGGCAAGCAGGTTTTGGCCCTGGTTGAGATCAAGGCTCGCTTCGACGAGCAGGCCAACATCACTTGGGCTCGCAAGCTCGAGCAGGCCGGCGTTCATGTTGTTTACGGCATCGTAGGTCTGAAGACCCACTGCAAGCTAGCGCTCGTAATTCGCCAAGAGGGCAGCGCCCTGCGTCGCTACTGCCACATCGGCACCGGAAACTACAACCCGAAGACCGCGCGCTTCTACGAAGACTACGGCCTGCTAACCTCGCGCGAGGCCGTTGGCGAAGACCTCACCCGCCTCTTCAACCAGCTCTCGGGCTATGCTCCCGACGCCTCGTTCAGAACCCTCTTGGTTTCGCCGAATGGTGTTCGCGACGGCCTTATCGACCTGATCAACAAAGAGATCGAATTCAAGAAACAGGGCAAGGATGCACGCGTTCGCATCAAGGTCAACTCTCTCGTTGACGAAAAAATAATCGACGCGCTTTACGTTGCATCGCAGAACGGCGTTGAGGTTGAAATTTTGGTTCGAGGAATGTGTGCGCTGAAACCTGGCGTCGAAGGGCTTAGCGAGAATATTAGAGTTCGCTCGGTTCTCGGTCGCTACCTCGAGCACTCACGTGCGTTCGCATTCAACGGCGGTGGCGACCCAGCGGTTTACATCGGCTCGGCAGACATGATGCACCGAAACCTTGACCGCAGAGTTGAGGCATTGGTGCGACTCGTGCAGCCAGATCACATCCGTGAGATCAATGATTTGTTCGACCTGGCGATGTCACCGCAGTCGGCATCGTGGAGCTTGGCTTCGTCGGGCAAGTGGCAGCGACACCAGTATGGCGAGAACGGCCAGCGACTCGTTGATGTTCAAGATCAACTCATGAGAGTTGTGCACTCGAGGCGTAACGCGCGATGACAGTTGTAGCAGCGGGCGCCATTCTGTGGCGCCTAGAAAAAGGCGAGCTCAAGTTAGCGATTATTCACCGCTCTCGCTATGACGACTGGAGCTGGCCGAAAGGCAAAATCGACAAGGGTGAGACAATTGCCGAAGCTGCGGTTCGTGAGATTCGCGAAGAAACCGGATTGCGCGTTGCGCTCGGAACCTACCTCGCTGAGATTAACTACAAATTGCCTAACGGCGACAAAAAACAGGTTCACTACTGGGCTGCCAAGGTAAGCGACAAGGCTCTTGCCGAGAGCAAGTTCAAACCGAGTGAAGAGGTTGCGAAGGTCGACTGGAAGACCCCGCAGCAAGCCGCAAAACTTTTGAGTTACGAGTTCGATGAGCAGCCGCTCACCGCCTTGCTAGATCTTTTCGATCGCGGGTTGCTCGACACCAAACCGTTAATCGTGCTTCGCCATGCCAAGGCAATGGCCAGGTCTGATTGGAAGGGCGGCAAGGTCGTTGACGACGGCAAGCGGCCGCTGCACGATTTTGGCAAACAGCAGGCCAAGGCCCTGATCAAGCCGCTGACCGTATTCGGGGTCAGGCGCGTGGTGACCAGCCCTTGGAAGCGATGCCGTGACACGGTTCACCCTTTTGCCACGAAGCGCAAGGCAACGCTGGTCGAGCGCTCTCAGCTGAGCGAGCTCGGCAATGCAAAGCGCCCAGCCCGAACCAGCAACGTTATAGAAGACCTGCTCGACTCGAATAAGGCAACCGTGGTCTGCTCGCACAGACCTTCGCTACCAACGATTCTCAAGACCATCGCGGCCTGCGCGCCAGCCGACCTCAAGCGCGAGATCAATGCAGCAGCAAGTTTGCGCCCCGGCCAGATGCTGGTCGTGCACCTCAACCGCACCGGCAAGAAACCGAGGGTTGTTGCGGTTGAACTTCAAGAATCGATTTTGGTAGCAGACTAGAGCCATGAGCGAGATTACCGAAGGTCTAAAGACACTCAAGACTCGCACCGGCAAGCCCGCTCTGGTTCTAGTCACCGGCGCTACCGGCTACATCGGTGGACGTTTGGTTACTCACCTGCTCGATGTGGGTTACCGAGTGCGCGTATTTGCCAGACAAGCCGAGCGTCTGCGCGATTATCCGTGGATTTCAAAAGTCGAAGTTGTCGAAGGCGATGCCAACGATGTTGTTGCGCTTGATAAAGCTCTCAAATCGGTAGATGTTGCTTACTACATGCTGCACGCGCTCAACCTGATGGAAGACTTTGTAAACGAAGAAAAGGTGCTTGCCGAAAAGTTTGCGGCTGCCTCGGTTGCCAACAAAGTTAAGCGCATCATTTATCTCGGCGGAATCATTACCGCCGGTCAAGAACTTTCGCCTCACCTCGCATCGCGCGCGCTCACCGGAGAAATTCTTCGCAAGTCTGGTGTGCCGACAATTGAATTGCGCGCGGGTGTTGTAATCGGTTCTGGTTCTGCGTCTTTCGAGATGCTGCGCAACCTAACCGAACGTCTTCCGGTTATGACCACACCAAAGTGGGTGCTCAACAAAATTCAGCCAATCGCAATTCGCGATATTCTTCGCTACCTGGTTGGCGCGGCCGCAATTGACAAAAAGATCACAGGCGCATTTGATGTTGCCGGCCCAGATTTGTTCACTTATGCCGAAATGATGCAGCAGTATGCCGAAGCTGCCGGTTTGCGTCGTCGAATCATCATTCCGATTCCGGTGCTTACCCCTCGCCTATCGAGCGGCTGGGTTGGCCTCGTGACTCCGGTGCCATTCCAACTGGCTCGCAGGCTTGTCGACAGCCTCAAGAACGATGTGATTGCCGACAACACCGAGATTCGAAAACTGATTCCAGACCCACCGAGCGGGCTTACATCTTTCAAGACGGCCGTGCAGCTGGCGCTGACCCGACTAAAGACCTCAAACGTGCAGACCCGCTGGACAGACGCTTCGGTGCCCTACGCACCATCTGACTCGCTGCCAACCGACCCGGATTGGGCTGGTGGCAGCCTCTACACAGACGTGAGAACCGTAAAAACCAAAGACTCGGCCGAAACCGTCTTTGCACGCCTTGAGGCCATCGGTGGCGATCACGGATACTCGACGGCAACTTGGGCATGGCAGCTGCGCGGCCTGATGGACAGGCTCGTGGGCGGAGTTGGCTTGCGCCGCGGTCGTCGCGACCCAGACCACCTGGTGGTCGGCGAAGCGCTCGACTTCTGGCGGGTTGAAGAAATCCAGCGACCGAAGCTGCTGCGTCTGCGAGCAGAAATGAAGATGCCCGGTCGCGCCTGGCTCGAGTGGACCGTGATTCCAAACGAAGACGCAGAGGGATGCACCGTGGTTCAGCGTGCGCTTTACATGCCACGCGGACTCTGGGGTCACCTCTACTGGGCAGCGGTTTTTCCAATGCACGGACTAGTGTTTCCGTCGATGGCTAAGAACGCTGCGCACGGCAAGCGCTAGTTAGATTTTTTGAAATGAAGAAGACTCCCCTTATTGCCGCACCCGCTCTGATTTCTGTTGCGATTATGTGGGGCGCTGCTTTTGTTTTGATGAAGCCTGCAATCGAGAAGCAACCGATATTCGACTTCTTGGCAACTCGTTTCACGATTGCCGTTCTCGTGATGATTTTGGTTCGCCCGAGCGTGCTCAAACTGATTCGACTCGACATGCTCAGGGTCGGCGCACCGCTCGGAATTATCCTCGGTGCCGGCTACATCACGCAGACAATTGCACTTCAAGAAACCACTGCAGCAATAACCGGATTTCTAACCGGACTCTATGTTGTGCTCACACCGCTGTTTGCCTGGTTGGCTTTTCGACACAAGGTTGCTCGCAAGGTTTGGCTCGCGGTCGCGCTAGCAACCGCGGGTCTCGCGCTAATTTCGATCACCGGGCTGTCGATTGAGGTTGGTCAAATTTGGGGCGTGATCTGCGCAATTCTTTTTGCCGCCCACATAGTTGGTCTCGGAAAGTGGAGCCCGGGTAGAGACGCATACGCCCTGACTGTTGTGCAGCTCGGCTTTGCCGGAGTGGTTTGCTGGATCGGCGCTCTCGGCGACGGCTACCAGGCACCACCAACCGATGACGTCTGGTTTGCCGTTCTATTCACCGCTGTGCTCGCAACGGCCTTTGCGTTCTTCATTCAAACCTGGGCGCAAGGCATCATGGATGCCTCTCGCGTGGCAATCATTCTCACCTCTGAGGTGGTTTTCGCGGCCGCAATCTCGGTGGCCGTAGGCCAAGAGATTCTGACCCTGCAGACCCTGCTTGGCGGTGCTTTGATGGTTTCGGCGATGCTGCTGGTCGAATGGCCGAGCAAGAAATCTAAAGCCCTCTAGGGGTAAACCACACCAACCTGGCGGCGAATCTCCTCGCCGATTCGAATGCCCTCGACAACTTCGGCGTGCGTGTGCAGAGGTGACTCGAGCAAACCCTCGCTGATGAACTTGGCCATGTACGTCGCCTGGTAGCTCAAACCCTCGTGCGCAACCACACCCGATTCGTCACTCCAGCGCGGGCCGTGCGAGTTGAACAACGCAGGGCGAAGTTCTAGCGAGGTCGGAATGAAGAACGGCCCATCCAAGGTAAGAACACCAGCGTCACCCGTTATCGAAGCGATTGTCGGAATGTGCGAATGGCCCGAGGTCGCTAAGACGGCTCGCGCGCCAGAGTCGTATTCGAGAATCGCCGCAGCCATGGCCTCGACGTTTTCGTTGTGCATCTTTCCGCCCGCGATGATGCGCGAGGGCGAACCGAGAACCATCTGTGCGAATGAAATCGGATAGATGCCCATGTCCATGACGATCGAAGAATCTTTCATCCAGAGTCGCGCGATTTCACGATTGTCTTGACCGAAGTCTGACTGCAGCATCGTTATTTCGCCAAGCGTGCCGGCGGCGAGCAGCTGTCGAATAATCGAAGCCTGCGGCAGGTATCTGCTCCACATCGCTTCCATCGCGAGAACACCGGCAGCTTTGGCTTCTGAATAAAGTGTCTCGGTGTCTTTTGCGGTCATGGTAGAAGGCTTCTCGATCAAAACGTGTTTGCCGGCGCGAATCGCGTGACGTGCGTCGGCCAGGTGAGTGTGCGGCAGTGTTGCAACATAAACGATGTCGACCTCTGGGTCGTTGGCTAGGTCTGCATAGTTGTCGTAGTGACGCTCGATGCCAAATCGCTCGGCGAATGCCTTGCCCTTGCCCGGAGTCTGAGAACCGACAGCTACTACTTTCTGGTTGGTGTGCTTCGCGAGCGCGGCTGCCATAACTTCGGCAATGTCACCGGCGCCGATGAAGCCCCAGCGATAACTCGGCACACTTTTTGGGTCGACTATCTGAGGTGCAGGGATGTCGCTCGCGGTGAACTCACGCGGCGCTTCTGAAAACATGGCCATGGGTCAATAATGCCCCACCGATTGCAAGCACCTTGCCTGTTAGAATGGGCAAGTTCAAGGGCCTCTAGCTCAGTTGGTTAGAGCAACGGACTTTTAATCCGTGGGTCGTCGGTTCGATCCCGACGGGGCCTACAACGAGACAAAACCCCACCTTTGGTGGGGTTTTTCTTGTCGGGCACGTGTTCGCCAGGTGAATAAAATCGCCGACCGGGCTGTTAACTTAGGTGATACTCCCAAAGGAGAGCACATTTGAAGAGTTCCAGCAGAATCGCGCCCGCGGCAAAAGCCACCCTCATTGGTGTTTACAACGCCGATGGCGGAATTATCGGCGAACTGTCGTATGTGCTTGGCCACTTGATAGGGCTTCGCAATTGCAGTCTCTGCGATATTTCGCACTCACCGGTCAAAATGAAATCGAGCTTTAAAACCCTTCAGCGCGAACTGCTCGAGCAACACGGCATAGACGTCAGGATGATTCACCGAAACGAACGCAATGAGCGTGAGGCCACGGCTTCTGAAGGTCGAGAACCCTGCCTACTTCTTCAGCACGCCGACCAGTCAATCAGCATGTTCCTAGATTCAGCCGAGCTGAAAACGCTTGCCGGAAATGTCGAATCGTTCGAAAAGTTGATTTACTCCAGGCTCGACATGTTTCAACTACTCGACAAATAAGAAACCCCACCTGGTGGTGGGGTTCTTGAGTTTGAAGAAAGGTGTTAGTTGACGCCCAATAGGTCGATCACGAAGACCAGGGTTTTGCCCGATAGGCGGTGACCCGACCCGGCTGGGCCGTAGGCAAGATCAGGAGGGCAAATCAGCTGACGACGACCGCCAACCTTCATGCCAGGAATGCCCTGCTGCCATCCGGCAATTAAGCGCTGAAGCGGAAACTCGATTGACTCACCGCGGCTCCATGAAGAGTCGAACTCTTCGCCGGTTTCATATTCGACACCGAGGTAGTGAACATTGACTGTCGAGTTGGCTGGGGCTTCTGCACCGTCACCGACCACAACATCTTTGATGACCAGTTGTGTTGGTGCTGGCTCGAGCATTGGTTCTACGAAAGGGGGTTCAAGATTTGTCATGAAGATAGATTACATCGACAACTGGATGACAAAAAAGACAACTACCGGCACCGCGCCAGCCACAAGCCCAACCGTAAGCCAAAGAGACCCTTTTCGCCCAAGTGAAACCGCCAAGCCACCCTTGCCGGCTTGACGATCGATTTCGATATCAGGCAGTGCATTGAGCAGGTGCGCGATAAAGCCAACGAGCGCGAACAACACGATCATGAGCGGTTCTGGAAACAAACTATTCGACGCTGCTTGCGCCACAAAGAGCGGCAAAAGTGCGAACGAAACAACGTATGGCAACCAAGACCAGATGGTGCGAGAAAGATGGAAGTTGTAAACGTGCGCCGATGCCACCGCGCTCACATGGGCTAGACCGCCAATCCACCCGGCGGCCAAAATTGAAAGCGGAATGGTTAGCACCAGCGCAATTGCAATTGGAACCTTCAGCGAAGACTGACTTAGCGCTCCAGTCACCACAGGCTTTTCAGATCTCGACACCGATTGGTCGAGTTTTGCGTCGACGAAATCATTCATCCAGCCAACCGATAGTTGACCAGACAGCACTGCCGCAATGAACAGCACCAGTTGCCACCCCTGAACAGAGGTAATCGTCGCAGCTACTGCCAAGAAAACCGTCATCGCGAGAGTCTGCGGAAAGTGACTTGCTCGCATCAGAGCCAGCGCTGTGTTCATGAGGCAACTTTATGCCCGGCGAGCACTAGACCGTTAGTGCTCGAAACGGCTGCGAAGCGCACGGATGGCGATTGTCGAGAAGGTTGCCGTGATGACCACGATTGCGAGTGTGATTTCACGCAGGTTATCCATGCTGGCGTTGATGGCCACTGCCCCGGCGATGATCATCGAGAACTCACCGCGTGCCGATAAAAAAGCTCCGATGCGCTTCCAACTCATCGGGTCAGCCATGTCTCTGGCAATCCACCAGCCAACCGCAAACTTGCCAATAATGCCAACCGCGGCAAACAGCAGTGCAATTGGCAAAACAGCCACAACGTCTAGGGCAGAGATGCTCAAACCGAAAATCAAGAAGAAGATGGCCGAGAAAAGTTCTCGCAGCGGAGCGAATCGACTTCGCAAGGTGTCTGCGACTTCACCGGTGAGCAGCAGCCCAACCAAGAACGCCGCGATAGCGCCAGAGAAACCGAGAAGCGATGAACCGCCGGCCGCGGCAAGCGTCACACCGAAAACCAAAAGCAGCAGCACACCTTGGCCCTGCTTAGCGAGAGTTCTGAGTCCGGGAATTTCGCGACCGTAGGCGAGCACAAAAACTCCTGCGGTTACAGCCAGAGCCACACCAACAGAAGCAAGACCCGCAAACACGCTAAGACCCAGAGTTACGGCCGCCAGCAGCGGAAGGTACGGCGCCAACATGATGTCTTCAAAAACCAGAATGCTTGTTGTTCGCTTTGCGACAACAGACTTGGCCCAACCGGTTTCGCGAATCAGCTGGCTGGCGATGCCCGATGAAGAGACAAACATGATTCCACCAAAGGCAAGAGCTCCAAGTGGGCCGAAGCCAAGCACAAGAGCGAGCAGAGAGGCCGGCAGCGCGTTGAGCACCAGGTCGAGAATTCCAGCCTGCCACTTGCTGCGCATCGTGATCGCAAGTTCTTTTGCCGAGTATTCGAAACCGAGCACGAGCAGAAGCAGAATTGCGCCAATCTCGGCCCCGATGTTGAGAAAGTCTTCGCTAACCTCGAGCGGCACGATGCCGCCCTTGCCAAGGGCTAATCCAGCGAGCAAAAACAGCGGAATGTTTGAGATTCGAAGTTTGAGTGACAGAAACGAGAGCAAGCCGAGCAAAACGAAGACGGCGCCGATCTCAAAAATCGCGAGACTCACTGTTTGGCTCGCGGCGGCGGCAAGGAATTGCTCGGTCATGGCCCTAGTTTATTCGCCGCCAGTGCGCGAGCATTCGGGAAGTTTTGCCGCCCTAGCAATGTTCGATTGGGTAGTGTTCGACTAAACAAACAACGAAAGAGCAAAATGGCAGAACTTGCAGGGCGCAGAATTCTCGTGGTTGGAGCAAGCGGAGCTTTTGGCGCTCAGTTCGCAGAGCAGCTAAGTGCCGCCTCGGCCTCGGTTGTTGGCACCGCCAGCAGCGACTCTTCGCTTCAGCGACTTGGCCCCTCGCTCGTCGAAAGGCACGTGCTCGACCTGAACGATCAGGCTTCAACCGAACGAGCAACCAACGCAATTCTGGCATCGGGTGAAGCCATCGACGGAATCATTCTCGCCTCAGGTGAAGTTGCTTTCGGCTCAGCGGCAGAGACCCCGAGCGCAATCACCGAGCGACTAATGAAAGTGAACTTTCTCGGTCAGGTTGCCGTGGTCACCGCACTTCTTGGCGCACTCGAGAAATCTGCCGCCGCAAACAACTCACCGTTCGTGGTTTCGATCTCTGGTGTGATTGCCGAAACACCGATGGCCGGGCTCAGTTCATACTCGGCCAGCAAGACTGCAATGCACGGATACGCTACCGCGGCCACACGCGAATTGCGCCGCGCGGGAATCAGATGGATTGACGCGAGACCTGGTCACACTGAGTCTGGACTCGCTACTCGCGCAATCTTCGGGCAAGCACCAGCCTTCGGCGCGGGGCTGAAAACCGAAGACGTTGTCGCACGAATCGTTAGCGCTATCAAAGAAGACGAGAAAGATCTGCCGAGCAGTTCATTTGTTGCTTCGGTTGCTTAGACTCGAAGAATGACAACTATTCAGGTTCTATCGGTAGCCAGCCCGACCAGCGCATTTGCCAAGACCACCATCGAGACTCGCGAGGTTGGCGAGCACGATGTTCGCATCGAGATTGCATTCTCTGGAATTTGCCACAGCGACTTGCACCAGGCCCGCAACGAATGGTTCGAAGGTATCTTTCCGATGGTTCCAGGGCACGAAATTTCAGGGCACGTTCTCGAAGTCGGCAGCAATGTAACCAAGCACAAGGTCGGCGATCGAGTTGGCGTTGGCACCATGGTTGGCAGCTGCGGCGAGTGTGAGTATTGCCTCGCCGGTCGCCAGAACGTTTGCCTCAAGGGCAATATTCAGACCTACAACGGCCGCTTTTACGATGGCAAAGAGACCTACGGTGGCTATGCCCGCGAGATAGTGGTCACAGAAGACTTCGTGCTCAGCATTCCTGAGGCACTCGACATGGCCGAGGCTGCACCGCTGCTCTGCGCCGGAATCACCGTGTTTTCGCCGCTAAAGCGCTGGGGTGCCGCACCTGGCAAGAAGGTTGCTGTCATCGGGCTCGGTGGATTGGGTCACATGGCCGTGAAGTTTGCCGCCGCCTTCGGGGCCGAAGTTTCGGTCTTGGGCCACAGCAGCGACAAAGAGGCAGACGCAAAATCTTTTGGTGCCGTTCGCTACATCAAAACCACCGATGCCGACACCTTCGAGAAATATGCAAACACCTTTGACATCATCTTGAACACCACCTCGGCAAACCTCGAGGTCGACAAGATTCTCTCGATGCTTCGCGTTGGCGGTAGTTTGGTCAACGTGGGCTTGCCCGGCAAAGACGAACACTTCAACCCGTTTAGTTTGATTGCTTCGATGAAGTCGATCTCTGGTTCAAACACGGGTGGCATTGCAGAAACTCAAGAGATGCTCGATTTCTGTGCAGAGCATTCAATCGCCGCAACCATCGAAGTTGTTGACGCGAGCGAAGCAGCTTCAATTGATGCTGCCTACGACCGAATGCTGAAATCAGATGTTCGCTATCGCTTTGTGATTGACGCCAAAACTATTTAGAGTCGCTCTGCCAAACGGTGGTAGGCAGCACTCCACTGAAGTTCTTTTCTGAATGCGCGCATCTCGGTGTTCTCATCGATGCTGACAAGTTCGACCTTTGCGATTCGCGCAAAATCTTCTATGGCTTCTGCTGTCACGGCGTTGGTCAACACGGTGTGGTGACTTCCGCCGGCGAGCATCCATGCCTCTGCCGAAGTTTCGAGTGAAGGCTGCGGCTTCCAAACAGCTCGAGCAACCGGCAACTTTGGCAAGTCTTCGGTTGGCTCAACGATTTCGATTTCGTTCGAAATCATTCTGAAGCGATCGCCAAGATCAACTAGACAGACAACGCGACCCTCGGCTGGCTTCGCGGTGAAAACCATGCGAACCGGGTCTTCTTTGCCACCGATTCCGAGCGGGTGAATTTCGATGCGCGGCTTCTGTCCAGCGATGCTCGGGCAAACCTCGAGCATGTGAGCACCGAGCACCATGGCTGGGCCTGGGCCAAAGTGGTAGGTGTAGTCCTCCATGAACGAGGTTCCGCCACCGGCCGGAGTCATGCTCTTGAGAATCGCACCGAGCGCACTGGTCTTCCAGTCTCCCTCGCCACCGAAGCCATAGCCGTCGGCCATGAGTCGCTGAACTGCTAGCCCCGGAAGCTGGCGAAGCTCGCCCAGATCTTCGAAGTTGCTAGTGAAGGCGTTGAAGTCGCCGGCCTCGAGAATCGAGCGCAGAGCGATTTCGATCTTGGCTCCGTAAACCAGTGAATCGTGGCGAGCGCCATCCTTGCGCAACTCTGCAACCACGTCGTATTCGCGCTCGTAGACCTCGCACAGGGCTTCTGCGGCCGAGTCAGAGACCTTGGCCACTGCTTCGACGAGAGTGTTTACGCCGAACTGCTCAATCGACATTCCGAACTGCATCTGGGCCGAAACCTTGTCGCCATCGGTCACAGAGACGTAGCGCATGTTGTCGCCGAAACGGGCCAGCTTGAGGTTCTGCGAGGTGTGCCAGCCGATGGTGGCATAGGCCCAAGAGGTGATGTGACTGCCAACGCTCTTTGACGCCGGTTCGCCAACCACGATTTTGCGAGCAACCGACATGCGGCTGACCATGTGCGCATACTCGCGGTCTCCGTGAGCGGCCTGGTTGAGGTTCATGAAATCCATGTCGATTGTTGCCCACGGCAGCGATTGGTTGGCCTGAGTGTGCAGGTGCAGCAAAGGCTTCTGAAGTGCGTCGAGCCCTGCGATCCACATCTTGGCCGGTGAGAAGGTGTGCATCCAGGTGATTACGCCAACGCAGTTGTCATCGGCAGAGGCATCGAGCATCTGACGTCGAATCGCATCTGGAGTCTTGAGAACCGGCTTCCAGACAAACTCAACCGGAGCCGAAACGTTCTTTTGCAATTGCTCGAGAACGGCCTTCGATTGCTCAGCAACCTGCTTCAAGGTTTCTTCGCCATAGAGCGACTGGCTTCCGGTTAGAAACCAGACTTCATACTTCTTATTCACTTTTGCCATTCTGTTGTTCGCCTACTTGCGGCGCTTGCTCCATACGTCGAATGCAACTGCAAACAGAAGCACAAGACCCTTGATGAACATCTGAGAGTCGATGCCGACCGAGTTAAGGTTCATACCGTTGCCGAGCACACCCTGAATCATGCCGCCGATCATCGAACCGGTTACTGTTCCGACACCACCCTGAACCGCAGCACCACCGATGAATACCGATGAAATTGCATCGAGCTCGAAACCGTCACCGGCCTTCGGCACAGCCGAGTTCATGCGAGCAGCAATCAGAATTCCCGATAGCGCCGCTAGCGCACCCATGTTGACGAACAACCAGAAGTTGACGCGACGAACGTTGATTCCAGAAAGCATCGCAGCGTTTAGGTTTCCACCGATTGCATAGATGTGGCGACCGAAAGTTGTCTTGTTCATAATCAGGCTGTAAATCACGATTAGGAAAATCATCAGAATCAAGAGGTAAGGAATTCCGTTTGCGCGAGCAAGCTGAAAGCCAACGCCACCGATCATTAGCGTGAGCATGGTGTTCTTCACCAAGAACCAAACCCAAGGCTCGATTGCCTGGCCATACTTGGCACGACCGCGACGAGTGGTGATTTCTCTCCACCAGAGCGCAAGGATGCCTACGGCAGTCAGCACTAGAGCGGCTGCGTTTAGGTCAACCGGAAAACCGAGCGAGGCACCGAGAGTGTTCTCTTTGTCAAAGAAGCCATTACCGATTGCCCTGAACTCGTCAGGAAACGGCCCGATGTTCGAGTTCTGCAGGGTCATTAGGGCTAGACCTCTGAAGATGAGCATGCCGGCGAGGGTCACGATGAAGGCCGGAATGCCAACGTAAGCAACCCAGAAGCCCTGCCAGACGCCCACGAGAGCGCCAACCAAGATCGCGGCGATGATGCCAACAAACCAAGGCAGCGCAGGCAACCATTCCCAGCCATCTTGCTCGAGTGGTCGCACCACGAAGACACCGGCCACTGCGCCGATAAACGCAGCGATCGAACCAACCGACAGGTCGATGTGACCGGCGATGATGACCATAACCATGCCGATTGCGAGAACGAGAATGTAACCGTTCTGCATCACCAGGTTCGAGACGTTGTCTGGGGTAATGCTGGCGGCACCCGGAGTGGTGGCAGCAAAGAAGATGATTAGACCGATGAGGGCTAAGAAGATTCCGTTCTGACGAAGGTTTACACCTTCGAGTCTCGAACGCAGGTTATCCATGAATGATTCTTTCTTTGTATTCTGCATTGACATGGTTAGTGGCCCTTCTCAGTTGTCATGTACTTCATCAATAGTTCTGGTTTGAAGTCTTTCTTTTCGACTTCGCCGGTGATGCGGCCCTCAGAAATTGCATAAACGCGATCGCAGATGCCAAGCAACTCTGGTAGCTCGCTCGAAATCACAATCACACCCTTTCCTGAATCGGCCAAGTTTTGAATGATGGTGTAAATCTCGTACTTCGCACCAACGTCGATGCCGCGGGTTGGCTCGTCGAGAATCAAGATCTCGGGCTTGGTGTTAATCCACTGGCTGAGCACAACCTTCTGCTGGTTTCCACCAGACAACTTGCCGACGACCGAGTTCACAGATGGAGCTTTGATATTCATGCTCTCGCGGTACTCAGATGCCACAACAAATTCTCGGTTGTCATCGACAAGACC
This sequence comes from Actinomycetota bacterium, assembly GCA_009702455.1. Taxonomy (GTDB): domain Bacteria; phylum Actinomycetota; class Actinomycetes; order Actinomycetales; family Microbacteriaceae; genus Rhodoluna. The sequence goes on along the minus strand of WLIA01000011.1, from coordinate 3,145 downwards.
GCGCTTCAAAAACTCTTTCAACGAGGCCATGGATATGTTGCGCTTAATGTCGTCAATCAGGTTTAGACCGTAACGCTTGCGATCTTCGGTGGCATAGGCGATGCCGCTGTCGATGGCATCGCGAATTGTTGAGACCTTGGCCTCTTTGCCGTTGATGAAGACTTTGCCGCTGATTTTCGAACCCCAGCTGTGACCAAAGATGCTGCGAGCCAGCTCGGTGCGTCCCGCGCCCATGATTCCGGCCAAACCGACAATCTCACCCCTGTGAACATTGATGTTGACGTTATCGACAACCACTCGGCTGGTTTCCTCTGGGTGATGAGCCGTCCAGTTTTCGACCCTAAAGATCTCTTCGCCAATTGTGGCGGTGTGCTGCGGGTAGCGGTTTTCCATCTCGCGGCCAACCATGCCCTTGATGATTCGCTCCTGGTCGACTTTGCCGCCGGCCATGTCGAGGGTCTCAATTACCTTGCCGTCGCGAATGATTGTGGTCTTGTCTGCGATTGAGGCAATCTCGTTCAGCTTGTGCGAAATGATGATGCAGGTGATGCCCTGGCCTTTTAGGTGACGCAAAAGATCGAGAAGGTGTGCAGAGTCTTCGTCGTTCAAGGCGGCGGTCGGCTCATCGAGAATCAAGAGCTTTACTCGCTTAGAAAGCGCTTTGGCGATTTCTACAAGCTGTTGCTTGCCAACGCCGATCTCTTTGATCTTCGTATCTGGGCTCTCGCGAAGACCAACGCGGGCAATAAGTTTTTGCGCTTCTTGACCGGTCTTGTTCCAGTCGATTAAACCGAATCGCTTGATTTCGTTATTTAGAAAAATGTTCTCTGCGATAGAGAGATATGGGCTGAGCGCTAGCTCTTGGTGAATGATGACGATGCCCTTGGCCTCGCTGTCACGCAAGTTTTTGAAAGCGACAACTTCGCCTTCGTAGAAGATGTCACCTTCGTAGGTGCCGTGTGCATACACACCAGAAAGCACCTTCATGAGGGTTGATTTACCTGCGCCATTTTCGCCACAGATTGCATGGATGTGGCCGCGCTCGACGGTTAGTGAAACGTCATCCAAGGCTCGCACACCGGGGAAAACCTTGGTGATTGATCGCATTTCGAGGATGTTGTTGCTCACTCTGATACCGCCTTTGGTTGTGAAACTTTTGAAAATTGAAGCCTTAGTGTGCTTACCGGTGGGGTGCTATGCACCCCACCGGCTCGCGAGTACTACTTGTTATTAACCTAGGTCTGCCTCGGCAATGTAACCAGAGTCAATCAACAATTCCTTGTAGTTGTCAGTGGTGACGATGTACGGGGTCAATAGGTATGAAGGAACAGTCTTCACACCGTTGTCGTAGGTTGTGGTGTCGTTGGTCTCAGGGGTCTCGCCCTTGAGGATTGCGACTGCCATGGTTACTGCAACTGCAGCTAGCTCACGGGTGTCCTTGAAGATGGTCGAGTACTGCTCGCCAGCCAACATTGACTTAACCGATAGAACTTCTGCGTCCTGACCAGTAACGGTAGGTAGGTCAGATGCGGTGTAACCAGCTGCGGTTAGAGACGCGATGATTCCGCGGCTTAGACCGTCATATGGTGATAGAACACCGTTAACCTTTGCGCCGCCCTTGTATGAACCAACAAGGATGTCGTCCATACGCTTCTGAGCAACTGCGCCGTCCCAACGGAGGGTAGCTACCTGAGTGAAGTCAGTCTGACCCGAACCAACAACTAGAACTCCGCTGTCGATAAGTGGCTGTAGAACTGACATTGCACCGTTGAAGAAGAAGGTTGCGTTGTTGTCATCTGGTGAACCAGCGAACAACTCAACGTTCAATGGGCCAGCGGCGTTTGCGCCGTCTGCTGAAGTGCTGGTCTCAGAAGCGTATACGCCCATGCCAACTAGCATCGATGTTGCCTGAAGCACACCGACCTTGAAGTTGTCGAAGGTTGCGTAGTAGTCAACGTTTGCTGAGTCACGGATCAAACGGTCGTAAGAAATTACTGGAACGCCTGAGTCTGCTGCCTTCTGTAGAACGTCAGTTAGCTGAGTTCCGTCGATTGCTGCGATGATTAGGGCCTTTGCACCCTTGGTTAGCATGCCCTCAAGCTGAGTTACCTGGGTAGGAATGTCATCTTCTGCATACTGTAGGTCAACTGAGTAACCGTCAGCTTCTAGCTTTTCTTTGATGCTGTTACCGTCTGAGATCCAACGGGTTGACGACTGAGTTGGCATTGATACACCAATCAGGCCGCCTTCTGCGGTCTCTGAGCTAGCACAACCGGTTAGGGTTGCGACTAGAAGAGCACCTGCGGCAACTGCGCCGAGTACTTTCTTAATCAATTTGGTTCCTTTCGGGATTGAGTTGGACTTATGTGCCTTCCCTGGTCGCGTCCATCTCGACCAGAAGCTTAAGAAAAACATGAGCGCTGAACCAAAGGATGATTGGCGGACAATATCCATGTCATCCTCCTAAAGGTGAGCGCTCACATTTCCACTTCAAACTCTGCCATATCCCGCCCTGCAGGGCTGACCAAAACGGCTAATTTCCGTAAACGTTTTGATAACGAGTGTGTAAAGAATCGATGTCGGCCTGGCTGATGGGCAGCGGTGTGCCCAGCTGGCGAGCAATGAAGACCGTCTTGGCCGCGTCTTCGCACATCACGGCAGCCTTCACGGCATCCTTGCCTGTCGCACCGATGGTGAAAACCCCGTGGCTTTGCATGAGAACGGCGGGCGATCGGTGACCGGTCAGGGTTTCGACTATGCCGCGACCGATGCTGTCATCGCCGATCTTGGCAAAAGGACCAATCGGAATCTCGCCGCCAAATTCGTCGGCAATTGCCGTCAAGACGCAAGGAATCGGCTCGCCGATGGCAGCCCAAGCTGTCGCGTAATTGCTGTGGGTGTGAACGACTCCCCCGACCTCTGGCATGTTTCGGTAGACGTAGGCGTGAGCAGCGGTGTCGCTCGACGGTTTGTGACTTCCTTCGACCACGTTTCCGTCGAGATCGCAAACAACCATGTCAACCGGTCGCAACTTTTCATACGAGACACCCGATGGCTTGATCACGAAAAGGTCAGGTGACCCGTCTGCGAAGGTAATTCGTTGCGAAATGTTTCCGCCAGTTGAGACAACGAGATTGTTCTTCAC
>WLIA01000010.1 GCA_009702455.1 Actinomycetota bacterium | reverse complement strand
TGCTCCTCCGACCCACGCGCTCGGGTGTGTCGCCCTGGTTCAGGGCGAAAACATCGAACGAAAGGTCGAATACATTTCTGTTCAGCTGCGGCCGGCCCAGACGAATCTGTTCACTAATGCCTGCAGTGGTTCACGCAAGATAGCGCGACGACTCAAGAACTTTCCAATCTTGCCACACCGAAGGCGGGCAATGCAAATTAAATCAAGAAGAAAGTGCCTCTTTTTCGGCATTTAGGCACGGATGCGCTCGGGGGCCATATGAGTAAAGCCCCAGATCTCGAGACTTATCTCGCGACCCAGGGCCTACCCAATTCAGGTTATTTCTTCTTGCCCTTAGAAGACTTCTTTGGGGCTGCCTTCTTGACGGCTGACTTGACAGCCTTCTTGACAACCTTGGCAACAGCCTTTTTGGCTGCTGGCTTCTTAGGAGCAGCCTTCTTGACGGCTGACTTAACAACCTTCTTGACGACCTTGGCAACAGCCTTCTTGGCTGCTGGCTTCTTAGGGGCTGCCTTGCTGGCAACCTTCTTGGCTACCTTGGTGGCAACCTTCTTGGTGCTCTTTACGGCAGCTTTCTTAGCAACCTTCACGGTTGCCTTCTTTGCCTTCTTGGCTGCTGCCTTGGCCGGATCAACCGGCTTCTTAGGCGCTGCTGCCTTCTTCGGGGTGGCTGGCTTCTTAGCCTTAGTTGGCTTTTTTGGCGTGGCTGGCTTTGCAGGGGCCACGGCTGGAGTTGTGTTAGTCATAGTTCCATCTTTTCGAATACACCTGCTGTTAGAAAAGTGAACAATTCTGTTAGCAAGTGAACTTTTGCCAGGGCAAAAAGAAATCCCCCGACCGAAGCCGGGGGATTTCTTTTCAAAGACTAATTGAATTTAACATAACCCACATTATCTTGCTTAGAAGTAGTTACGTAGACTTGGAATTCACCTTTGGTTGCGCCAACCTTCTCTTCATCCCCGTCTACCCAGGCAGAGCGACAAATCTTAATGTTCACTTTGCCACTCTTCTTCGACGTCTTTTCTCCCTCGTACTTAGCAAACTCTGGAGTTCTATAGAGAATGTCACCACCTATTGGAGTGTCCTCATCATCCAAAATGTATACGAAGCCAAAATCCAATCCGCCCATGTTTCCTACCCTGTAAGAGAATGGAATTAGCTGGCAGCCTGATTTTTTGAGCTTTACAGAAGATGGATATGTCACTGTGATTAAGTTGCCGACCTTCAATGATTTAGTCGATGCTGCGGATGCAGGCATGCTTAATCCGATCAACAAGGACGTTGCAGCAAAAATTGCGAGAATCTTCTTCAATTTTCCCCCTAGTAGTAAATGAGATTTCACGTCTTCCAAGAGTATCAGGCAAAGGATAGGAGACCAGACCTATCTTGTGAGCTGCGGTCGATGATTTGTCAGTAGAACAAAGGGTCTGAGGCACGTGCAAACTCCGTTTTGCCGCGGTCAAGTAGGTTGCGACCCGGACAGAAATCCCTTCAGGTTCGGTCACCACCTGAGCTAACCGCCGAAGGCAAAAGAAATCCCCCGACCGAAGCCGGGGGATTTCTTGTAAGTAAATGAATTACTTGGTGATCTTTGTAACGGTACCTGCACCTACAGTGCGGCCACCCTCACGGATAGCGAAGCGAAGACCCTCTTCCATAGCGATCGGCTGAATCAGCTCGACTGCCATTTCGGTGGTGTCGCCAGGCATGACCATTTCAGTACCTGCAGGAAGGGTGATAACACCAGTCACGTCAGTGGTACGGAAGTAGAACTGTGGGCGGTAGTTTGCGTAGAACGGGTTGTGACGGCCACCCTCATCCTTTGAAAGGATGTAGACGTTTGCGTCAAAGCCGGTGTGAGGTGTGATCGAAGCAGGCTTGCAAACAACCTGGCCACGCTCTACATCTTCACGCTTGGTTCCACGTAGCAATAGACCTACGTTCTCGCCAGCCTCTGCATAGTCGAGTAGCTTGCGGAACATTTCGATACCGGTAACGGTGGTCTTCTGCTTGTCGCGGATTCCAACGATTTCAACTTCGTCGTTTACCTTGATCTGTCCACGCTCGATCTTGCCGGTGATTACGGTTCCACGACCAGTGATGGTGAAAACGTCTTCAACAGGCATCAAGAAAGGCTTGTCTAGTTCGCGTGTTGGCTCTGGGATGTGGGTGTCGCAAGCATCCATGAGCTCGAGAACCTTTGCTCCCCACTCTGCGTCACCCTCAAGTGCCTTTAGAGCTGAAACCTTCACAACTGGTGCGTCGTCGCCAGGGAACTCGTACTTGCTTAGAAGTTCGCGAACTTCCATCTCAACGAGGTCTAGGATTTCTGCGTCGTCAACCATGTCTGACTTGTTTAGAGCCACAACGATGTAAGGAACGCCAACCTGACGAGCAAGAAGCACGTGCTCCTTGGTCTGAGGCATTGGGCCGTCGGTTGCTGCAACTACAAGAATCGCACCATCCATCTGAGCTGCACCAGTGATCATGTTCTTGATGTAGTCAGCGTGGCCCGGAGCGTCTACGTGTGCGTAGTGACGCTTCTCGGTCTGGTACTCAACGTGTGAGATGTTGATGGTAATACCGCGCTGCTTCTCTTCAGGAGAGTTGTCGATCTGGTCGAACGCAGATGCGGTGTTAAGAGTTGGGTACTTGTCATGAAGCACACGGGTGATAGCTGCAGTCAAAGTGGTCTTACCGTGGTCAACGTGACCGATAGTACCGATGTTGACGTGCGGCTTGGTGCGCTCGAATTTCGCCTTTGCCATTATGGGTCCTCCTCAGGACTCGTTGTTCACTCGGGCGTTTTGGCACCCGACAGAATTTGGGATTTACAGAATTTCTATCTTATTAGAGATGAGCAGCAGAAACTACTACTCGCCCTTTGATTTCTGAACGATTTCGTCGGCGACAGCCTTTGGAACCTCAGCGTAGGTCTCGAAGGTCATCGAGTAGACCGCGCGGCCCGAAGTCTTCGAGCGCAGGTCACCGACATAACCGAACATTTCAGACAGTGGAACTAGGGCGGTAACGACCTTGACGCCTGAGGCATCATCCATTGACTGAATCTGACCGCGTCGTGAGTTCAAGTCACCGATTACGTCACCCATGTATTCCTCAGGGGTACGAACTTCGACCGACATCAACGGCTCGAGCAGAGTTGGGTTTGCTAGACGAGCTGCTTCTTTATAAGCAATCGATCCAGCGATCTTGAAAGCCATTTCAGACGAGTCAACGTCGTGATATGCGCCATCAAGAAGAGTTGCCTTTACGCCTACTACCGGGTAACCGGCAAGGGTTCCCACGAGCATGGCATCCTGGATGCCGGCGTCTACAGACGGAATGTATTCACGAGGAACGCGACCACCGGTAACGGCGTTGACGAACTCGTAAGTCTTGTCTCCCTCGACCTCCATAGGCTCGAGCTTGATCTGAATCTTCGCAAACTGACCTGAACCACCGGTCTGCTTCTTGTGGGTGTAGTCATACTTGTCGACTGCGCGCTTTAGGGTCTCGCGGTAAGCAACCTGTGGCTTACCAACGTTGGCCTCAACCTTGAACTCGCGACGCATGCGGTCAACGAGAATGTCGAGGTGCAACTCACCCATACCCGAGATAACGGTCTGGCCGGTCTCGTGGTCGTGCTCAACGCGGAAGGTTGGGTCTTCTTCAGCAAGCTTCTGAATTGCGAGACCTAGCTTCTCTTGGTCACCCTTGGTCTTTGGCTCAATTGCAACAGAGATAACTGGCTTCGGGAAAGTCATCGACTCAAGAACAACCTGGTTGTCTGGGTCGCAAAGAGTGTCACCAGTGGTGGTGTCTTTTAGACCGATAACCGCATAGATGTGTCCGGCAGTTGCGTAGTCAACAGGGTTCTCTTTGTTGGCGTGCATCTGGAACATCTTGCCGATGCGCTCTTTGCGGTCTTTGGTTGAGTTGATAACCTGTGCACCGGCATCTGCCTTACCCGAGTAAACACGGATGTAAGTCAAGCGACCGAAGAATGGGTGGGTCATTACCTTGAAGGCAAGGGCAGCGAATGGGCCGTCTGCCTTTGGCTCGCGGGTGATCTTCTGCTCTTCGTCGCGAGGGTTTGAGCCGACGATAGCGGCAACGTCAAGCGGTGAAGGTAGGTAGTCGATAACCGCGTCGAGCATCGGCTGAACACCCTTGTTCTTGAAGGCAGAGCCACAAAGAATTGGGTAAAGCTCAGAGTTGATGGTCATCTTGCGAATCGCACCCTTGATTTCGGCTTCGGTTAGCTCTTCCCCACCGAAGTACTTCTCCATGAGAACTTCGTCAGATTCGGCAACCGTCTCAAGAAGAATCGTGCGGTAGTGGTTTGCCTTTTCTACAAGGTCAGCAGGAATCTCTTCGATCTCGTACTTTGCACCCATTTCGGTGTCGCCGCGGTAGGTAAGAGCCTTCATCTTTACGATGTCAACCATGCCCTCGAATGTTGACTCTGCGCCGATAGGAATCTGAATAACAAGTGGCTTTGCGCCAAGACGCTTGATGATGGTGTCTACGGTGAAGTAGAAGTCAGCGCCTAGCTTGTCCATCTTGTTTACGAAACAGATGCGAGGCACGTCATACTTGTCGGCCTGACGCCATACGGTCTCTGACTGAGGCTCAACACCTTCTTTACCGTCGAACACAGCAACAGCGCCGTCGAGAACGCGAAGTGAGCGCTCTACCTCTACGGTGAAGTCAACGTGTCCAGGGGTGTCGATGATGTTGATCTGGTTCTTGTCCCAGAAGCAAGTGGTTGCAGCTGAGGTGATAGTGATTCCACGCTCCTGCTCCTGCTCCATCCAGTCCATAGTCGCTGCACCATCGTGCACCTCACCAATCTTGTGGGTGATGCCTGTGTAGAACAGGATGCGCTCGGTGGTGGTGGTCTTACCGGCGTCGATGTGCGCCATGATGCCGATGTTGCGAACCTTGTTTAGGTCGGTAAGCACGTCTTGTGCCACGGTGATCTCCTGGATGTTTAGGGGTGATGCTCGGGTGTTGCTTCGGTCAAAAGTTACGCCCCCTAACCGCGTGGGCTAGAAGGCGAAACTAAGTGGTTTACCAGCGGTAGTGTGCGAATGCCTTGTTCGACTCAGCCATCTTGTGAGTGTCTTCGCGACGCTTCACTGCTGCGCCGAGGCCGTTTGATGCGTCGAGAATCTCGTTCATCAAGCGGTCGGTCATGGTCTTCTCGCGGCGCAACTTGGCGTAGCTAACCAACCAGCGCATAGCCAAAGTGTTTGCACGGTGTGCCTTCACTTCGATTGGAACCTGGTAGGTCGAGCCACCAACACGACGTGAACGAACCTCAACGGTTGGTCGCACGTTGTCGAGTGCCTTCTTTAGAAGAACAACTGCGTCAGTGCCTGACTTGTCTTTTGCACCTTCGAGGGCACCGTAGACGATCGACTCTGCGATCGACTTCTTGCCGTCTAGAAGAATCTTGTTTACTAGCTGCGAAACAACTGGTGAACCGTAAACCGGGTCAGCGACAACTGGACGCTTTGTGATTGGGCCTTTACGAGGCATTTAGATTACTTACCCTTCTTTGCGCCGTATTGGCTGCGTGCCTGCTTGCGGTTCTTAACTGCTTGAGTGTCAAGCGCTCCGCGAACGATCTTGTAGCGAACACCTGGTAGGTCTTTTACACGGCCGCCGCGCACTAGAACCATTGAGTGCTCCTGAAGGTTGTGACCTTCACCCGGGATGTAGGCGGTTACTTCGATGCCGTTGCTCAGCTTCACACGAGCCACCTTGCGAAGAGCCGAGTTCGGCTTCTTTGGGGTGGTGGTGTAGACGCGTGTGCATACGCCACGACGCTGAGGTGAACTCTTCAGCGCTGGCGACTTGGTCTTCGAAATCTTTTCGCTGCGACCCTTGCGGACCAACTGGTTAATTGTTGGCACTACTTCTCCTTGTTAATTCCGATGGATATCGGGGTGTTTTAGGCAGACCAGATTGATCGAACCTAAAGGTTTCTTTGAGCCCGCCGGAGCAAAATCTGCAATCCTAGGCAACGCCTGCTATGACGCAGACTTTGCCAAGACTACCCTGATTTGCTCCGGTGGGTCAAATGGATTTTTGGCTACTGAGCAGGCTCTTCGTTCGAGTAATCCTCGAGCGAAGTGAAGCTCAGACCAGCACCCGAGAAGCTGTCATCCTTGAAGTCAATTGACTCGTCAGAAGTGGTAGCCCACGGGATGTTCGGGTAACGCTCTGCCTTAGCCTCTTCGGTAGGCACAGCGTCGATCTGACGGTAAGCAGCCAAACCGGTTCCGGCCGGGATCAACTTACCGATGATTACGTTCTCCTTTAGACCCTTGAGCTTGTCAGTGCTGCGGTCTAGCGCGGCCTGGGTCAAGACTCGGGTGGTCTCCTGGAATGATGCGGCAGATAGCCATGACTCTGCTGCGAGCGATGCACGGGTCATACCCAATACTTCGTCACGAGCCGAGGCGGTCTTCTTGCCCTCGTCACGCGCTTCGCGGTTAATGCGCATGAAGGTACGACGGTCCATCTGAGCGCCAGGCATTAGCGCTGTCTCTCCAGAGTCCACAATCGTCACCTTGCTCAACATCTGGCGAACGATAACTTCGAGGTGCTTCCAATGCAAGGCAACGTCCTGGGCCTTGTAAATCGCCTGAACGCCGTTGATTATTTCAATAGCCGCAGCGTTCACGCTTTGCGTCGCCAAAACCTCTTGCGGAATTGGTGTTCCATCCTTGATGTAGTCCCCACGTTCAACTTCGTCACCGTGCAGAACCAAAAGCTGATCGAGGCTATCTACGATTGTGATTGGTAGTTCGGGATCTAGCTTTTTGAAGGTCTTCGAAGCTGTTCGCGAGAAGGTATAGCTCTTTGCGTACTCTTTTGCATCGGCAAGCGCTTTGTCACCCTGTGGCACGACTCGAACTTCGAATCGCTTTGCGCCCGTCTTCGATTCAACTTCACGAACATCAACCTTGCCAGGCCAGAATGCAATAACCGCAACCTTGTCTTTCTGGCTCATACCGATGCGAGCTTCTAGCAAGTCGGTAACACCGGTCAGACCCTGGGTGATGTCGTAGTTGATTGTTCGCTCTGCACGAGTTTCTTTTCCACCTGAACGAGTCTTGATGACTTCTTTCTTGGTCTTGTCCGAAGCTCCACCGGTGTGGAAGGTACGCATGGTTAGCTGCGTTCCTGGCTCACCGATTGACTGTGCAGCGATGATTCCGACTGCTTCACCAAGTTCAACTGGGTTCTTCGTGGCTAGAGAAGTGCCGTAGCAAGTGGCACAAATACCGTAGTCTGAATCGCAAGTGAGAACCGAGCGGAACTTGATCCATCCAACTTTCTCGTCCTTGAACTTTTCCAATAATTCATCCGTGATGACGTCTCCAACTTTTGCCACCACTACTTTTCCGACCTTTACGTCGCTAGCAAGTGTGCGGTGCAAGACAATTAGGTCGACATCGTCAATTTCCCAATCTCCCTCATACTCATCTGTAAGTGACTCGTATGACTTTGACTTCCTTGACTTACCATCCTCGGTTTTCATGAGCTCTAGGTCTAAGTAGAGCCCCTTAGATGTCTTGCAGTCCTGGTCTCGAATGATTACATCCTGCGCAACATCAACTAGACGACGGGTTAGGTAACCGGCAGCCGCAGTCTTCATCGCGGTGTCAGCGTTACCCTTACGTGCACCGGTCGCGTTAACGAAGTACTCGTTAGCGGTGAGACCGATTAGGTAGTTTCCCTTGACAGGCATAGCAGCAAACTCACCTGATGACTTAGTCACCGGGCCACGCATACCCATGATCGAACGAATCTGAATCCAGTTTCCACGAGCCTTCGAGGTAACCATCTTGTAGATTGCGTTGTCTTTAGGTAGCGAGCTCTCTAGAAGAGTTGCAATCTGCTTGGTGTAGTCGTTCCAAAGTTCACCGAGCTTGTCAACACGCTCTGATTCTGAAATTCCACCGAGGTCGAACTTCTCTTGAATCTTGGTGTGCTCCTTCTCGCCCTTAACAATTAGCGCTTCACGCTCTTTGTCGAACTGGCCGTTAGCGTCGAAGTTCACATCTGAGATTGCCATCGAGACACCCGAACGAGTGGCCCAGTAGAAACCTAGGTCTTTCAGTCGATCCAAAGTTTGCGCAACTTCAGTTTTCGGCTGAGAACCAACGAGTCCGGTGATAATCGACTCAAGTTCTTTCTTGCCGATTTGTTCAATATTGTTCTTTTTCGTTGAGCCTTTCTGAAGATACTTTTTGTATTCAAAACCATCTGGCATGGCTTCGCTGAATAGGGCTCTACCGAGAGTCGTGGTCTTTAGCTCGCCAGCGATGCGAATGCGAATCTTGGCCTGAAGGTCAAGACCGGTCTTGGTGGTCTTGTTCAGCATGTCGTAAGCCAATATGGCCTCAGCGATTGAACCGAACGCCATGCCCTCACCAATTGCACCGTCTTTTTCACCGGTTAGGTGGTAAAGACCAATGATCATGTCCTGGGTAGGAACAGCAACCGGACGACCGTCAGACGGCTTCAAGATGTTGTTCGAAGCAAGCATCAAAACACGTGCCTCGGCCTGAGCCTCAACCGATAGCGGTAGGTGAACAGCCATCTGGTCACCATCGAAGTCAGCGTTGAAAGCTGTACATACGAGCGGGTGTAGCTGGATTGCCTTGCCTTCAACTAGCAGCGGCTCGAAAGCCTGGATGCCTAGACGGTGAAGGGTAGGTGCACGGTTTAGCAGAACCGGACGCTCGCGAATAACTTCTTCTAGAACATCCCAGACCTCTGCGTGTGAACGCTCGACCTTGCGCTTTGCGCTCTTGATGTTCTGAGCAAGGCCCAGGTCGACAAGACGCTTCATTACGAAAGGCTTGAAGAGCTCGAGTGCCATCTGCTTTGGCAGACCACACTGGTGCAGCTTCAACTGCGGACCAACGACGATAACCGAACGACCCGAGTAGTCAACGCGCTTACCGAGAAGGTTCTGACGGAAACGACCCTGCTTGCCCTTAAGTAGGTCAGACAGTGACTTCAGTGGGCGGTTACCGGTTCCGGTAACTGGGCGACCACGGCGACCGTTGTCGAATAGTGCGTCAACCGCTTCTTGAAGCATGCGCTTCTCATTGTTCAAGATGGTCTTTGGAACAGCACCTAGATCAACGAAACGCTTCAAACGGTTGTTGCGGTTAATCACGCGACGGTAAAGGTCGTTTAGGTCAGAGGTCGCAAAGCGGCCACCGTCTAGCTGAACCATCGGACGAATTTCTGGCGGAAGAACCGGAAGAACGTTGAGGACCATAGAAGTTGGGTTGGTTCCTGAAGCGATGAAAGAGTTGACAACCTTCAGGCGCTTGATTGCCTGAGTCTGCTTTGCACCACCTTTTGAGCGGTCCGAGGCAATTTCCTCTTGGGTTCTCTTAGATTGTTTCTTTACAAATTCTTCGAACTCTTCTCTAGTAAAGTTCGAAAAATTGTTAGGAGTGTTGCCAAATGTAATTTGATACTTCAACTTGTCAGCTGCAAGTTGCAAATCGAATGCTGCAAGTTCACGAAGAACTGCTTCTGCACCGATTGCGGTCTCAACTGCATCTCCATACCAGTAGTCGAAGTAATCGAAGATTGCATCGTTCTGAATTGGCTTGCTCTTCTTAGCGGTGATGTATAGACGCCACGCGAGCTGCTCTTTATGCAAGTTCGATGAACGCTCGATGCGTGCATACTCGCGCACGATCTTGTCGGTCTTCTTCTTGAACTCTGAGATGAGCTGCTTGATCTTCTTCTCGTCGGCTGCATCGCGAACGACAGGAGCCTCGTCAGAGTTGATCTCTTCTGAACCCTTTTTGCCGAATGGGTTTTCTTTCTTAGCCTCGTTGATTTCCCAAGCAAGAATCTTCTCGAAGGTGCGGCTGAACTGAGGGTCTAGCCAGGTTGGCTGCTCCCATAGGTTGGTAGCCGGGTAGAGCTTTAGACCAAAGGCCTCAAGAGCGTCGTGCTCTTCTTGAGCAACCTCGAGCATCTCTGCCTCGCGCTCGCGCAACAAGGTGGTGATGCGGTCGATGTATTCGCCCTTGTGAAGTGAGTCAACAATTACGTTGCCCTTGGGGTCAGCACTCTCGAGTGACATAACGCGGTAAGCAGCGAAGTAGATGATCTTCTCTAGGTCTTTTGGTGCAACGTCGAGCAGGTAGCCCAAGCGTGAAGGAACACCCTTGAAGTACCAGATGTGAGTAACCGGTGCAGCTAGTTCGATGTGACCCATGCGCTCACGACGAACTGATGACTTGGTTACCTCAACCTGGCAACGCTCACAAACGATTCCCTTGAAGCGAACGCGCTTGTACTTTCCACAGGCACACTCCCAGTCTTTGGTCGGGCCAAAGATCTTCTCGCAGAAAAGGCCATCCTTTTCTGGCTTCAGGGTGCGGTAGTTGATGGTCTCAGGCTTCTTTACTTCACCCTTTGACCATGCGCGAATCTCAGTGTCGGTAGCTAGACCAACGCGGAGTGAGTCGAATAGTTCAACATCCATGATTTTTCCTTAAGTCCAGATTCTCTTTAGTAGTAAGTAGGTGAGTCGTTGTCAGCCGAAAGTGCCTCGTTGCGAGACAAGTTGATGCCGAGGTCTTCTGCAGTGCGATCTGCTTCGAAGTCTTCCTCCATCAAGTTGACTGCTTCACCCTTCGCGTTGAGAACCTCAACGTTTAGTGCGAGAGACTGCATTTCTTTTGTAAGAACTCGGAACGACTCTGGAATACCAGGAGCCTGGATGTTCTGACCCTTGACGATTGCATCGTAGGTCTTGATACGACCGTTGATGTCGTCTGACTTAATGGTGAGCAACTCTTGAAGAGTGTGTGCTGCACCGTAAGCCTGAAGAGCCCAAACTTCCATCTCACCAAAGCGCTGTCCACCGAACTGCGCCTTACCACCGAGTGGCTGCTGAGTGATCATTGAGTAAGGACCGGTTGAACGTGCGTGAATCTTGTCGTCGACCAAGTGGTGCAACTTCAAGATGTACATGTAACCGACCGAGATATCTTCTGGGTATGGCTCGCCTGAGCGACCGTCGAATAGACGCGCCTTACCCGACTTCTTCACGAGGTGCTGGCCATCCTTGTTCGGACGGGTCGACTCGAGAAGACCGGCGATCTCATCTTTCGATGCGCCGTCGAAGACTGGAGTTGCAACAGGGGTACCTGGCTCGCCGTGACGCATTTCGTCAACGAGGTTGGCGGCCCACTTTGCACCGTCTTTAACATCCCAACCCTGCTTGGCGATCCATCCGAGGTGTAGCTCGAGAATCTGACCGAAGTTCATACGGCCAGGGATACCTAGCGGGTTCAACACGATGTCAACCGGAGTTCCATCCTCGAGGAATGGCATGTCTTCAACCGGAAGAATCTTCGAGATAACACCCTTGTTACCGTGGCGACCAGCAAGCTTGTCACCCTCGGTAATCTTGCGCTTCTGAGCGATGTGAATCACTACGCGCTGGTTTACACCGGCACCTAGCTCGTCGTCGCCCTCGTCGATGTCAAATACCTTGACGCCGATGATGGTTCCCTGCTCGCCGTGCGGCACCTTCAAAGAGGTGTCGCGAACTTCGCGGCTCTTCTCGTTGAAGATTGCGCGAAGTAGGCGCTCTTCTGGGGTTAGCTCGGTTTCACCCTTAGGGGTTACTTTTCCAACAAGGATGTCGCCTGGGCGAACCTCTGCACCGATGCGAATGATGCCGCGCTCGTCAAGCTGAGCCAAAGCCTCTGCCGAGATGTTCGGTAGGTCGGCGGTGATCTCTTCTTTACCTAGCTTGGTGTCGCGAGCTTCAACCTCGTACTCCTCGATGTGAATCGAGCTGAGGGTGTCGTCTTTCACCAGGTTCTGGCTGATGATGATCGCGTCTTCGAAGTTGTGGCCTTCCCATGGCATGAATGCCACGAGCAGGTCTTTTCCGAGTGCGAGCTCGCCGTTTTCGGTAGCTGGACCGTCTGCAAGAACTTCTCCGGCATCAACCTTCTGGCCAACCGAGACGATTGCGCGCTGGTTGATTGCGGTGCCCTGGTTTGAGCGGTCGAACTTGCGAAGAACGTATGACTTCGTGCCGCCGGCATCCTGCTTGATGACAATCTTGTCTGCTGCAACTTCTTCAACAACACCAGAGGTCTCGTTGATAACTGCTGCGCCAGAGTCGATCGCTGCAACGCGCTCCATGCCTGTGCCAACTAGAGGTGCAACGCTGCGTAGCAGTGGAACTGCCTGACGCTGCATGTTTGCACCCATTAGCGCACGGGTTGAGTCGTCGTGCTCGAGGAACGGAATCAACGACGTTGAAACAGAAGCGAGCTGACGAGGTGAAATGTCAACGTAGTCAACATCGGCTGCGTCTACTTCAACAACCTCACCCTTGAAGCGCGCGAATACCTTTGCATTTGCAAAAGTGCGGTCTGCGTTTAGCGGAACATCAGCAGGAGCAATAATCTTGCCGGCTTCTGATGCTGCGTCTAGGTAGTCAGGTGCACCCTTTGCAACTTTTGAATTGGTGACCTTGAAGTAAGGAGTCTCGATGAAACCGAATGCGTTGATGCGTGCGAACGCAGTCAACGAACCGATTAGACCAATGTTCGGACCTTCAGGAGTTTCAACAGGACACATGCGTCCGTAGTGAGAAGGGTGAACGTCACGAACTTCCATCTGTGCACGCTCACGAGCGATACCGCCTGGGCCAAGGGCTGACAAGCGACGCTTGTGAGCCAATCCTGCCAGTGGGTTGTTCTGATCCATGAACTGTGACAACTGCGAAGCTCCGAAGAACTCCTTGATTGCCGAAACAACCGGACGCAAGTTGATCAAAGTCATCGGAGTAATTGCTTCGATGTCTTGAGTCGACATGCGCTCACGAACAACGCGCTCCATGCGGCTTAGACCGATGCGAACCTGGTTCTGAATTAGTTCGCCAACCGAGCGAATTCGACGGTTTGAGAAGTCATCGATGTCGTCAGACGAGATGGTTACAGCCGACTTCTTGCCGCCCATGACTAGGTCAATTGGGGTAGCAAGGTTGCCGTTCTGTGGTGCCTGGCTGAGGTCGAAGACCAATAGGTACTTGATGGTCGCAACGATGTCTTCGATCATCAGGGTGTTCTTGTCGCCAGCAACGTCTAGGCCTAGCTTGCGGTTTAGCTTGTGACGGCCAACCTTCGCGAGGTTGTAACGCTTGGTGTCGAAGTAGGTTGACTTCAACCATGCTTCTGCAACTTCCGGTCCGGCCGCTTCGCTGCGAACCTTGCGGTATAGCTCGCGAAGTGCGTCTTCTTTGCTGATGATGTTGTTGGTTGCGTATGCCTTCGACTTGTCATACTCGAGAGTGTTCTCGATTAGGTCAACGTCGATGGTCCATGCCTTCGCGTTCTTCGCAACTGCATCCTTGATGTCTGCGAACTCTGCGCGAATTTCATCTTCGCTAAGACCGAGAGCCTTCAAGAAAATGGTTGCAGACACTTTGGTCTTGCGGTCAACCTGAACCTGAACAATCGGCTTTCCGTAACGTGCCATTGGCTTGCGCTCTTCTTTGACCCACTCGGTCAAGAACTCAAGGTATGAACCACGGCTTGGAATGATCTGTGCACGGATGTTGCGCACGTCAAGGTTTCCGGTTGTGTTGGTTGTCTGTGAGAAGTAGACACCAGGTGAACGAACAAGCTGCGAAACAACAACGCGCTCGGTTCCGTTAATTACGAAGGTGCCCTTCTCGGTCATCACAGGAAAGTCGCCCATGAAAACGGTCTGAGACTTGATCTCACCGGTTTCGTAGTTGGTGAACTCTGCCTTGATGTAAAGAGGCTGGGTGTAGCTGCGGCCCTTAACCTTGCACTCGTCAGGAGTGTATTCAGGGTCGTATAGCTCTGGCTTGTCGAAGCTGATTCCCATCTTCGGAGCCTGAGCTGGGTTTGCCGAGTCAACGATCGGAGAAATCTCAGCAAAGATTTCTTCGAGGCCATTCTTTGCGCCTGGGTTCTTTGCCTTCCATGCAGGGTTACCGATTAGCCAGTCGAAGCTTTCGGTCTGCAGCATGAGTAGGTCTGGAACATCGAGAGCTTCCGTGACCTTTGCAAATGAGAGGCGCTTTGTTGAACGTGTGTTTTTAGTCTTCTTCGCCGATGCCAAGAGATGTCCCTCCAAGGAACTAGATCTGAGTGGTTGGAATCGCGACCCAAAAACTACTGACGCCAAAATATGCGTCAAAGGCGCAGCCAAAATATGCATGCGGTTTGTTGGGGAGCAAACCTCTACCCTATAACGATTGGGCTAAAACTGCCAACAATTTTCTCGAATTCGCCCCAAAATTCGTTCAAAAGTGCTATTGAGGTCGATTTGGCCAATTGGCAGGGCTGAAGCCCTTATGTTTACTGGCCTAGCAAGCGGTTAGGGCGTCGTTGATCTGGTCCGCGAGCGCGGCAGCATCGTCTACCCCCAGAAATACGCGGTTGTAGGGCCGACCGCTCAGATTTAGCTGCAAAACTGTCTTGTTGCGGCGGGTCCAGTAGACGAAAGCCGAGTCTTTGGGCTTGATGTAGGTGCCGGCGATGATCACCCATGGCAAAGCCGTGCCCGGAATGCGAAAACCGAGGGTTTTGACCCAGTTCGGGTCTGCAACCAGCGCCCCGCGAAGGCTGGTGGCAGGAATGTGCACATCGCCGTGAACACAGGCCAGTCGCGGCCAGAAACTGAGCCTGATCACAAGCTCGTCATCTTTTAACTCGATAGTTGGCATCTGAATAGGTTACCTGTGCACAAATTGGGCGACAACCCTCAGGTTAAGTGGTTCTCGCGAATGCCGAAGATTCTTGCAAAGATTGGATTGTTGGGAAAGGGGACATCATGATTGAAGTAAAAATCGACGTGAAGCTGACTTCTGACCGTCAGTTGCTGAACACAGACCCAGTCGACATCTTTGACGCACTGGCTGAAGTATTTTTTGATGATGAATCAGTAACCGAACAAGACATGGCTGCCGACTACGGGATTATGAAGATCGACATGGACATGTGGGTTAGCACCAACTCAGTTGAAGAGGCCTTCGCCATTGGCGTTCAGGCAGTAAAAGCCGCAATCAGCGCGGCAGCCAAGCAAGTGCCTTGGGTTTCTGCAGAAATTGATTCGATTTCAGCTGGGCAGCTCGAAGCCGCATAGTTTCCGGCAACTAAACTCGGGACATGCTCGTAGTTCGACCTCTCAACCCTGATGACTTTGACGGCTGGCTTCCGCTTTGGACCGGCTACCTAGAGTTTTATGAAACGCAGCTTGACGCCGACATAACTCGCCACACTTTTGAGCGCTTGCTTGACGAATCCGTGAACATGTTTGGAGCTTTGGCTTTGAACGATGAGGGCAAAGCGATTGGCATGGTCAACTGGTTGACACATCCGGGCACTTGGTCTCGCGGCGACTACGTCTATCTAGAGGATCTTTTTGTTTCAGCAGATGCTCGCGGTTCAGGAGCAGGTCGCGCGCTAATTGCGCACGTGCAGGCTTGGGCCGAGGCTGCCGGGGCAACCAAGGTTTATTGGCTAACGGCTGACTCGAACAAAACCGCGCAACAGCTTTATGACCGCATGGCGACGAAGACTGGGTTCATTCACTACCAGATCGATAAGTAGCAAAAGAAAAACCGTCTCCGGCCTCCCGAAAGCGGTTCATCGCCCGACACAGTTGTTCGCACAAGCTGCGGCCACCGAGTCGACATAACTTGTCGCCTCGCTCGGGCCTGGCGGTGACGGAGGGATTTGAACCCGAACACCGCGTTTAGCGGCGAAGTTATCGCCGCTGCGGTGCGAGACCGCCAGAAACTTGTGCTTTGGATTTACCAATCGGGAGCTGGAAACCCCGACGTCTACCGCAAAGAAAAATGACCCCATCTCGGGGTCATTTTTGTTTGTGGCGGTGACGGAGGGATTTGAACCCTCGGTGCGCTTTCACGCACACTTGTTTTCGAGACAAGTACCTTCGGCCGCTCGGACACGTCACCGTTGGATAGGTTAGCAGAACGCGCGGGTTCGGTAAATTGCGAGCTAGCCGCGACGCGCTTCGAAGAACGCGCGCAGTTGCGCAGAACATTCGTCGCCAAGAATGCCCGAGATAACTTCGGCCGGTGCGCCCAACCGCGCATCTCGAATCAAGTCATAAAGTGAGCCGGATGCGCCCACGCGCTCATCCCAAGCGCCAAACACAACTCGACCGATTCTCGCAGCCACGATGGCACCGGCACACATAACACATGGCTCTAGCGTGACTACCAGCGTGCAATCTTCGAGGCGCCAGTCTTGGCGAATTTTTGCCGCGCGGCGAATGGCGACAATCTCGGCGTGAGCTGTTGGGTCGCTGTCGGCTTCGCGTTCGTTGTGCCCGAGCGCAATAACTTCACCGGTGGGTGAAACGATCAGCGCGCCAACCGGAACATCGTCGCCAGAATTTGCGGCCTCTGCAATTGCCGAGCGCATTAACTCTTCGTAGTTCATTGCTATTCGGCGAGACCGTAAAGTCGATCGCCAGCGTCGCCGAGTCCGGGCACGATGTATCCGTGCTCGTTTAGTTTTTCGTCGAGTGCACCGAGCACAACTTTTACGTCTTTGCCGTGCACGTGCGCTTCAACAGCGGCGAGCCCTTCGGGTGCACCAAGCAAACAAATTGCCGTGACGTCGGTTGCGCCGCGTTCGAAAACGTAGTTGATTGAATCAATCAGTGTGCCGCCGGTAGCCAGCATCGGATCGATTATGAAAACCTGGCGGTTGGTTAGATCATCTGGCAAACGGTTGGCATAGGTGAATGGCTGAAGGGTTTCTTCGTTGCGCTTGATGCCCAAGAAACCAACTTCGGCAGTCGGCAAAAGCTTCACGATGCCATCGAGCATTCCGAGACCGGCACGAAGAATCGGGATGATGATCGGGCGCGGGCGGCTGAGCCTAACGCCGTCGGCCGACGTCACGGGAGTCTCAACGACAATCTTCTCGACGCGAACATCGCGGGTTGCCTCATAGGCAAGCAGGGTAACGAGCTCTTCAACCAACTGGCGAAACACCGGCGAAGGGGTGTTCTTGTCACGCAAGACGGTGAGCTTGTGAGTGATTAGAGGGTGGTCGGCAATGTGAACGCGCATATGCCAAATCTACCGCTGATAGTTTTCTGAGAATCGGTTTGACAGGCAAGCCATTGGTGCTTAAGGTTTTATCTAATGACTAACAGCACTTTGACCCAGACTTCATTGGTGGCACCGGCCCCAATGATGATGTGTGCTGCTATGTGTATGCATATGTGTCGCTAACCGCATACCAACCAAAGGTTGAAGGCCCGAGCGCCTAGCCGTTAGCAAAGACACCAACACCCCGACAAATGCACGTGATTCGTGCACCTCGAGCAGCTCACACATAGCCAAAGGATCAATCAAATGACAATCGCAAATATCCAGGATTTTCGCACCAATACCGCCCGCAAACTCGATGAGGCAACCGGCAGAGCGCAGGCCGCCAAAACCGAATCAGCCAACCCGATTGCGGCGGTTCCGACAGAAACCGAAGCCCGCGGATTCGCCCTCTACCTCGGAATCGATGAGGCAACCGCCCGGGCGAACGGCACATCGCTAACCGAGATTGCCAGCGCACTGAAGCGAACTTTCGCCGAACTGGTGCCAAGCGCAGCCAACGAAACCTACTCTGCGGTAGCACTCGCACCAAAGGGCATCGGCGGCAGAAACGTCGACGTGGTTCGCACAGCACTTCGTGACCCGAGAGCTGCAGACCAATTGCGCGAACCCGAGAACGACCTGCCGGCAATCACGGTAGACCTCAAGCGCAAGCGCGTTTACAAAAACGGAATCAACGCCGAAGTAACCAACAAAGAGTTTCTCTTGTTTGCCTACCTGATTGAAAACGAGGGGCAAGTAGTAACGCGAGCACAACTGGTCACGGTGACTAACGGCGGCTTCGACAGCGAAGGTAGCGACTCGAACAAAGAAGCAGTAACCGAGCGAACCATCGATGTGCACGTGCGACGCCTGCGTGCGAAGATCGAGGGCTACGAGGATGTCATCCGTGCGGTGCGCGGCCGCGGCTACACCTTTGAGCAGCACCCAGACGTTCTCGTCGAGCTATAACCTAGACGGGTGCCGAATCAATCGAAAGCAAAAACCATTGCCCGCGAAATCGCCGAGCAACTAGTTGCGCTTGTTGACGACGGCAAGGCCATGCCGATTCTGCTGATTGATGGTCGCGCCGGCAGCGGCAAGAGCACGCTGGCCGATGAGGTTCAGAATGAGTTCTTCAAGCTCGGCGAATCTGCGCCAAGGGTTGTGCATCTCGACGACCTGTATCCAGGCTGGGATGGCCTGCAACTCGGCGTCGAGTATTTGCAGCGAACAATTCTCACTCCGCTTTCAAAACGAGAAGTGGCCCATTATCAAATCTTCGATTGGACGAGCGGCGAGCGCAAAGAGTGGCGCGAGTTCAGCGGTGGCACTCCCCTGATTATCGAGGGATGCGGCGCTATCAACCGCAACTCGATCGAGTTCGCCGACCTCAGCATTTGGCTCGAAGAGTCAGAAGAAACCCGCAAACAGCGCTGGATTGGCCGCGAGGGCAGCGACGAACACTGGTCCGAATGGGCGGCCCAAGAGCTTGATTTCTATGCGCGCGAGCGCAGTGCCGAACTAGCCCTTACGGTTCTTGAGCCAGGTGCGCAGCCCCGCGATTAGCGAGGCCGTGATGAAAAACGCGGCAATGCCATAAGAGGCGTTCTTGACGAACGGAATCGAATAGGCGAAGTAACCCGCTGTGGTTAGGCCGACTCCCCAAGCAAGCGCACCAACCAGGTTGGCGGTTGAGAACTTGTAGTAGTTCATTTTTGAGATGCCCGCAATCGCCGGAACCAAAACGCGAGCCCAAGGCATGAAGCGTGCGATTACAACGGCCCACCAACCCCAAGCCTTATAGAACTTCTCAGACTTTTCGATTGCCTTGCGCATCCAGTTGCCCTGACGTCTGTCGAGGTATGGTCTACCAACGCGAAGCCCAATGGCATAACCCACCTGATCGCCGAACCAAGCGGCCGCACCAACACCGGTTGCCATCACCCAGATGTTCACATCTTGCCAAGCGCCGGTTCCTTCGGCAGCTGCTGCAGCGGCAACGAGACCGGCTGCGAAGACAAGGGAGTCACCGGTAATGAACGGGATAAACGCTCCGACAAATAAACCGGTGCCCGCAAAAACCAAAGCCCACACCACGCCATAGAAAAGCCAAGGCCCGAGTTGCTCGTGCCAACCGGTGATCTGGTCAGAGAGCGAGGCGGCGTGAATTACGACTGCGGTGTTGAACATAAATTTTTATGGCTTGCCGTGCAAAACAATTTCATCGAGTTCGAGGCGAACGCGCGGTGCAACCTCGCGCTCGTAGGCCGGACCCTCGAGAACAGATGCATCGGCACGCTTGCCGATTGTCATCGCCATGATTGGGTCAAGGTTGTCTGCTAAGTCGAGCACCTTGCGCATCTCGTCGTGCACCATGCCACCGATTGGGTGCGCGGCTAATCCGAGTTCTTCGGTTTGAATCATCATGTTCTGTGCGGCGAGGCCGGCGTCGAGAAGTGCACCCGGATAAGGTGTTCCATCTGCCTTCTGGTTGAGCACCGAAATAACCAACAGTGCAGAAGCGTTAGGTGCCCAAGACTGGTTGAAACCTGTGAACGCACCGACAATCTGGTCGAAGAGTTCGCTGCCGCGAGTGGCAATCGAGAAACGCCATGGTTGCGCGTTGTTGGCCGAAGGAGCCCAGCGGCCAGCTTCGAGAATTGAGAGCAGTTCGTGCTGACTCGCGGTGTGGTTCACGTCGTATGCGCGTGGGCTCCAGCGGTTGGCTAGAACTGGTGCAATTTCGGCTGAAGTGATGGCGGTTTTCTGCATTTTGTGCTTTCTTTAGTGCCTCTTTGAGGCGAAGTATGACCCTATTAGAACCAGCGGGAACCCAAGAATCATTCCCAGAGTAATCGGTTCTGAGAGAAAGACAATGCCGAGCAAGAAGGCCACGGCGGTGTTCGGGTAGGTGATCAGCGTAGCTCGAGCCGAGCCGATTTCTTTGATCAGATCGAAGAACAGAATGAACGCGATGGCGCTGCAGACGACACCCAAAACAATCAGCGCCATCCAGCCATCAAACTTGGCGGTTGGAATCGACGCTGGCAACGCGATGAATCCGGGAATCGCATAGATGACCGAGACAAAACCCATCGAAAGCGCGATGACGCCAACACTGTCGAGGTGCCCGATGGTTCGCGAGCTAACCGCCGGCGCGATGGCGTATCCGAGTGAAGCAAGAATGACCGCACCAACACCGAGCAGATCGAGATTCGCGCTGAAGGCATCGACACCGACCAGCAGAAGAACGCCGGCGAAGCCGATTATCAATCCGAAAATAGTTTTCGGGTGCTTGACCGACTTGTCGCCGAGAAAGTAGTAGGCGATGAATACGCCCCAGAACGGCACGATGGCAATGAGCAGCCCGGTGAGACCGCTCGAGATCGTGCGTTCAGCGTTGGTGATGAGAAACCACGGGCCAACCATCTCTAACAGCGCGAAAACCAGAACCCAACGCCAGTGCTTGAGCGCAGGCATGATGGCTTTGCGATAGATGGCAAACGGGATGAGCACGGCGGCACCAATTAGGCAACGCGCCAAAACAATAGTCGCTACATCGAACTGCTCAACCGCAATGCTGATGAATGCATAAGGCATTCCCCATGCGATTCCGCATGCGATGAAGAGAATTAGACCTTTGCGCGACACGCCTTCTACCCTAGGCGAACAAGCGAAGCGATGTCGGCCTTAGGCCCGTAGAAGAAGTACTTATCGCCTGCAACGCGAAGGTTTTCGAAGTTTGTCGCTAAATCTTGAGCGTTATCGAACGCGCTTGCATAGCCACCTTCAACCAGCGGTGCCAAGTGCTGCCAGCCGGGCAAGCGCAGAATGGCTACCTTGGTGCCAAGCCCAGCGGCCTCAATAAGCGCGGTTGAGAATGCACCAACCGCAACTTCGCTTTCGGCGATGACTTCGAGAGAGCTGCGCTGGCTTTGCATTAGCGACAGGTTCTTTGGCGAACCACCTGCGGCCTCGATGATTCGAGTGAACTCTTCGAGATCATTGCGCGGATGCATTTTGACAATCACGTTCAAATTGGGCTTGATGCGAGCGAACTCGATTGCTGCAGCCAAGATGTCGTTGCCAACTAGCGGCTGCGTTAGAAAGACAACCTGCTTTGAATCGCGCTTCAGGTTTGCATCGCGAACCACGTTGAACTCGTCGGTTGAACCAATCACACTTATCTTCTGATTCGCGGCATGCTCGATGCCGTCGGTGAAGTATTCACCCCAGGTGAGAATCTCATTCGGCAGGTAGTCGACCGAAGGTGAGCCTGGCCAGCTCAACTGCAGCGAGTACTTCGAGAAGACTCCGCTTTGAATCTCAACGATCTTCATGCCCAAGCTTTGGGCAGCCGCCTGAAATGGCATGCGAGCGGCGTTGACCATATAAACAGTCTTGGCAGAAGTCGCGGCTAGAACTTTGCGGTAGCCGCGGCGTTCGGCAACGAAGGTGCGCAGCAGCCAACGCGGAAACACATCGTAAGGAGCCATCGAAATGCCAACCTCGCGCTCGATGTATTTGACCACGCGCTGGTACTTCGCATAGTCGCGCTTGCTCAGCGCCAAGCGAACAAAGATGCTGGCATAGGTGCCGTATTTCTTGATGAAAATCTCGTTGAGATCTTCGAGGCGGGGGCGGTTAGAGAGTTTGTCCCATTGGCCAACCCCGAAGACCAAGGCGTCAGCGCCAAGGGCATCGATAACCGGCTGACTAAATTTTTCGATTAGCGGGTTTTCGGCGCTGCGGGTAGCAAAAGGAACCACGAGCGCTTTCACGCCCTTTAGGTTGCGAAAGTCTGGCTCGGCAGCGCTTTTGGGCGCTTTGGCCCGGCCATTGGCAGCCGCCCAGAGCAGCTCGGCAGCGTTGGCACCGGCGTAGTGCACCGAATCGGCCGGCAACTCGAACTTCTTGGCGGTGCCCCAATCGTAGAGGTTGGCACTCTGGGTGATGGTGCGAAACAGGCGCGATCGCAGCAAAACCCAAACGCTTATGCCACCGACCTTCCAGTCATAAAGGTTCTCGCGACGCTCGATCTCGAAGAATGCCTCGCCAATCTCTTCTAGGCTGCTGGCGGTCACTGGTCTTCGATTCTCGCAAGAGCGCCGTCGAGCAGAATTCGCGCAGGCACCTGCTTTGCAAAATAGCTGGCCGAGTTGCGATTCTGTTTCGCGGTCACAAAGAACTTCTCTATGTCTGCAACGCGATTGATCTCTTGGATAGCGCCTGAGTGAATCAGCGGCTCGATGTGGTTGTAGCCCGCGAGTTTGAGCACGCCAACTTTGCAGCCGAGCGCAACTGCTTCAAACATGGCGGTCGAATAAACGCCGATCACATATTCAGATTCTTCGATTAGCTCGATGGTGTTTGCGTCAACGGCAGAAACGGTTAGGTTTGCCGGTCTTGCGCCGAGCGCATCGATTGCGGCTTCGATTTGCTCAAGGTTTTCTTGCGGGTGCGGCTTGAGCACAACCGGCAACTTCGAATACTTCGCCGCGATGAAACGCGCGAACTCAATCAAACTTTGCGAAACCTGCGGCTGACCAATTACAAGAAGCTGCTGCTTCTTTTTTGTGTCGCGCGCGATTGCCGCAGTGATTGCTTCTGGTGCACCGATTGTGTGCAGTTCAACCGAAGCCGGAATGTCACTTGCAAAACCCCAGAAGTCGCCCCACTGCCAAAACTCGTGCGCGAGATATGCGCCAGATGCAGCACTGTCACCCTTGAAGTCTGACCAGCTCAAGCGTGAGTGATAAGCCGAGATTAATCCGTGCTGAATTTCAACAACGCGAACACCGGCAGCTTTAGCGCCGGCCACCATCCAGAGTTGCCACGCGTTGGCAATAAGAAGAAGTTCGGTTTCGGCGAGCTTGAAGAGTTTGGTCCAGCCGATGCGGCGAGCAACGAAATCGACCAGCAGCCAACGCGGAAACTTGCGGTATTTGTCGAGGTTTACCGAAAGATCGCTCTCGAGTGAGGCAATGACCCTGGCCCACTTTTGCTTGTGCTTCTTGGCCTGCCAGAAGACCACCTTGAGCTTGGCCCTGGTGCGATATTGGGCGAGCAGCATGGCATCGAGCTGCTCATACTGCGGCTTGCCAGTGCCCTCATCTTCGCTGCCAATGCCGAAGACCAGCACGCTGTCGGCGGCCCTAACGAACGGTTCGGTGAAGGGGTCACGGCCCTGGGCATCGCGGCGCACGAAGGGCATAACCGCAATCTCGGCGGCTTGAAGCGAGGCCTGCTTTGCCGGCTTGATCTCTGGCTTCTCTGGCACAGCCAGATAGAGACCTGTTTGCTCGGCAATGTGGGTGAACATGCGCTCACGAATTACCTGCCAGAGATAAACATCGCCAACCCGCCAGGTTGCCAGGTCTTCGGCTTTCTCAACTTTTCGAAGCGCAGACCAAATCTGTTCTAAATTCATCGTTATCGCTCGAGCGAGGCTTTCGCTCGTTCAAAATCTTCGAGAGTGTCGATGTCGATGCTGTCTTCTGCCGACATGAAGAACGGCACCGCACCATCAATCGGAAACTTGCCGGTCTTCAAAAACTCCGAGAGCTTGAAAATGTAGATCGCGCCGTTAGGCATAAACGCTTCGTCGTTTTGCTGACGATTCAATCCATAAACCTCAGGAAACAACGGGTGCAGTCGCCCATCAACACCAACCGTGAGTGTCCAGTATGGCGACTTCGGCGGGTGGGTGACAGAAACCAAAGACTTTGCGTGCGGCTGGTGCTCAGACAAAACATCAAACGCGGCCTCAACCATGTCGGCAGTGCGCGCTGGCGAAGTTGGCTGCAGATAGACAATCCACGGGTCAACGCTCGGGTCGATTTCGACGTCGGTTGCGTGCAAGAAATCACGGATGACATCGCCGGCAGTCGAATCGTCTTGCGATGCAAACTCGTCGCGGCGGTGGTTGATAACTCCGAGGCGCAGCGCTTCATCGAGAATCGCGTCGTCGTCGCTCGAAACAAGTGGTGCATCGACATACAAGCAGTCGCGTGCGCTTTCGATTGCGCGCTCGATGAGAGTCTTGCCACCGATTTTGAGCAGGTTCTTGCCGGGCAGACCCTTCGAGCCGCCGCGTGCCGGAACGATTGCGTATACGTGATCGCGAAGAAACATGTTTCTCCTAGTAGTCGAGCCAGTGGTCGAGGTTGTTGCGAGCTTCGGCGAGGTCGTCGTGACGACCGATGTCGAGCCAAGATTCGTGAATCGGAAACGCCACGACTTTCTGCCCCTGCGACTTGATGCTGTCGAGAAGTGTTGGCATGTCGCAGAACTCATCCGTGGGAATCAGCCCTAGCGCAGACGGGTCGAGAACATAGATGCCGGCAGATACCATCGAGCGGTGCACCGGCTTTTCGCTGATCGACTCGACCTCGTTGCCGTCGATGTTCACAACGCCATAAGGCACCTGAAAGCTGTATTCGCGCACTCCGAGGGTGGCCTTGGCCGACTGCTTTTTGTGAAACTTGACCACCTGGCGCAGGTCGCAGTTGGTGAGCAGGTCGCTGTTCATGACCACAAACGGTTCGCCGATTTTGCCTGCCAGCTGGGCCAGAGCACCCGCGGTGCCAAGCGGCTGAGCCTCTTCGAGGTAGGTGACCTTGAGGCCGAGCCAATCTCCATCGTTGACGTGATCACGGATAACCTCGGCCAGATAGTTCACCGAGATGTAGATGTTTCTGAAGCCCTGTGCGTGCAGTTTGCGCAGAATGATTTCGATAATTGGCTGGTCGCCAATCTTGAGCATCGGCTTTGGCACATCTTTGGTTAGCGGAAACAGACGAACGCCCTTGCCACCAGCCATGAGCACAACCGGGGTCGAGATTTCGGCGGCAACCAACATGTCTTGATCGGTCAGCAGGCCGATGAGCTTGCCACTGGCGTCAATTACCGGCAGCTGGTGAATCGACTTCGAGAATTCGCGCGCCATAACTTCTTGCGGGTCTTCTTCAGGCGAGGCAACGTGAGGAGTTTTGTTCATCACTTCTGAAACAGATGCGTCGAGCGCAAGACCGCGAAGCAAGCCGCGGCGAACGTCGCCGTCGGTAACAGTGCCGAGTAGTTTTGAGTTTTCGTCGACAACGAGTGCAATCTGCTTTGCACCAACGTTGATGGCCTCGATGGTTTGCAAAAGTGTTGCGTCTTTAGAAACTGTGAGTGACTTCAAATCGGTAATCACGATTAGCCTCTCTTCTTTGCAACTGCCGGAACACCGATGGCAACATGACCGTCTGACACGTCGTTGAGAACTACCGCGCCTGCGCCAATGATACAGTTCGAGCCGATTTTTACGCCCTGCAAAATTGTTGCGTTTGCACCAATGTGAGTGCGCTCGCCAACGGTTACGTTTCCGGCTAACACCGCGCCAATTGAAACGTGACTGTGTGCACCGATCACGTTGTTGTGTTCAACAATTGCACCGGTGTTAACAATCACGTTTTCGTAAAGCAGCGCAGTCGGGTTTACAACCGCCTTGTGCATAACTTGCACACCCTCGAGCAAACTCGCACTCTCACTCACGTATGCGGTCTGCGCTGAGGTCTGCAAAAAGTTGAAGCCAGCGGCTTTGAATTTTTCAAACACCGATGCGCGCAATGATAGGTCGCCTGTCGAGCCAAGTCCGTTGATCAGCAGCACCGACTCAGGGTCGAGCGCTAAAGCCTGTTCGTCGGTTATGCGTTCTAGCTGACCGACTTCTTCAGACGAAGCCAGCGCCAGCCCGGCTTCGCTAGGAGCAACATAGCCGCCGAGCTCGTGCCCGGCCTCACGCAAAACCTCTTGCAGAACGCGTGCATGACCGCCGCCGCCGATCATCAGCAGCATGGGTGTCTCAGCGGTGTTTTTAGCCAACGTAGTCGCCAACTTCATAGTCTTTGTCGGCGGTCGTGCCAACGACCTCATAGAAGTCAAAGCTGGTGCGGCCGGCACCTGGGCGGCGGCACTCGAGGTCGGCCTCGCGAATAACGGCACCCGCCGCAATCGGGTTCTTGGCAACCAGCGAGCGACGAACCGCGGCACGGTTAGACACCTCGATTGGCTGGCACTCCTTCACCGCTTCACCGAGAGCAACCGTGGTGTCGCGAATCTGCGAGACGAGTGACTTCAACTCTTGCGGGTCGAGTGACGCCATGTGGTCGGGGCCATCCATGGTCTTATCAAGTGTGAAGTGCTTTTCGATCACGGTTGCACCGAGCGATACTGCGACCACCGATGCGAGCGTGCCGCTCGAGTGATCGCTATAGCCGACAGGCAAACCGAAACGCTCGGCAATGACGTTGATTGCCTTGAGGTTCAAAATGTCGAGCTCAGCCGGGTATTGGGTTGTGCAGTGCAGAATCGTCACTTTGTCGCGCAAGATTTGCTGAACGCGCGCATCTTGCCAAGCGCGCTCACGATTCTCAGCGGTCGGCAGGGTTTGCACTTCAAAAACTCCGCTCGAAACCGCTAGGCCAACGGCAATGAACTTTACTGACTTCTCGATTTCTTCGAGGTTCGCCATTCCGGTTGACAAAATCACCGGCAGGCCAGAAAGCCCAGCCTCAAAAAGCATCGGTGCAAAAGTTAGATCGCCAGAAGCAACCTTGACCATCGGAATGTGCAGCTCATCAATCAAAAACTGAAGCTCGTCGAGGTCGAAACCGGTCGACAAGAAACCGATGCCGCGCTTTTTTGCGTGATCTCTTATAGCCGCAAACTCGGCGTGCGAAAGCTCGAGGCCCTTCAAGAGATCCCACTGCGAACGAGTGTCGCCGTCGCCAAGCTTTTGATATTCGGCAAGTTGCGCGTCTTTGCGAGCTAGCTTGTCGGCAGAGAAGGTCTGAAACTTGATGATGTCGGCACCGGCGTCTTTGGCCACCTCAACCATTTCGAGAGCACGCTCGAGCGAGCCGTTGTGGTTAACCCCGGCCTCGGCGATGATCAAAACTCTCTGGCTCACTGGCCCTCCCAGAACTTCTTCTTCAATGGTGTCGCAAACTTGGCCGATGCCAAAGCATCTGCTGCCTTCTTGGCGAAACCTGGCTGGCCAAAAGGTGCGCCCTGGCCGGCGATCTCTTCGACAAAATCGGGCCCGATGGCCTTGCGCATGCTCTGCAGCAGCTCTGAGCGGTCGGCGTGAGCCTTGATAACACTTGCTGCCAGCGGGCGACCCTCTTGGCGATTGCCAACCAAGACCGAAGGGGTGCCAAGCAGCGGCGCTTCGAGCACGGTCGAAGACGAGTTGCCAACCACCAGGTCAACGCGGTGCATTGCGCTCAGATA
Source organism: Actinomycetota bacterium (assembly GCA_009702455.1). Classification (GTDB taxonomy): domain Bacteria; phylum Actinomycetota; class Actinomycetes; order Actinomycetales; family Microbacteriaceae; genus Rhodoluna. Next base: position 5,468 of record WLIA01000010.1, on the reverse strand, counting down.
ACCCTGCTGGCCAAACGATTCGACATAGGTAACCCGCTCTGGCCGGGCAGCCACGAAGGCAGCCATGCGCTCGCGCACCTCGTCGCTGCCGATGTCGTTGTTGGTGCCGGTGAAAATGAAGTGGCACTCGTGCATCTCATCGATTGCCGCCAAGAGCTCTTCGAACATCTCGAGCGCTGGCGCTTCGTCAAAAGCCGCCGGATGAAAAGTCATCAGCGCAGTGCGAGCACCGAAGACAACGCCAAACTTGGCTTCGATTTCTTCGCGGGTCATGAAGTGCATGCCCGAAAGAGTGTCGAGCACCGGTGCACCAAAGTTGAAGACGCGCGATGGTTCTTCGCCCATTCGCACGATTCGAGCCGCGTGCTCATCGGTGGTTGCGAAGTGCAGATATGAGAGCTTGGTGATTGCGTGACGCAGCGAGTCATCCATGGCACCGAGAGTTAGTTCGCCGCCGTGAATGTGAGCAACCGGAATCTGCAAAACCACAGCAGCGGTTGCCATCGCAAAAGCTTCTAGGCGATCGCCGAGCACAACAACTACATCTGGTTGAAGCGCAGCAAGAGTCTTCGAGAATTCTGCAACCGCGTTGCCGGTGTCGAGTGCTGCGCTTAGTGATGAGTCGCGTGTTGAGGCGACTTCACTCCAAATCGAAACCTCGGCGGCAACAGAAAAACCGGCCGCTGTAATTTCGCCAACAGTGCGACCGTGTGCTTCAGACAGGTGCGTGCCGGTTGCAATCAACTGCAAAGTCACATCGCTGCGAGAGTCAAGTTCAAGAAGAAGTGGTCGCAGCAATCCGAAGTCGGCACGGGTGCCGGTCATAACTGCAACTTTGCGAGACATGCGTGCGGTCACCGACTAGACCGCTTCGGCCAAAGCCGGAGTCGACGGTAGACAGATGAGCGAAGCGTGCAAGTCGGTGGCAACCGAAACATCGCCTCGGCTGGCAGACGAATACATGCGCTGCTGGTGCAAGAGGTTCCACATTGGGCGAACCAAAAGGCCGGCCTCGTGTGCGGCGGTCATCAGTTCGTCGCGAAGAGCCAGCGATGGCTCGTCGAGGCGAATCGAGCAGAGCCAGTAGTTAGAGGTGGTGCCGGCCGGTTCGACCACGAAAGATAGGCCCTCTACCCCGGCAAAAGCCTCTGCATACTTGCCAGCCAGGCGACGCTTCTGCTCAAGAAAGCGCGGATACTTGTCGAGCTGCGCCATGCCCAGAGCGGCGTTCAGGTTGGGCATGCGGTAGTTCCAGGCAATCTCGTCGTGCTCAAACTCCCACTTGTGAGCGAGCTTGGCGGTCGTTGTGATGTGCTTGGCGCGCTTGCCAATGGCCTCGTCGTTAGTCAAGATCACGCCACCGCCACCCGTGGTGACAATCTTGTTTCCGTTGAAAGAGATCATGGCGGTGAGACCAAAAGTGCCGGTGTGCTGCGAACCGACAAACGAACCGAGCGACTCAGCGGCATCTTCAACAACCGGCACGCCGTATTCATTTGCCACGGCCACAATCGCACGGATGTCTACCGGGTGACCGAGCGTGTGCATCGGCGCGATCGCAGCGATGCGGCGACCGGTAGAAGGATTCACTAGCGAAGAACCCGAGCGCGTGAAACCCGCGAGCGCGACCCGCAAAGATTCGGCAGACATTCCGAGAGTTGATTCTTCTGAATCAACAAAGAAGACATGCGCACCGCAGTGTGACACCGCGTTTGCCGTTGCAATGAATGAAAGCGTTGGAATGATTACTTCGTCACCCGGTTCAACACCGGCAAGAAACATTGCAACTTGCAAACCGACGGTTCCGTTTGACACTGCCACGGCGTGACGTGCGCCGGTGATCTCTTGCATTCGCTCTTCGAGTTTCGGAATGAACGCACCGACCGATGAAACGAATGTGCTATCGAGACATTCGTTGATGTATTTCTTCTCGAGCTCGCCAATCTCGGGCACGTGCAAACCAATCGGTTCTGATTGGTGCCCGACCACCGCACGAATGCGGTCTACGAAAACTGACGCTAGCGAGTTAGTCAACAGAACCCCCGCTTAGACGGTGTATTCGTCTGGTCGGTAATGTGCGAGGTTCTCTGGCTTCGAGAACCATTCGATGGTCTTCTCGAGACCAACGCGGAACCCTTCGATGCCAACGATCTCTGGCTGCCAGCCCAAAACCGTCTTGGCCTTTGTGTTATCGCTGAACAAGCGCTCGACCTCTGAGTTCTTCGGGCGAATGCGGTTGGCGTCTTCGGTGGCCACTGCCCCGGCACCCATGAGCTCGTTGATGATGTCGAAGGTCTGGCCAATCGAGACCTCGAAGCCAACGCCTAGGTTGGTTACCTCGCCGAATCCCGAGTTCGCATGCAGAGCCTTCTCGAAGCCACGGGCCGTATCCGTGACATATGTAAAGTCGCGGGTCGGGGTCAAAGCACCCAGGTTGATCGACTTCTTGCCGGCGGCCAGCTGCGAAATGATGGTCGGAATCACCGCACGGGCCGATTGACGCGGGCCGTAGGTGTTGAAAGGGCGAATGGTCAGGGTTGGCAGCTCAAACGACGAATAGAACGAGCGAACCATCTGGTCTGCACCGATTTTCGAGGCCGAGTATGGCGATTGACCCTGAAGCACGTGGCCTTCATCCATGGGCACATACTGGGCGGTGCCATAGACCTCTGAGGTCGAAGTGTGAATGAACCGGCTAACCCCGTGGGTTCTGGCCGCATTCAAGAGGTTCAGGGTGCCCTGAACGTTGGTCTGAACATACATGTCTGGCGCCACATAACTGAACGGGATGGCGATCAGGGCCGCCAGGTGCATAACGGCGTCTTGCCCGGCCACCAGCTGGTTCATGTGATATGGGTCGCGAATGTCGCCGAGAACCACGTTGAGCTCTTTTTTGATGTCAGCTGGAAGGGTGTCGAGCCAACCCCATGAACCCTGCGAGTTATAGATGGCGAGGGCTTGAACCTCGTGTCCGCTGCGAACCAGGTGCTCGGCTAGGTGAGAACCGATGAAACCGTCTGCGCCTGTCAAAAAGACCTTCATAAGGCCCAATTCTAGCCTTTGAGCCCCAAAGCGCCCTAGCCCGAGACCTATTCGCTTTTGCGAAGATACCCGTCGCCAGGCCTCGAGCGAGCCCTAATCTGGCAAGGTGAAGTTGAATACCAAGACCCGCCTAGGCTCGCTCTCTAGTTGGAACGCCTGGGTGCTCTCTTGGATTATTGGCATTCGCCTAATTACCGCTTTGGTCTCTGACCCTAACCGCACCGGCAACTTCAGCCCGCTATGGGCTGTGCTCTGGCTGATCAGCTCGGCAATCATGCTCGCCGTCGTCTTTTTGGTTCTTGCCCTCGGTTTGCGCAGGCGACTTCGCAAAAAGAGCGCTGTCTGGCTGAACCTCTTGACCATTGGCATCGCTGGAGCGGCTGCCAACGTATTCGTAGGCGTGGCGGCAAACCTGTGGGGGCTAGACGCTGAAGGTCTCTGGAACATTCGCGCGGTTGGCGGCTTTATCGGTCACACAGCGATGTTCATATTTTTCAACAATTTGCGTGGCGCGGTGATTGAGCGAAACGAAAGAATTCGCGAGTTGAGCGAAGTTGAAGATCAGTTGCTCGGCTACCGCGACAGCGCAAAACAAATTCTTCAAGACGCTCTCGAAAGCATGCGCGCAAAAACCATCGATACCGTTTCGCCATCGATTGAAAAAATTAACCACCTGCTGTCTGAGAAAGTCGATAGTGGCTCTCGCCTGCTACTTATCGACCAGTTGCGTGAAGTGATTCACACCCAGGTGCGCCCTCTGAGCAGAACCCTTCACCAAGATGCCGAAAACCTGAGCACTGTTGTTCAAAAGAGATTTCGACAGCCGGTTGCCAAAGCAGAATGGAATTCGAGCTTCAATCTGCGCAGAAACATTCGAATTCTGCAGGCAAGTGGTTTGCTGATCACAAGTTACCCGCTGGTTGGGTTCTTGGTTGTCGACCGCGGTTCGATGTTTCGCGGCCTGCTCGGTGCGCTGGGTGTTGCTCTCAGCATGGCGCTTTTCAGATTGCTGCTGCCAAAGACGCGAGAGTTCAAAGTTTGGCTTGGCCTTTCGTTGCAGGCAATTCTCGCAACAGTTGCTGTTGTGCCTGCCGTTCTGATTTTGCTCTGGCGCTACGGCTTCACCCCAGAGGTCGTCAATATGACCATTTGGATGGTCTCGCTTTCAGTTGGCTCATTCTTCTTCACCTCATACACTCGAGCGATTGACACCGCCAGAGACCGCTATGAGGTTGATCTGCGCCGCTTCAACGACCAGCTGACTAAAGAGGTATCGCTGTTTGAGCAGCGCCTATGGCTTGAGCGTCGGGCATGGTCTTATGTGTTGCACGGCGACGTTCAGGGAGCCTTGAGTGCCGCCGTAACCCGCCTGCAGCGCAGCGAAAAGCTTGAGCCCTATGAACTAGAGATGGTGAAGCAAGACATCAACAGAGCTATGGCCGCACTCACCAAACCGCCATCAACAGACGTTGACTTCAGCCAAGGCATCGACGAATTGGTTCGCACCTGGGCTGGCATCTGCGATATCAAGGTTGAGACGAGTGCGCGAGCAAGCCGTGCAATCGAAACCAACCGCGATATTAGAAATTGCATCAACGAGATTTGCAAAGAGGCAATCAGCAACGCTGTTCGTCACGGCAATTCTAAAAACGCTTGGATAACCCTAAGCCGCGAACAAGACGACGTGATTGAACTAGAAGTTTGCAACGATGGCCACACCCTCTTGCGCGAACAGCCCAAAGGCCTTGGGCTATCGATGATTGACGACCTCAGTTTGAGTTGGCAGCTAACAGCAGAACGACACAAAGGCAAAACATGTTTGGTTGCGCAGTTGCCAATCAGCAATAAGACAATTTAGAAACGCGAAACTAAAACAACTGCGGATTAGTCGGCTCGATGCCACGCATGTCGTCGTAGTCGAGAACCAAACAAACGATTCCGCGATCTTCTGCAAGCGTGCGAGCCTGCGGTTTGATTTCTTGCGCCGCAAATACTCCGCGCACCGGCGCGAGCACGGTGTCGCGATTCAATAGCTCAAGGTAACGAGTGAGTTGCTCAACCCCGTCGATGTCTCCGCGGCGTTTGAGCTCGACCGCGATATGCCCACCATCCGGGTGAGCCAACAGCAAATCAACCGGACCAATTGCCGTGAAATATTCACGGCGAACCAACGTGGCACCTTCGTGCACGCGATGCACCTGTTCGGCCAAGAGTTCTTGAAGGTGAAACTCGACGCCATCCTTGATGAGGCCAGGGTCAACACCGAGGTCGTGCGACACATCGGCGTGCACGCCATAGATCGTGATGCGCAACTGGTCTTCGGTCTTGGCCTGCGAAACCTTCCAGATCTCGAGAGCACCGGCTTCGAGGGCGTCACCCGCGGCTGGCTCAACGGTCAGCGTGCAGGGTGGGTTCATCCAGTTGAG
>WLIA01000001.1 GCA_009702455.1 Actinomycetota bacterium | reverse complement strand
GCAGACGACAGCATTGTTGCGTTCAAGCCCATCTTGATTGCGGCGTTGAGCGAGTTGAACGAACCGTCGAAACCCTGCTTGAGCGAAACGAGTCGGGCAAGGTATTCGGCTTGGGTGTTGTCTGAGGTGAGCAGCATGTGCTTCACCCACTGGCTAATCGGTTGCGAATAGACGCTTGCGATTTGCTTCATGCCCGCTGGCATCTTGGCTTCTGAAATCACCGCGGCTGCCGCTGATGTTCCGAGTGCAGTCTTGAAATACTTGCCGGCGTTGGCAACCGGAGTTGTGCTTCTCGCCGAGGTGGCAGAAGCCGGATTCTTGCGGTCACCATCAACCTGCAGCGCGGTTACCTCAGACATGTAGCCCTGAGTTTGCTCGCTGCGCTCCCAGGTTGGCTCCCAGGATGGGCCAGAAAACAGGGTTGAATCGAGCACAATCTTGCTGACGGCTTGACCGGCCAGCGATGCATTAACTGCCACGGCAAGGTCGCTCAGCTTGGGTGCATCGCGATAAACAGACTGCTTGCCGTTTGGGGTTCTCGAAAGGGTTGGATCGCCGGCACCGACCAGATAAATGGTCGAAAGGTTAGCCGGGTCTTGGTAGACCTTGGTTTCGACTCGATAGTTTGGGCCGAGCACCTGCAAGGCGGCAGCCGCGGTTAGCATCTTCTGCGTTGAAGCCGGGGCAGCACCCACTTCGCTGCTGCGATCAAAAAGCAACTCATCGGTTGCTGGGTTGATAACCGCTGCTGCGAAGGTTGCAAGCTTAGGGTCGGTCGACTCGGTGGCAACGCTGCAGGTGCGAGCAAAGGTTGGGGTCGCCGTTGCGCTCGGCGAAGCAGAAGCGTCTGGGTTTGCCGAGTCAGAGCTTGAGTTGTTGATTGGTGTGGCCGTACCCGAGATGCTAAAGCCGGCGATGATCAGAGTCAGAGTGGCAACACCCGAAGCTGCGCCGATGGCGACCTGCTTCAAATATGCAAACTTAGCCTTGCCTTCTGACACGACTGACTCCTGACTTTTTGCTTTGAATACATCAATTCTAACTTGACCCGAAAGCACAACAGCAATTCGGCTCTTAGACTTAGACCATGAAAAAACTCAAATTTGCTTCAATAATCGCGCTCGCAGCAACTCTCTTTGTTGCTCCTAGTGCATTCGCTCATGACGAGGTAATCGGCACCTATCCCGCATCGGGTGAAACCGTCGAAGCCGGCCAAATTGGAGTTATGGTCGACTTTTCTTCCGACGTCATGGCAAATGATCGCAATGAGGGTTTTGAAGTCAGAGTCAGTGACTCGCAGGGCAACGTTCAGCCGGTTGGCTGCCTCGAAGCTTCTGGAGCAACCCTCTGGAGCATAACCTCGCTGGCTAAACCCGGTGACTACACGGTTGACTGGCGCTCGGTTGGCAACGATGGTCACGCCATCGAAGGCACTTTCAAGTTCTCGGTGACCAACACTTCTGGCTACGAGCAAGAGACCGCCGAACAGATTGCGTGTGCAACGCTGCTTGACTCATCGGCACCAACTGTCACCGCTGACGGAACAAGAACGACTGGCGCTGAGGACAGCGCATTCACCGGACTCTTGATTGGCGCTAGCTTCATCGTCATCGGCACTGTTGCCGGCGCGGTTGCTGTTCGAATCAAAGAGAAGAATGCGGCAAAGAAGCCGAAGGTTCTCTACAAGGATTAGCCCTGGGGTGGGCCGGCTAGCCGGTCGACATCGCCAAGAATCGATTCGAATTCGTCGACGGTCATCAAACTGAGGTCGACGACCACCTCGCGCACGGTCTTGCCTTCGAGTTGGGCTCGCTTTGCCACCAGGGTCGCGTTTTCGTAGCCGAGCATCGGCGATAGTGCCGTTACAAGACCAATCGAGTTTTCAACGCTGAGTCTCAGCTGCTCCTCATTGGCGGTTATGCCAGAAATGCAGCGATCGGCCAGAATGTAGCAAGCCGCCTTCAACTGGGTGATTCCCATCATCAGTGCTCGACACATGATTGGCTCGAAGGCGTTGAGTTGAAGCTGGCCAGCCTCTGCCGCCATGGTGACGGTTAGGTCGTAGCCAATGACCGCAAAGGCAACCTGGTTGACCACCTCTGGAATAACGGGGTTCACCTTGCCGGGCATTATCGAAGAGCCAGCCTGCATCGGCGGCAGGTTGATTTCGCCAAAGCCTGCGCGCGGGCCGCTAGACAGCAGACGCAAGTCGTTAGAGGTTTTTGAGAGCTTCACGGCAACACGCTTCAAGACTCCCGAAACCATAACGAAGACTCCGGCGTCTTGGGTCGCCTCGACCATGTCGGCCGCGCTTTCGAAATCAATCTTGGTTAATTCGCCAAGGCGCTCGGTAACTGCCGCAACATACCCGGCCGGTGCATTCAACTGCGTGCCGATGGCTGTGCCGCCGAGGTTGATCTCGCAGAGCAGCGGAACCAACTCGCGAAGACGTTGTTCGTCTTCCATGGTCATGCGTGCGAAAGCCGCAAACTCTTGACCGAGGGTCATCGGCACCGCATCTTGCAACTGGGTGCGGCCCATTTTTATTACGCCGCGAAACTCGGTTGCCTTGCTGGCGAATTCGTTGCGCAGGTAATCCATGGCTTGAATCAATTCACGAATTTCTAGAATCAAAGCAACCTTGAGTGCGGTTGGGTAAACATCGTTGGTCGACTGCGACATGTTTACATGATTGAGCGGATGAATTTGCTCGTAATCACCCTTGGCAAAGCCCGCTAGTTCGAGCGCGCGATTTGCGATCACTTCGTTCGCGTTCATGTTTGTGCTTGTGCCGGCACCACCCTGAATCGCATCGACGACAAATGAGCTGTCGAGTGCACCTTCGGCTACATCTCGGCAGGCGGCAACAATAAATTTGTGAACGTCTGCATCGAGTTCACCGACTTTGAAATTCGCGTCGGCGGCGGCTTCTTTGACTAGCGCTAGAGCTTTAATCAGGCTTCTGTAATGCGCAATTGGAACGCCGGAAATTGGAAAGTTTGCGACTGCCCTAGCGGTGTGAATTCCCCAGTATGCGTCTGCCGGAACTTCTAATTCGCCAAGCAGGTCGTGTTCGAGCCTCATTGCTGACATGCGTTCAGTCTCTCACAGTCGCGAGAAAGAGGCCGCTCAACTAGAAGAAACTGCCGGCTCCGCATTCATAGAGCCGGTCTGCGAGGGTGTCTAGGCCGGTGCGCGCTCCATAGCCGACGGTTTTTCCTGCGGCGCTGCGAGCAAATCCGGCAAAGCTGATGGCCGTGCCATCCTTGGCGTAAACCACCCCGGCAAGGCTGTAGAGGCCAGGGATGTAGCCAGACTTGGCGTGCACAAAGCCGCGGGCAGATCGGTTGTCGCCGTTGAAGCGGGTGGCGAGGGTGCCCGAAATTCCAGAGACTGGAAGGTAGCTAATCATCGGGTTCAAGACCGATGTCGGATCAACGGCTTTGGCAATCAGCTCGGCGGTCATGCGCGCGGTCACTCGGTTTGATTGCGCCAAACCTGAACCATCGGCCATAACGAGTTTTCTCGCATCGACGCCGTAAACCTTCATGACTCTTCTCATGAGCGGCTGAATATTTGTGAAGGTGGTCGCCATGGCGTTGATGCGAAGCGCGTGCCGCGCAATCATTTCGGTCTCGGTGTTGTCTGAATACTTCAGTGCGTGGTCTAGCCAAACCGACATCGGCTGCGACTGAACCGAAGTTGTCTCAATCGCTTGCTCTGGGGTGGCACCAACTTCAAGAGTTGCTGTTGCCGCGCGTGTTCCCAGAGCTTTCTTAAAGTGTGTGCCAGCAGCCATCACCGGGTCTTTGCTTCTAACCCCGCTGTATGCACGTGAAGTCAAATCAGGATTCGCGCGATCGCTATCGACCTTGAGAGAAGTAATCAGTGAGATGTAACCGTTGGTTCGATCCGATGTTCTCCACGCTGGGTTCCAAAACGGTTTGTCGAAGTAGGTGTCATCAAGAATGATTTTGGTGATCTGCTGGTCGGCCGGCAGTTTTGCTAAAACCTGCGCCGCCAGTGTCGAAAGTTTTGGCGGCTTCTTGTATGTGGTGTAGCGCGGCGAATTTAGGCGGCTCAGGGTGTGGTCGCCACCGCCACGCAAGACAATGACGCCCGGTTGGTCTGGCAAAGTGAAAACGCGAGTGGTCGCCGTGTATTGGGTCGACATGGTTTCGAGAGCCATTGCCGCGGTGAAGACCTTCATAACAGAAGCAGATGGCGTCGCTTCATCTCCACGGATGTTGGCATAGACCTCTCCCGTTCGCGCATTCATCACGTAGCCATAGAAGTGCGCGAGATCACGGCTGGTAGCAGCAGCCTTGATGCTGCAGGTGCGCGGTTTATTGGCAACCGGAGTCGGCGTGGGCTTTGGCGTCGGTGTTGCCGAAGGGGTTGATGTGGCTGTTGGCGTCGCCGAAGGTGTGGGGGTTGGAGTTACCGCTGCCGCTGGCTGCAGCCCGCCAAGCACTAGGGCAGCGGCGGCAATAGAGGCAAAGACTTTGAATGGCGAAACTGTCATCCATTCAAATTTATCGGCTAAAGAACGATTCGCTCCCCAAGCTGAGGTGCTTTGCTTGGCACGTCGAGCTCTTTGTGCACTCGCTCAGCAAAGGTTTCGGCCACACCACCTTCTCCATGCACAACTAATACCTGTTTCGGCTTTTCGCTCGCAGAATTCATCCAGGCGATTAGTTCATCGGCATCAGCGTGCACCGAGAAAGATTGAATCTGTTCGATCGATGCTCTAACCGGCACCATCTCGCCGTGCATTTTTACCTCTGTTGCTCCGTCGACCAATCTGCGACCGCGCGTTCCCATGGCTTGAAAACCAACAAAAACTATCGTGTGCTTTGCCTGCGGAAGCATGTCTCGAAGGTGATGAACAACTCTTCCGCCGGTTCCCATGCCGCTTGCCGAAATGATTATGCAAGGACTGGTTGGATTGTTGATGGTTTTTGATTCTTCAACTGAGCGCAACTCGTGCAGATCTCCGGCATCGAATGGATCGCGCCCGTTCCAAGTCTTTGCAATCTCCTCTCGAATCTCGGGGCTAGCGGTGTTAATCGCATCGCGATAGAAATCGAGTGCTTTCAGAGCCATCGGCGAATCAGCATAAATCGGCACGGGCGGAATCAATCCCTGCTCTGTTAGCTCACGCAACCGAACCAGAATCACCTCGGTTCGGTCGACTGCGAATGCCGGCATCAGCACCGAGCCACCTCGAGCTATTGTGCGATTGATTGCGTCTTCGAAACCGGTTGTCACCGGTGCGTGTTCGCGATCGCCATAGGTCGACTCTGTGATGATTGCATCGACCGCACCGATTGGCACCCTCTTTGGTGGCGCTAAGAGAGGATGCTCGTCTCGGCCCATGTCACCGGTGAAGAGAATTCTTTTGCCAAAAAACTCAACCTCTAGAAAGGCGGCCCCAAGGATGTGCCCGGCGGGCTGAAACGTGACGAAGGTTTGTTCGGCAACCTGGGTTCGAACGCCAAACTCGGTTGGGCTAAAGCGTGTGACCACTTTTTGAACGTCATCCTCTTCGTAGAGAGCTTTTGGCGGGTTGTGTTTTGAGAACCCCTTGAGCGCCGCATACTTGGCGTCTTCTGTCTGAATTCGAGCCGAGTCACGAAGAATAACCTCGGCGAGCTTGCCGGTGTATTTGGTGAGAAACACCTTGCCGGCGAAGCCATCCTTGGCCAATTTGGGCAGGTAACCGCAGTGATCTAGGTGCGCGTGAGTCAGAATCACGGCGTCAATCGAACCGGGATCAATGCCAAGCGGGTTCCAGTTCTTGAGACGCAACTCTTTGAGGCCCTGAAACATGCCGCAGTCGATCATGACTTTGGTTGACTCGCAGGTCAGCAAAAAACGGCTGCCGGTGACAGTGCCCGCCGCCCCCAGAAATTCAATGGCTACTTCACTCATGTTCTGAGTCTATGGGCGGGTGAGAGACTTGAGCGGTGCACACAATAAACATCAAGCGCTACTGGTTTCTCGCGCTAACTGTGCTCTCGCTCGCTTTAGGACTAGCGCTCGCGAGCTCTGAAGTGCTGTCGAATTCGATTCTCTCAACCGGTGCAGCCGTCGGCCTTCTGCTTTCTGTTAGGTGGACAATCGCCTCGATTCAAAATCGCGAAGTCTCGAGCGACTCACTCGCACTCATCGCAATCGTTGCTGCCTTGCTGGTTAGCGAGTTCTTGGCCGCGGCGATTATTTCACTCATGCTTGCAACTGGCCGCGCTCTCGAAGACTGGGCAAAAGGAAAATCGCAAAGCGAACTGAAGGCTCTGCTTGAAAGAGCACCAAAAATTGCTCACCTCTTGTTAACCAACGCGAAAGTGAAAGATGTCGATCTAGCAGAAATCAAAATTGGTGATCGCATTCGAGTCTTGGGCGGCGAAGTGGTTCCGATTGATGGCGTTCTGCTTTCGAATGCCGAGCTAGACGAGTCGGCACTCACCGGCGAACCGATGCCGGTAAACCGATTGCTTGGCGAGCAGGTTTCATCGGGCGTCGTCAACTCAGCAGCTTCTTTCGAACTTCAGGTGTCGTGCCTGCCGAAAGACTCGACCTACGCGAATCTGATTCGACTAGTCGAGCAAGCTACGGCCAGTTCTGCCAGGTCGGTTAGGCTGGCAAACCGCTGGGCTCTCTGGTTCGTGCCTTTCACGCTAATTCTTTCGGCAGTTTCTTTTCTTGTGAGTGGCGATGTCTTGGTGGCCGTTGCGGTTTTGATTGCGGCGACTCCCTGCCCGCTGATTCTTGCGATTCCGGTTGCGATTATCTCTGGCATGTCAAAGGCGGCATCCAGGGGCGCACTTATCAAGACCGGTGACGCTCTCGAGCATTTGGCCAAGGCCAAAGTCGTGATGCTCGACAAAACCGGCACGTTGACGCGCGGCGGGCCAGCCGTGACCGAGGCCGTCTTTTCGGCCGGGGCGAGCGCCGAAGAGGTCGTGCGGCTGGCCGCCAGCCTTGAGCTTCACAGCCCGCACGTGGTTGCCAAGGCAATTGTCACCGAAGCCGAACGAATGAAGTTAGCACTCTTGCCCGCCAGCGATGTTTCAGAGTCGCACGGCAGACAGATAACCGGATCGGTCGACGGCAAGCGGGTCGAGGTTGGGCAACCTCCTGCCGACCTACCGAGTTGGGCCAAGGTGACTTCGACTCTTCGCGTGGCCGTGAGCGTCGACGGCAAACTTGTGGCCCTGCTCGGTCTCGATGATCCGATTCGAGAAGACTCTTTGCACACGGTAGATGCGATGCGCAAACTCGGCATCGAGCGGGTGATTTTGGTTTCTGGTGACATTCAAAAGACGGCAGATGAAATCGGCAAACAGATAAACGCCAATGAAGTTATTGCCGAATGCTCACCAGAACAGAAACTCGAACTGGTTCGGCGCGAGATGAAACAAGACAGTAAATCTGTGATTCTGGTTGGCGATGGAATCAACGATGCGCCGGCCCTCGCCGCAGCATCTGTCGGTGTTGCCATGGGTGCGCGTGGAGCAACTGCGGCAAGCGAAGCTGCCGACGTTGTGATAATCGAAGACTCAATCTCGCACCTTGCCTACGCAATCGACATTTCGCAAGGCGCATACTCAAAAGCAAAACAGGCCGGATTGATCGGCATGTCACTTTCTATCGCTGCGATGTTGTCGGCAGCTTTTGGTGTGCTAAACCCGACCCAGGCAGCAATCACTCAAGAAGTTATAGATGCCGCGGCAATTCTTTGGGCGCTTACACCACTCACTTCGAAGTTAAAAAGGAATTGGCCCAAGCCGAAGCCTGGGCCAACCCTTTAGCTGAATGCTAAGAAAGAATGTCTTTCACAAGTGAAGCGTTTTCTTTCTTGTTGACTACGGCGAAGAGGTAACCGACTAGAGCCGCGATAAACGGCGATAGAACGAGAACCCATCCGAGAGTATTCAACTGCCATGCGCTTTCTGGAAGCGATGGGTCGACACCCTCTGGAACCGTGCCGGCAAGCAGGTTGAAGCGTGACATCAAGAGGTAGAGACCGACCGCAAGAGCAATTGCCGATGCGATTGGAGCGACCTTTGAACGCCAAACGTTCTCGCCACCCTCTTTCATGAAGTGAGCAACGACCGCGATCGAGACCAGAATCTCAACGAAGATGATGGCGATTACTGCAACCGCGCTCATCCAGAAGAAGAGGTTTCCGATTCCGTCTAGGCCAGCGGCTGCGAAGCCAACCATCACAACTAGTGCGATAACCGAGGTCAAGATGACGCCGGCTGATGGTGCACCAGCGTTGTTGGTCATGCCGAAGCGCTTAGGCAGCACTCCACCGCGACCGAGCGCGAAGAAGTAGCGGCTGTTGGCGTTCTGGAAGGCTAGCAATCCGGCAAAGAGGCTTGAAATCACTAGAACGCTCATGATCTGAGTCATCCAAGAACCTACATACTGATCGGTTAGCGAGAAGAGAACTCCAGCTGGGTTAGCCAGCGGAACACCTTCGACCGCAGAGCGCGCGATTACCTCATCAAAGATCTTGCTCGCACCCATTCCGGTGACCATTGCGAATGACGTGATTGCAAACAAAACGGTGATGATTCCGATTGCCCAGTAAGTTGCTTTCGGAACAACGCGCTTCGGGTTGGTTGTCTCTTCACCGTAGATTGCTGTTGCTTCGAAACCGATGAAAGAAGCGAATGCGAAAGCAATCGCAATTCCAGCACCGCCGGCGAATCCGCCAACAAAGATTTGGTCGGGTGAGAACGATGCACCGAAGTTCATGCCCTCAGGGCCGCCAGCAACCAAAATCACGATTGCGGTTGTGAAGAGCGCAAGTACCTCAAGAACAATCAAGACACCGAGAACTTTTGCACCGACGTCAACAGATAGAAGTGAGAGACCGGTGACAATCAACCAGGCAACAATTGCCCATGCGTACCACGGCAAATCGATTGAGAATCTGGCGGCCATTTCGCCCGCCATTAGCCCACCGAAGAATCCGTAGATTGCCAGCTGAATTGTTATGTAAGCCACGATCGACGCAAATGCAGATGCGACACCGGCATTGGTTCCGAGTCCGCGACCTACGTATGCGAAGAACGCACCGGTGTTTGTGACTCTGCTGCTCATGGCTGTGTATCCAACGCTGAACAAGAGCAGAACGAGACCTACCGCAAGGTATGCACCCGGGGCTGCGGCGCCGTTTCCGGCAAGCATTGCTACTGGAACTGCACCGGTCATTCCGACCAGGGGTGCAGATGCTGCTACGACGAAGAAGACGATCCCGAGAACTCCGAGTCGACCCTTCTTTAGCTGTGTATCTGACATAAGTGTCTATCTCCTCATTGAGAAACGAATCGTTCGGGTATGAACGATTTCTATAAGCGTGGCGAAAGGCCTTGCCCAATGCAAGTTGACTGCCCGCTGTGGCGTGGCCTTATCCGAATCGTTATAAATGGCCCAAATGCCCAATTATTCGGACACTAATGATTCAGTAGGGTTTTAGACATGAGCGAATTGCACGGATTCATTGCCCCACTGACCCCGACCGGCAAGAGCACCCTGGTGCCGAATATGCCTTGGTACTACTCAGGCACCTTGCTGACGGTCGAGTATCTAACCGACCCCGCCAATGTGCGCGCCATTTTGCCCGACGACATCGAGCTGGCCGACGAGCAGCCCGGAGCCGTTGCGATCATCTGGGCCGACTGGCAGAGCTGCAGCGAAGGCGGAGCCGAATTGCTCGACCCGATTCGCTCGCAGTATCTCGAAGCTTTCGTTGTCGTGCGATGCAAGCACAACGGCGTCACCTATTCGAGGTGTGTTGCCATTTGGGTAACGAAAGACTTTGCAATTGCGCGCGGATGGTTTCAGGGCTACCCGAAGAAACTCGGATCAGCACACGTCACAAGAATTTTCAATCACGGCAAGGCAACACCGAAGCTTGAAGCCGGCGCAAAAATCGGTGCGAGTCTTTCGGCATACGATCACCGTCTAGCAAGTGCGGTCATTACGTTGCGCGAACCGAGCGAGACAAATGGATTTGTAAATGGACACAAGATGTTGCACTCGCGCTTCATGCCTTCAATTGTTCCGGGTGCCGGCAACTCGATGGATCAGCTAATCACCATGGGAGGTGTCGACGCAGATCTCGGTCAAGCATGGGTTGGTGATGCAGAACTTACTCTCGGCGATTCGCAGTGGGATGAACTCAACTCGATTCTTCCGGTGAAGCAAATTCTTGCTGGCTACTATCGAGAAGTCGGAGTGACATTCAACGGCGGAACCCTCGTTGAAGACCGTTCAAAAAACAATTAGTTTTTAGAAATCGGCGAAGTACTCGTTGATCTCCCACTGGGTGACATCGCGAGTCGACGGATCTTCTACCGCTGCGTTGTAGCGTTCGATTTCGTCGCGCTTCATAACCAGGTGCACGGCCACAAGTTCTTTTGCCATGTAGGTCTTGAAGGCCTCGTTGGCTTCGAGAGCGTCTAGTGCTTCTGTGAAGGTCACGGGCAGAATCGCGGCGGCCTCATTGTCGTAGGCCATGCCCTCGGCGGGTTCTGGGCAAGCTAGGTTGCGCTTGATCCCATCTAGCGCGGCAGCCAAAACACTGGCTGTAACCAGATAGGGGTTAGCTGCCCCGTCGCCCACACGAACCTCGAGCCTCGTTCCAGAGCCGCGCTCTGGCGGAACCCTGAGCATGCAGCTGCGGTTGTCGTAACCCCAGTTGGCGCGGTATGGCGCAAGAGTGTCTGGCCCGAGACGTTTGAAGGCGTTGATTGTTGGGTTGGTGAAAGCAGTCAGCCCGGCTGCGTTCGCGGTGATTCCGGCGATCATCTGCTTTGCGGTCTCAGAAAGATTGCCGGCACCGTCGTGCATCAGGTTGACGCCATTCATGTCGGTAACCGAGAAGTGAAGGTGGAAGCCGCTGCCACCCTCGTCTGCCCAAGGCTTGCCAACAAAAGTTGCGTGCTGACCAGAACGCGCTACAACTTCTTTGATTGCGGTCTTAAACAAGAAAGTTCTGTCGGCTGCATCGAGCGCTTCGCTGTGCCAAAGGTTGATCTCGTACTGCGATGGGCTGAACTCGTGATTACCGGCGAAAACTCCGATGTCGAGTTGGTCGAGCATACGCAACAAGTGCAAGAAAGTTCCGTGCGGGTCAACCAAAGTGCCGGATGTGTAAACGCGACCTGTGCGACTTAGTGAACGCTTGTAGCCGCCATCCTCGGTGACGTCTGCGATATAGAACTCGAGCTCTGGGCCACACACCGGCTGCAGGCCGAGCGCGTTGTATTCGGCAACAACTTTGCGAAGCACCATTCGCGGCGACATCATGTTTTCGCTCATGTCTGGGTTGTAGGCATCGACTAGCACGTATGCAACTCCCGGCTCCCACGGCAATTCGTGAATTGTGCTCGGGTCAATCTGCGTGATGAGGTCTTGCAGACCGTCAGAAGCGATGTTGTTTGCATCGAGCACGTCACCGCCGGTTGTGGTGACCCAAACCCCCTGACAGAAAGCTGGGCCGCTGTGAGCCGACTTGTCGAGTTGGCTGACCAGCATGTCTTTCGACCTGGTAATGCCAAGAACGTCTGAATACATGAAGCGAAGAACGTCAATTTCTCTTGATTGAAGATCTTTACGCAGGGCCACGAGGTCGTGCTTCATTGCAACTCCTAGATAACAAAAGAGCGCCCTAACCACATCGTTAGGACTCAAACGAAATAATAGCCCTAGGAGATACTTGCAAAAGCGAAGATTCTCAAAACGTTATGAAAGGCGAGCATGAAGGCCCTCTTCATTCAGCACGACCACGTGAGCCCAACCGGGCCTGTGTCTGAGCGTTTGCGTCACCACGGCTTCGAGATCGAAGAGCGCTTGGTCGTTTCGCAAGACAACTTTGGTAGCCCAAACGTCAACTACGAGTTTCCAGACTTCAACGACTACGACGTCATAATTCCGATGGGCGCACCGTGGGGTGCCTGGGATGACGCCTGCATTGGAAACTGGCTCTTGCCCGAAATCGAGTGGATTCGACAGGCCGTCACCAGCGGAAAGCCGGTGCTCGGAATTTGCTTTGGCGGTCAGCTAATTGCGCGTGCGATGGGTGGCTCGGTTGCTCCGGGAGCAAAAGGCGAAATCGGTTGGACATACATTTTCAGCGATCGACCAAACCTGGTTTCGAATGGACCGTGGTTTCAATTTCACTACGACCACTGGCAGGTTCCACCGGCAGCAATAGAGATTGCTCGCAATCCGGTTTCTTCGCAGGCTTTCTTAATTGAAAACTCGCTCGCGATTCAGTTTCATCCAGAACTGAATGCAGCTGGTTTAAAGGGTTGGCTCGACTGGGGTGGCGACAAGAAGGTTTTGCAAGACGGTCAAGACCCGGTGGTTATGCAAAAGCAAACCGAAGCCGAAGACGCGGCAGCTCGCGAGAGAACTTTTGAACTAGTCGACAACTTCTTGTCACAAGTTGCAAAGCTGATCTAGCAAACATTTGCTAGCGAAGAGTTACCTTCACCGGCATGCGCTTGATGCCGTGCACAAAGTTTGAACGCAAGAAGTCGACATCGCCAACCCGTTCGACTTTGTCGACGCGGCTAACTAGGTCTTCGAACATTACCCGCAGCTCGATGCGGGCAAGAGCGTTGCCCAAACACATGTGCGGGCCACCGCGGCCGAAGGCCATATGCTCGTTTGGGTTTCTGGTTACGTCGAACTTGTTTGGGTTTTCAAAGACGCTGTCGTCGCGGTTACCAGAGGCAAACCAAGGAACAATCTTCTGCCCCTGCTTGATCTCAACACCATTGAAGTCAACGTCTTTAGTTGCCGTGCGCCTGAAGTGGTAGACCGGGCTGGCGTAGCGCAAGAACTCCTCTACCGCCCAAGGAATCAGGTCAGGGCGTTCTTGCAGCAGGGCCAGCTGATCTGGGTTGTTGATCAGGTTGTTCATGGTGTGGCTAATCGTGTGACGAGTGGTCTCGTTTCCGGCTACGACCAACAGCAAGAAGTTGGTGTGAAAGTCGCGTTCGGTTAGCGCGATGCCATCCGACATTGGGCTGTTTACTAAAACCGAAACCAAATCGGTTCCGTCTTTGCCTTTGCGCTGACGAGCGAGTTCGTCTCCGTATGCAAACACCTCGAGTGCAGCTGGCGACTTGAATGGAACCAAGCGATACTTTTCGCTCTCTGGATCGTTAATCAAAACATCGGCGTGCTCAGGATCGTCGAAACCAATCATGCGGTTTCCCCAGTCGATCAGCTGCCCGGTGTCGCTCTCTGGAACATCGAGCAACTTTGCCAAAACCTGAATCGGAAAGTCTGCAGCAACTTCTTCGACAAAATCAAACTCGCCTTTTGCAAATGCGTTGTCGAGTGTCGTCGCGGTTAGACCGCGCAAGAAAGTTTCATACTTGGCAACTGCCTGCGGAGTGAACTGCCCCTGCAACAATCTGCGAAGCGCACGGTGACGAGTGCCATCAGTTTCGAGCAACGATCGTCGCGCCTCTTCTTGCTCGGCGTCAACCTCTTCGAGATTGGTGAAGCGTTCGCTCGTGAAAGTGTCTGAATCGCGCAACACCTTAACGATGTCGTGGTAACGAGTTACCGAAAAGAAGCCGCTGTTTGGTTTCTCTTCTTCGTTCCAGTGAATCGGAGACTCTCGTCTCAGATCTGCGAATAGCGACCAGGGTGCGCCATTCTCGAAAACGTCGAGGTTGGCAAGAGTGATGCTCTTCATCGAGCTCTCCTTCGAGATTGTTCGGATGCGAATAATCTCAGATTAGCGAGTCGGGCATCCGTGTTTCGACAATTGAGCAAATAGTTATCATTCGGATGTAAACGACCTCGCGATTGCAACTTAGTATTGCTACAGCACGGCACTGCGAAGATAGGGGCTCGAATGGCTGGTCAGCACACGCTTGCCGAGACCGAACGTCAGGTTTCTGAGCGCTTGGCGCACATGAACCTCGACTTTCAGGCCATGGCCGTTACCTCAAACCTCTTCAGGGCCGCGAGCGCGGTTCGCAATCACCTCGAGCGCACGGTTTTGGCGGCCAGTGGTCTGTCTTGGACCGCCTTCGTGGTGCTCTGGGTCACCTGGATCTGGGAGCCGATCGAAACCCGACAGATTGCAGACGAGGGCGGCTTTTCAAAGGCAACACTCACCGGCGTGCTCAACACCCTCGAAGGTCGCGGTTATCTGACCCGTGAAAAGAGCAAGGATGACGGCCGACTGGTTTTGGTTTCGCTAACCGACAGCGGTCGCAAGCTCATGGATGGCCTGTTTCCGGAATTCAACAAGCAGGAGCAGAAAATCTCGAGCGTCGTAGACGAGAAAAACCAGACCCTGTTTGCAGACATGCTTCGCGCGGTAACCGCGTTTACCGAAGCTCAGTAGTGTTCATGCGCAGCTTTAGATTGCTTTCGCTTTAGCCGCTTCGCTAACAAACTTCTCAAAGATTTTCGCCTGCTGGTCGTCGGTGTTCCAGTTGTCTTCGGGGTGCCACTGCAATCCAAAGGCCCATCCGTGCGATTTGATCGAGACGGCTTCGATTGTGCCCTCTGCCGAACGCGCGATTACCTCGAGACCATCGCCAAGGCGATCGAGCATCTGGTGGTGGTAGCAACTCGACTCGACGGTTGACTCGGTTAGCCCGAGGTCTGAGCCGTGCGACTCGATGGTTACGTCGTGCACGTGGTGGCGGTGCGGCTCATCCATGTGCTGAACAAGGGTGCCACCTGTTGCCACGTTGACGATCTGGGTGCCGCGACAAATCGAAAGCAGTGGCACTCCGCGATCAATTGCCCAATTGGCCAAGCTGATGTCCACGGCGTCTTGAAGGTCGTGCACCCCATAGATCTCATCGCTCTGAGACTCTTGCCCGTAGGTGCGCGGATTGATGTCGCCACCACCCGGCAGCAAGACACCCTGGAATCCGGCGAGGCGTTCATCCCAGTTTGAATTGGCAACAGGCAACAGGGTCATTGGCTCGCCACCGGCGGCATAAACGGCCTCGGCCAGGCGAAGGGCTGTGACAATGGCGTCTCGGCGGGTGGCCGACGTGTTCTCGGCAAAACGACCGAGAATCGCGATTCGCGGGCGAACTGACTGGGTCACAAGAGCTCCTAAATCGTTACAAATCTTGCCTTTGCTGCTTCTAAGTATGGCGTAATCTAGGTCATTAGCATCCAAATGAAATGCATTCTTAGCTGACAAAGGGGCCAGAAGAGTGAGCACAATCGACCTCGTAGGTGCATCAATTGACACCCGACACTTCATTAACGGAACGCGCGTCGCCTCTGCCGAAACCTTTACAAACACCTCGCCCGTCGACGGCAGCTTCATGGGTGAAATCTCACGCGGTGGCGAGCACGAGGTAAACCTGGCGGTTGCTGCTGCGAAGGCTGCGTTCAAGGGTTGGGCAGCGATGGGCCCGAAAAAGCGCGGCGAGCTTCTGCACAAACTCGCCGACCTGGTCGAAGCGAACATCGAGACTCTCGCGCAACTTGAAACCATGGATAACGGATCGCTTTTGCGTTCACACCGCCGCGGCGTAATGCCACGTGTTGCGCTGAACATTCGCTTCTTTGCCGATTGGGCAATCAACGATTTGCACCACGAAGTTTTTGAAACTCGCGGTCACAGCAACAACATATCTTGGGACCCGTCTGGTGTTTGCGCGCTGATCACTCCTTGGAATGCGCCACTTATGTTGGCAACCTGGAAGATTGGTCCGGCGCTCGCAGCGGGCGACACTGTGGTTTTGAAGCCTGCAGAGTGGACTCCCCTGTCGGCGTCTTACTTCGCAGACCTAACCAAGCAAGCCGGAATTCCAGACGGCGTTTTCAACGTTGTTCAGGGTTACGGAAAAGAAGCCGGTGCGGCTCTTGTTGCACACAAAGACATCTCGCGAATATCTTTCACCGGTTCGGTGCCGACAGCAAAAGTTATTGCCCGCGCGGCTGCAGACAATTTGACACCGATTAGTTTCGAACTCGGCGGAAAGAGCCCGCTCTTGGTTTTCGAAGATGCAGATCTAGACCTCGCAGCCGAACTCGCCGTTGAGCAATTTGACAACGCCGGCCAGGTTTGCCTTTCGGGCACACGCATCTTGGTGCACGAATCGGTTGCCGACGAGTTCGCCGCCAAGTTCATCGAACGTGCGGGCAATATCAACCAGGGTGACCCTCGCGACGAGAACACCGACATAGGCCCGCAGATTCACCAGGTGCACTTCGACCGCATCAAGGGCTTCGTCGATCGCGCCAAGGCAGAGGGCGCAGACATCATCATGGGCGGCGAGCCAAACGCCGACCTCGGTGGCCTGTTCTTTAGGCCAACTCTCGTCAAGAACCCCGCCGCCGGCAGCGAGATAGTTACCGCCGAGGTCTTCGGGCCGGTCTTGTGCATGCAGACTTTCAGCTCTGACGAGCAGGCGCTCGAGATGGCAAACGGCACCGAATTCGGCCTGGCCGCCGTTGTGGTTTCTGGCAAGCGCGAGCACGCAGACAAGATCACAAAAGAACTGGTTGCTGGCACAATTTGGGTTAACTGTTTCTTCGTGCGCGACCTTCGGGCTCCGTTCGGTGGCTCGAAGAAGTCGGGCATTGGCCGCGAGGGCGGCAACTGGTCATTCGATTTCTATGCAGATGTAAAGAACACAGTGGTTTCACCAAACGGATGGAAGGAATAGACAATGGGCGAAGTAGTAGGCGCAGCAATTCTTGCTCACGTGCCAACAATCATGTTGCCGGAGGCGACCCGTTTAGATCTGAATAACGGCAAAGAGATAACTCTCGTGCCTGGTCTAAAGCGTTTTCGCAAAGAGGTCATGGAGACTCTCGACTTCGACACCGTTGTAGTGCTCGACTCGCACTGGGCAACCACCGTTGAGTTCGTAATCACCTCAGCTGCCGAGCGCAGCGGGCTCTTCACCTCAGAAGAATTGCCACGTGGAATGTCGCAGGTTCCCTATGCGATGAAGGGTGACCCAGAACTCGCAAACCTCGTTGCAAAGTATGACGAGAAGAACGGCACCTGGATCACACCGATTGCAGACCCACACCTTCCGATTTTCTATGCGACCGTAAACCTTTGGCACTACCTCGGTCGCGGTCTCGACGACAAGCGCTGGGTAAGCATGAGCGTTTGCCAGACCGGCGACTACGAAGACTTCAAGCGAGCCGGGCGTGCACTCGGCGAAGCCATCCGTGATAGCGATCGCAAGGTGCTGTTGCTCGCATCGGGTGCGCTGTCACACACCTTCTGGCCACTGCGCGAACTTCGCAAGCACGAGGCAAGCGACCCGAAGCACATCTTCACTCCAGAGGCATACGCCGCCGACCTCGAGGTGCTCGAGTGGATGAAGGCCGGCGACCACAAGGCGATTCTCGACAACATGCCGAACTTCAAGAAGTACAAGCCAGAAGCTGGCTTCTACCACTGGCTCGCAATGGCGGGTGCTACCGGCGAAGAAGAGAACACAGCCAAGGGTGTCATGTATAGCGAATACGAGAACTCGATCGGAACCGGCCAGGTTCACGTCTACTTCCCTCGTCCAGAGGGCGGTTTTCCGCAGGCTAAAAACGTGGTGAACAGCCGTGGCTGAATTTAGACGCATTCTGCTCGATGGCTACCCAACCCAGGTAATTCGCGATGGCGAACACCTTGTTGCCGGAGACGGTCGCCGCGTGGCGATTGCCGACGCAGTGCACCTTCCGCCGGTTGAACCGGCCAAGATCATCGCTGTGCACCTGAACTACGACAGCCGCACCAAAGAGTTCATGACCAAGCTGCCAGCTGCGCCGACCTACTTTCAGAAGCCGGTGACGGCGATGAACAGCCACAATGCAGCCGTGGTTCGCCCGCAGGGATGCAAGTGGTTGAACTACGAGGGCGAAATCGTGATCGTGATCGGCAAAACCTGCCGCAACATTTCACCGGCTGAAGCAGGCGAATACATTGCCGGCTACACAATCGGCAACGATTACGGTCTGCATGATTTTCGTGACACCGATGCCGGCTCGATGTTGCGAGTAAAGGGTTCAGACACTCTCGCGCCGATTGGCCCAGGTGTTGTTACCGACTGGGATTTCAGAAACAAGAACATTCGCACTCTTGTCAACGGTGTGGTTAAGCAAGAAGACAACACCGACAACATGGAGTGGGACATGCACTATCTGGTTGCCGACATTGCTCGCACCATCACGCTTGTTCCTGGCGACATTTTGTTCAGCGGCACTCCTGCGTTCTCTCGCCCTGTTCAACCAGGCGACATTGTCGAGGTTGAGGTCGAGGGCCTTGGCAAGCTGACCAACCACATCGTCGAAGGCCCAACGCCAATTCGCACCGACGTGGGCGCGCAGCCAACCGAGAGCGAAGAAGTCATCTCGACAGCGCTCGGTGGCGACTGGGAGTTCCGCGGAATTCGCACACCATCAAAAGACCTTTACCCATCAACCGTTGAGGAGAAATAAATGACCATCAAGATCGACGTCGACATGAGCAAGTGCCAGCACTACGGCCAGTGCGTTTTTGAAGCGCCAAACATTTTTCGCCTGAACAACGACGACAAGCTCGAGTATGTCGCAGAGGCAGACGACAGCGAACGCGCCAATGTTGAGGCAGCAATCGACGTCTGCCCTATGCAGGCCATCTTCATCGTCGAAAAATAAGCACACGGATAAATCGTGACCAAGCCGGTCGTCATCGTTGGCGCATCCATGGGTGGATTGCGCGCAGCGGAAGCACTGCGACGATTCGGTTATGCCGGCCCAATCACCGCAATTGGCGAAGAGCCATACGCTCCCTATAACCGCCCTCCCCTGAGCAAAGAAGTGCTTGCCAAAGAGGTGAGCCACGAAGCGGTTGCCTTCGCGCAGCGACCAGCAACTGAAGACGTCAACTGGATTCTCGGCACGCGAGCCGTTAGCGCAGACCTCGAACATCACACAGTCACCGACTCGACCGGTCAGGTGCACCCTTACTCTGCCCTGATCATCGCAACCGGTCTTCGGCCGAAGCGTTTGCAAGTGAACAACTCTGAGTTGGCCGGGCGACACGCGGTTCGCACACTAGATGACGCGATTGCACTACGTGCCGAGCTTGTGCCTGGTGCGCGTGTTGTGATTTTAGGTGCCGGCTTCATCGGGTGCGAGGTTGCCGCCACCGCTCGCAAGTTGGGCTGTGACGTGACAGTGGTGGCACCTGGCATTCACCCGATTGTTCGACCTCTCGGCGTTGAGTTAGCTCGCGAAATTCAGCGCCGCCACGAGGCTGAGGGTGTTCGCTTCAAAATGAAAACTTCGGTTAGCGATTTGATTGGTGAGACCAAGATTTCTGCCGTGCTTCTCGACACCGGCGAAGAACTAGCCTGCGATGTGTTCATCGAGGCCATCGGCTCAGACACCAACACCGAGTGGCTCGATGGCACCGGGCTCGATTTGAGCGATGGCGTTCTAACCGATAACGCGATGCGCGCCGTTAAAACCAATGGAAACGTGACCGAAGACGTTTTTGCAATCGGCGATGTTGCCAGGTTCGCAAACCCGCTTTTCGATGGGGTTGCCCGCCGAGTTGAACACTGGAACATTCCCACGGATACCGCCAAGCGCGTTGGTCAGGTGCTGGCGGCGAAACTCAACGAGGCCGAGAACTGGCCCGCAGTGCTCGATGAAACGTTTGCGCCGATGCCATCTTTCTGGAGCGATCAGTTCGAAATGCATATTCTTGCCTTTGGATTGCTGGCTCTAGCCGATGAAGTGAAACTCATCCACGGTGAAATCGAGGGCGATTGCGTCTTTGGTTACTACCGCGATAGCAAAATGATTGGCGTTTGCGGCATCGGCCTGAGGTCAACAGTGCAGGGCTACCGAGCTCAAGTTGGCACGCAGAGCTAGCAGCGCACCTAGAGCTACTGAACCTGAACGAATTCGCTGAGAGCTAGCTTGCCGCCGGCAACAACTAAAAGATCGCCTGACTTCAACTTCGTCTCTGGAAACGCAGGGTCGTAGACCCCATCGCCATGGTTAACGGCAACGACGGTCACCTTATAAGTGCTGCGAATCTTCAGCTCGGCCAGAGTTTTTCCATCGAACGATTCGGGGCAAACCGACTTGACCATAACGAAGTCCTCATCGATCTGAACGTAGTCAAGTGACTCGCCGGTAACCATGTGGGCAACTCGACGACCCATTTCGTACTCGGGAAAAATAACGTGGTGCGCGCCAATTTGTTCAAGAATTCGGCCGTGCGCGGTTGAGTTAGCCTTTACCCAGAGTTGCTTTACACCGATTTGCAAAAGCAGCGATGTGGTCAAAATGCTTGCCTCGAGATCGGCACCAATGGCCACCACTGCGCAATCGAGATCTGCGAGCCCGAGCTCTTTGAGGGTCTCTTCGTCGGTGGTGTCAGCAGTGACCACGTGAGTCAACTCGCCGGCCAGGCTCTGCACGATCTTGTCGTCGTTGTCGATGCCAAGAACCTGGTGCCCACCCTTGACGAGTTCTTGGGCAAGCGACGAGCCGAAACGGCCGAGACCGATTACCGCAACATTGACGGCGTGAAAACTTCTGCGACGCGATGGACCGTTTGACTTTGGCAACTAGATGCACCTTCTCTTTGTTAATGATTTTAGTAACTTAACCAATTAGCGGGCTTTCCTTTGGATACTCGAAGTGGCGCTTCGTTTTTCGCATCGCGAGCGATGTGGCAACCACAATAGGCCCTAGTCGGCCAAACAGCATGAGCAGCGATAGCAAAAACTTGGCGTGCTCTGGCAGGTCGGCGGTTATGCCAGTCGAAAGACCGACCGTTCCAGTTGCCGAAACGACCTCAAAGATGATCTCGTCGAGCGTGAAATTGGTGGTCAGTCTCAGCAGCGCTACGGCCCCGAGAATCACAAAAGTTGTAAGACTCACGATGGTTAGCGCCTGGCGCTGCATAGAACGTGGCAGGCGACGGTTGCCAATGTTTACGGCGGCCTCGCCGCGAATCTCGGTGTAGATGATGTAGAACAAAACCACTGCCGTGCCAAGCTTGATTCCTCCGGCAGTTGACGCGCTAGCGCCACCGACAAACATCAGAATTTCCATGCCGAGCCAGGTCGCCGGATACAACGCACCGATGTCCATAGCGTTGAAACCAGCTGTTCTGGGCATAACCGAGGCAAAGATGCTATCGAGAGTCTTGCTGATTGGGTCGAGTGGGCCAAGAGTTCGCGGGTTATCCCACTCCATAAACGCGACGCCTAGAGTTCCGGCAATAAGCAGAACCAAACTAGACCACAAGACGATGCGCGAGTTTAGAGACCACTGCGGAGCCATCCAGTAGTCAGGCTTCTTTTTCAGCAGTGCATAGACCTTGAGTTTCAGGCGATCGCGAATTTCGACCAAGACCGGAAAACCGAGGCTTGCAAGAAAAACGGTTACAAAAACCGGAACGATAATCCAACCGTCTCGAGCAAAGCCCATCAGGCTATCTGAATAGAGAGCAAAGCCCGCGTTGTTAAAACTCGCTATAGCGTGAAAGAGACCGTGTCCGAGCGAATCCTGCCAGCTGTACTTGTATTCGGTCATGAACCGCACAAAGAGAAAAACAAAAAGCACGGCCTGAAAACCGAGCATCATTTTGGCAATGTTCTTCAACAGCGTCTTGATGTCGGGGGCAACAGCAAGTGATGACTCAGAAGAGGTTGTCATCTTGTTCTTCAGCGAGATGCGACCCTCGAGCAGATACCCGACCAGGCTTGCGAAACCGACGATTCCGAAACCTCCGACTTGAATCAGGAATCCGATGATCAGGTGACCCCAGAAAGACCAGTGGGTTTCGGTGTCGAGCGTTCCGAGGCCGGTAACGGTAACGGCAGAGGTTGAGGTAAAGAGTGCGTCAACAAATCCGGTTGATTTTCCGGGCGCTGTCGCCAAAGGCGTCATAAGAAGAAAAGTGCCGATGAGAATTACGGCTGTAAAGGCAATTGCTACGAGTTGCGAGGGGTGTAAACCTTTGCGGCTTAACATTTGCTAACCCCTTTCAGAGCCAAGAGCCATACTACTCCCGCATGCTCTAAAGGCAACCAGAGCCACCTTGGGGAATTGAACCCCAGACCTGCTCTTTACGAGGGAGCTGCTCTACCAACTGAGCTAAGGCGGCGAGTTGCGCAAAAGGCAACAGCGAAAGTTTACCTTTCGCGCTGCGAGTGCGGCAGGGCATCGAGTCAGCCGCTAGCAGTTCGGATCGGTTGCCGGCACGATGCCATCGATCAGATAGGCGTCGACATTCTTGACGATGCACGCGTTCGAACGACCGTAGGCCGTGTGCCCCTCGCCGTTGAAAGTCACCAGCTGGGCGTTGTCGAGAATCTTGTTGGCCAGGTTCTGCGCCTGCCAGTAAGGGGTCGCTGGGTCGCCGGTGGTTCCAACCACAAGGATGGGTGCCGAGCCCTTGGCCGCATAACTCTTTGGCTTGGCGGCAACCTTGTATGGCCACTGCTCGCATCCGAGTGCGCCGTTGAGCCAGTAGCGACCGAAGAACGGGCTGAGCTTTTGCAGCTTGGAGTTCTGCGCCTTCATCGCTTTCGGGCTCGGGTCAGAGCGACCGTCGAGACACGAAACGGCTAGGTTGGCCTCGAGTTGATTCGAGCCGTAGGTTCCGTTGGTCTCTCTGTCGTTGTAGAAGTCGGCCAGCTGTAAGAACAGTGTGCCGTCACCGGCAAAAGCGTTTTTGAAAGCAGTGGTTGTGTACTGCCAGTAGGTGTCGCTGTAGAGCGTCATGATCAAACCGGTGATGCCGCCAGAAATCGTCAGCTTGCGACGATTGAGGTCGGTGTTCAGCTCTTTGGTTTCGAGTTGCTTATACCAAGCTGTGATTCGCTTCATCGAGCTCTCGACTGTGCCCGTGAACGGGCAGTTTGCCTTGTCGACTGTCAAACAGTTTTCTAGGTAATTCTTGAGAGCTTGATCAAAAGCCTTGAGCTGGTTTGCGCTCTGATCTTCGTCACTCACGGTCGGGTCGATTGCCCCGTCAAGCACGAAGCGACCAACTCTCTCTGGAAAAACCGAAGCATAGGTGGTTCCCAAGAAGGTTCCATAAGAGAAGCCCATGAAGTTGAGCTTGCTTTCACCGAGAACCGCCCGGATGACATCCATGTCGCGGGCCGCCGAAACCGTGTCAACGAATCCAAAGATTTTGCCGCTGTTTTTCGCGCAGGCGTCGATGAACTTCTTCATGGCTTTGCGCGATGCAGCCATCTCAGCGGTTGACCCGGGTGCTCCGGGAGTGGTGCCATAGAGAAACTCGTCTGTGGCCTTCGGGCTGAGGCACTTAATCGGAGCGCTTCGCTTCACACCGCGCGGGTCAAAACCAACCACGTTGTAACGCTTGCGCACAGCTTCGCTAGCAACCTGGGCTGAAGCGCTTGCCACAAAGTCGATGCCCGAACCGCCGGGGCCGCCTGGGTTCTCGACCAACCAGCCGAGGTCTGCGTCGCCAGTTGAGGCCAGGTAGTTGAGTGAAAGCTTGATTGATCCGGCCGCTGGCTTCTTGTAGTCAACCGGAACGTTGATGGTTGCGCACTTGAGGTCTTCGCCACATTCTTTCCAGTTAACGCTCTGGGTATAGAAGGGCTTGAGCGCAGCTGGCACGTTGTCTGAAACTGCCGAATCTGCTGGCGTCACGGCGGCGCATCCCGCCAAAAGCAGCGTGAAGGTTGCAAACATGGCCAGGCTTTTCTTGGCTCGCATAATTACCTCTCGTTTCAACAATTCTAAATTCACCGCTTGGTCTTCAGGTTCACGGCTAGTGCTTCGAGCACCATTAGGTCTTTAACGTTGGCGGCAATTCGGGTTCGCGCCAATTCAATCTGGTGCAATTTCTCTAGTGATTGCTGTGCGGTCGAGCGCTGTGCCACAGAATCAATCTGCGATTTGAGCGACTCGTTTACCAGCGGCACACCCGCGCTAAGTTGCACCATGAGCACGTCTCTGAAAAGTGAAAGCAGGTCGACCAGAATTCGGTCGAGTCCATCGCGCAGCGATCGCGTTGCGCGTTTCTTCTGCGATTCTTCGAGTGCTTTCACGTCGGCGCGCGCATAGGGCGGCAACTTCGAGGTGTCTTCGACACCGAGAACTCGCAATAACTCGTCGCGCTCATCGGCATCGCGCTCGGCGGTCAACGCATCGGCATCGCGTCTTGCCAATTCGATCCAGCGCTCGGCGGTATAGACGGCATTGGTAACCGTGTCGATTGCTAGAGCCGCAACCAAAGTATCCTTGCGTCGCCCTCTCGCATCAACACTCGTGCCAAGGCGTCGTGCCATGCCGATGTGACTCTGGGCTTCGGCAGCAACTGTTAGCGCCAGCGAGTGTTCAATCGAGTCACGCTCAACGAGCAACTTGGCGACTTCTTCAACCGATGGTGTCTTGAGCGCGATGCGGCGAACGCGCGAGCGAATGGTGGGCAACATGTCGGCCTCGCTCGGTGCGCAGAGAATCCATACGGTTCCGGCGGGCGGTTCTTCGAGAGCCTTTAGCAATACGTTTGACGAGCGCTCGGCCATGCGGTCTGCGTCTTCGATGATCATGATTCGGTAGCGCCCCATCGAGCCACCCATTTGTGCGCTAACCACCAGGTTGCGAACCTCTTCAATCGAGATGCCGACCTTTTCGGTGGTTAGCAAATTGATGTCTGGATGATTGCCCGACATGGCTAATGTGCACGAGTGACAGGTGGCGCACCCGCCATCCTTGCAGAGCAGCGCTGCTGCGAAGGCCACAGCCATGTTCGACCTGCCAGAGCCCGGTGGGCCCGTCATTAGCCAAGCGTGGTGAACCCCCGAGTCTCGGTTGCTAACGGCTTGCTCGAGTTGAGCAATCGCATCGCTCTGCCCAAAAAGTTCACGCCAAATTGGGGTTGGCATTACCCGAGTAATCCTTGAACTCGCTCACGGATTTTTGCCTGCATGCTCTCGACGCTTTGCTCTGCGTCGAGAACCAAGAAGCGTGCCGGCTCATCGGCAGCCATTTTTAAATATGCCTGGCGCGCCGATTCAAAGAATTCGATTTTTGCGCGCTCGAGTCGATCGGGTTCTGCGCCGGTGTTGCTTCTTCGAGCCGCAGCCTTGGAGGCGTCAAGATCTAGCAACACGGTTAGGTGCGGCAGCAAGCCATCAACAGCAAATAGCGAAAGGTCTCGCACCTGATTGAAGCCGAGGTCGCGACCACTGCCCTGATATGCAACAGAAGAATCGAGGTAGCGGTCTGTGACGACAACCTCACCTCTCTCTAGTGCTGGTCGAACAACATTAGCTACGTGATGCGCGCGGTCTGCGGCAAACAAAAGTGCTTCTGCGCGCGGTGACACCTCACCCTTGCGATGCAGAAGCAATTCGCGAATCTCGCGACCGAGGTCTGTTCCACCTGGTTCGAGAGTGCGGCACACGGTGCGGCCCTGTTCATTCAAGAACTGCACGAGCAAATCGAGCTGGGTTGATTTGCCAACTCCATCGATTCCCTCGAATGAAATGAATAGACCGCTTGCCACGATTAGGCCTTCTTCTTTCGCGTTGCACCCTTTTTGACCACTCGGGTGGTTGTGGCTGTCTTGCGAGAACGCGAGGTTTTTGGTGGCGCTTCGCCCGGTTCAACACCGAGCTTCTCACGACGAACCATTAGCAACTCAAAAGCGCGATCAGAGGTCAACTCGTCTAGCGGCTCTTCTTTCGGCACGGTCGCGTTGACCAAGCCGTCTGTTACATAGAGCCCAAATTGGCCGGTCTTGGCGACCACATTCAACTTCGACAGCGGGTCTTCGCCAAACTCCTTTAGCGGGGTGGCCGCAGTTCGCCTGCCGCCATACTTCGGCTGTTTGTAGAGCTCTAGAGCCTGCTCGAGCGATATGCCGAAGATGTCTTCTTCGCTTGCCAGCGAGCGAGAGTCGGTGCCCTTCTTCATGTACGGGCCGAACTTGCCGTTCTGGGTGGTGATTTCGGTCTCGGTCTCTGGGTCGACGCCAACCACTCGAGGAAGCGAAAGCAGTTTGACTGCCTCTTCAAACGTGAAGGTCTCCGGAGACATCGACTTGAAAAGCGAAGCGGTCTTTTGCTTCTCGGCCTTTGGGTCGTCGAGCAACACGTATGGGCCGTAGCGGCCATCCTTGAAAAGAATGTCGAAGCCGGTATCAGGATCTTGCCCCATGATTCGATCGCTAATGATTGGCGCATCGATTAGCTCTTGCGCTTTCTCAACCGTCAACTCGTCGGGTGCGAGACCCTCAGGAATGTTAACGATGCGACGACCGTTTTCGTCTGCGCCTTCGCTGCCGGGTTCAACCATGGTCTCGATGTAAGGGCCATACTTGCCGGTGCGAAGCGTGATGTTGTCTGCGATGTGAATCGAGTTCACCGCACGAGGGTCACTGTCGACAACATTCTCGACGGTCGGGTGTAATCCCTCGACGCCCTCGCCGCCAAAATAGAAGCGGTGCAGCCAGGTGCTGCGATCAAGATCACCAGAGGCAATTAGGTCGAGGTCTTCTTCCATCTGCGCGGTGAAAGCATAGTCAACGAGTCGCTCGAAGTTTTCTTCTAGAAAACGGGTGATGGTGAATGCAATCCATTCGGGCACGAGTGCCTGACCGCGCTTGGTGACGTAACCCTTGCCGATGATTGTCGACATAATCGAGGCGTATGTCGAAGGGCGACCGATTCCGTCTTCTTCGAGAGCCTTTACCAAACTCGCTTCTGTATAGCGCGGTGGTGGCGAGGTCTGGTGGTCTTTAGCAAAAACGTCGATTGCTTTGAGCTTCTGACCAACCTCTAGCTTTGGCAGCTTCGATTCGCGCTCTTCGCTCTCGTCTTCTTCGCGGCTCTCGTCGTGGCCCTCTTCATAGGCAGCCATGAAGCCCTTGAAGGTCACCACGGTTCCAGACGATGTGAACTCTGCCGGGCCGTGGCCTTCGAGCCCGGTGACCGTTATTTTGGCGGTGGTAGTTGAAACCTTGGCGTCTTGCATCTGCGAGGCGATGGTTCGCTTCCAGATCAGGTCATAGAGCTCAAAGGCCCTGCCGAAGATGATGCCCGACATCTCAGACGGGCGCTTGAATACCTCGCCGGCTGG
Source organism: Actinomycetota bacterium (assembly GCA_009702455.1). Lineage (GTDB taxonomy): Bacteria > Actinomycetota > Actinomycetes > Actinomycetales > Microbacteriaceae > Rhodoluna. Next base: position 58,584 of record WLIA01000001.1, on the reverse strand, counting down.
GCGAATCGCTTCGTGCGCCTCCTGCGCGTTCTTCGACTTGCCGGTGTAAACGCGAGGAGCATCGGCAACCATCTCTTTGCCAAACATCTCGGCGGCTTGCGATCTTGCTGCAGAGATTGCCTGAGCAGAAAGCGTTGGCGAATCGGTTCGCATGTAGGTGATGTGACCCTCTTGATACAGCGACTGCGCGGTATCCATGGTTTGCTTCGCTGACATGCGAAGTTTGCGCGATGCCTCTTGCTGAAGCGTTGAAGTTGTGAATGGTGCAGCTGGTCGACGAGTCGATGGCTTTGCCTCGACAGAAGTTACTTCAATGTCAACCGACTTTGATTTCATTTGCTCGGCTAGCGAAGTTGCTTCGGCTTCGGTGAGCACTCGAACGTCAGACTTTAGAACACCCAGATCGTTAAAGCTTTCGCCGGTTGCGATGCGCTTGCCGTCGATGCTGAGCAGCTTCGCCTCAAAGTTTGGTTCGCCCGAAACCTGCGAATCGAGCACGGCCTTGACATCGAAGTAACTTGCCGAAACAAACGCCATGCGCTCGCGCTCGCGTTCGACCACCAAACGCATAGCCGGTGACTGCACGCGACCGGCGCTCAGACCACGATTAATCTTGCGCCACAGAACAGGCGAAACTTCGTAGCCATAAAGACGGTCGACAACGCGACGGGTCTCTTGCGCCTGAACCAGGTTTTCGTCGATGTCGCGCGTGTGGCTTAGCGCGGCCTGAATGGCCTCTTTGGTGATTTCGTGAAACACCATTCGCTTAACCGGAACCTTCGGCTTGAGCACCTGCAACAGGTGCCAGGCAATGGCCTCGCCCTCGCGGTCTTCATCGGTAGCGAGATAGAGCTCATCCGCGTTTTTTAGGGCGGCCTTGAGGTCGCTCACGGTTTTGCTCTTGCCGGCCGAAATGGCATACATCGGCTCGAAGTCGTTCTCGATGTTGATTGAGAACTTGCCGATCGAAGTCTTCTTGAGTTCAGATGGCACGTCTTTGGTGTCGATCAAATCACGGATGTGCCCGACCGAGGCCAAGACCTCGAAGTCGTTGCCCAGATACTTGCCAATGGTTTTGGCTTTGGCCGGCGACTCGACGATGACCAGTTTTCGGCTATTTGCCACGCATTGCTCCTTGTTTCAGTTGCCCCCGGCAGGCCCAGCTCGAGATGAGGCTTTCAACTCGATGCCGACCACTACAGAACGCAGCCGTATAAATGAATCGAAACCGACAATACGACATGAGTCAAGCGACACCATATACATAGTTGCAATTTGGTCAGCAACTTGACAGGGATGACCGCTGCTCAAACCACGAGCCGAATTGGCTGCCGCAACGGCTATTTGGTCGGCTTGAACTGCTAGTTTTTCGGCCGAAAAGAAGACAAAAACCGCCAAATTACTGGCCAGCAGGGCACCTAAGGTGGTTAGAACCACTCCGAGACCCAAAACCGTGCCTGACCCTCGATTTTCGATCAATTTGGTCAGAAATGCCACTTTCAGAGACCAATCTTTCTCGCACACTGCGTTTCGGCGAGTCGCAGGCCAAAATCGGGCAAAACTGCGATTTCGAGCCTTTGCGAAACCTCGGCGCAAACCATCGTGCCCTTGCTCGCGATGGTCAAAGCGCGACCCTCGAGTTGCTCGGCGAAGACCGTCTTCACCGAATCGAGCGGCTCTGCCCTGGCCGCCGCCCGAGAAATCATGCCCGCCACCGACACGAGTTTGAACCGCTCGAGCTGGGCCGAAAGCGTTGCAAGCGAGATTGCCATGATCATGAACACCGTCGGCAACACCACCGCAAACTCGGCGGTGACCGCACCCGCATCGCTAGTTGCTCGCGGGTTCATCTTCGTTCGTATAGGTCAGCGCGCTGCGCACCAGGTCTAGAAGTATTTCTTTTACCTCTTCGCTGCGCATGATCACCACCAGAAGCCCAGCGAAGCCAACGGCCGCCATGGTGGCAATTGCATACTCGGCTGTTGCGGCACCAGCTTCGTCTAGATACCAAGAGGAGAGCCTGAGACGTTTGGCGTTGAGTCTTTTCAATCGGTTCCTTTCATTAGTTTGTGATCAGTGAAATTGAGATTGGTAAAACCGTAATCAACACAAAGGCCGGCAAAACAAAGACTGCAAGCGGAGCCAACAGTCGAATCGAAACACGCTCAAGATTTTCGTTTTGCGCATGAGCCGTTTGGCGACGACTTTCTTCTGCCCGATTGCGAAGTAGTTTTGCAATTGGTGCACCAGAAACATCCGAGAAGTGCACAAGCTCGGCTATCTCACTTTTTGTTTGCTCTGATACTTCGACCTCAAAGAATTCGACATAACGGGTCAGCACAATCTCTTGCGATTGGCGCAGTGGCAACCCGGAATCGAGACAGAGAGCGATGGCGTCGAGCACGATTTGGTCACCCTGTTGCAGTCGATTCGCGCTCAACATGATTCTTTGCGACCAGGCCTGCGCAGCCATGAGAAGCAGCAACCCGATCAACAGCGAAACAAGTGCAGGCATCGACTCAAAGAAGACGGCTATCGAGCCAAGGCCAAGCAGCTGTCCGAGCAGGCTAGAACCCATCGGCAGCAAGAGCACCAGGCGTGCGGTGGCCTTGGGCACCGTGCCGGCAAGCCGAAGCCTTGCTTCGTTTTCTTGCTGCTGTTCGGCGATTTTCTCGAGATTGCGCAGAGCCAAAACCGGCGACCCGCCCGCCTCTTGGCAGACCGCCATTAGCAATCGATAGTGTTTCGCAAACTGATCGCTCAGTTTTGTCGGGTCTGCAATTCGCGTGGCCTGGTCTAGTGATAGACCACCCGCCATTAGCGAGTTGAACCTTGCAAAAGTTTCGCGATCAGACATTTCGCCTAATTTCTAGGCAACGGCGCGAAGCCTGGCTTGATACGTGAATCAGCCAAGCTATCGTGCTCTTGGCCAGACGCGTGATTTGCTGGGGTTCAAACAGGCTGGCGGTGGCAATCGATTCGATGCGTGCAGAGACTTGCTCGATTGAAGTCGCATGGATGGTTGCCGCCGCGCTGTGCCCCGAGCTGCTGGCCTGCAGCAGGGTAATTAGTTCGGCAGACCGAACCTCACCGATAACTATTCGATCTGGGCGCATTCGAAGCGACTCAATCAAAAGTTGATTAAGCGTGATCTCGCCGCGACCTTCGACATTGGGCTCACGAGCTACAAGTGAAACGCTGTCTCTCGATAACAGTTGCAACTCGGCAGTGTCTTCAATTGTGATAACTCGCTCAGAAGATTTCTCAGATAGCAGCGCTCGAAGCAGCGTGGTTTTACCGGCACCGGCCGAACCGCTGATCAAGAAACTTTCTCGGCTATCGAGCACGTGTCGCAACTGTTGAGTCTGCGCTTGAGAAATCTGATTCACACCGAGCCATTGACTCAGTGCCAAGTCGCGTGAAGCATGAACGCGAATCGAAAGGTGGGTTTGCCGATTGACCGCCGAGGCCAGCATTGCGTGAACACGCAATTTGTCGAGGTTTGCGCTTGCAAATGGGTGCGCAAGATCAATCTGTTTGCCACCCATTGAAACCAGAAACTTGGCTGCCTTAGCCAGCTGCTCTTCGCTTTCAAAGCCCGATTCCACCGCCGACCACCGATTGTGCCGCAATACGGCTGCGTGAGAGTAGCCGTTGAAAACCAGGTCGGTGACCCCAGCCTCAGCAAGCAGCCGGGCTATTGGCAACAGCTCGGGTTGAGTAAACATGGGCCAAGGATGGCTGCTGGCCAAAGGGTGCGGGGTATTCCACGCAAATCTGTGAATTAAAAAGGAGATGGCGGCAGGTTTGGGGGAAACCTGCCGCCGCCCATACCTGATTGGGGGAACCAGTATGGGAGGTTGGAATAAACCAACACTTAAATCATAATCTTCGGCTATCCCCATTTGGCGTTAGCGTGGCAAATTTTCAACGGTTTGCCAGCGAATTCTGAGAAACCCAAAACCACCCGAAACTGATGTTTCAATCTGTGGCATTATGACGAGCAGGAAACAAAGGTTGGAGCACAAAGATGTCTGCCGAGAACTACCACTTCGCGCCGAGTGAAGCTTTTGCTCGCCAAGCCATAGCTCAAGCCAGTCTCTATGCCGAAGCAAAGGCCGACAGGCTTGGCTTCTGGGCCAAGCAGGCACGTGAGCTCTACTGGCACAAACCCTTCACCCAGACCCTAGATTTCAGCAATGCCCCGTTTGCCAAGTGGTTCGCCGATGGCAAACTCAACATCTCTTACAACTGCCTAGACCGTCACGTTGAAGCCGGCAACGGAGATCGCACCGCTATCTTCTTCGAAGGCGAACCGGGCGACAGCAAGCAACTCACCTACGCAGAACTAACCCGCGAAGTTAAGAAGGCCGCAAACGCCCTAACCGCACTCGGCATCAAAGCCGGCGATCGCGTTGCCATCTATATGCCGATGATTCCCGAAGCCGTTATCGCGATGCAGGCGGTTGCCCGTGTGGGCGCAGTTCACAGCGTGATCTTCGGCGGCTTCAGCGCCGAGTCACTCAGCTCGCGAATCGAAGACGCAGAAGCAAAACTTGTTATCACGGCAGACGGCGGATATCGCAAGGGTAAAGCCAGTGCACTCAAGCCGGCAGTTGACGAGGCACTCAGCGCAGGCAAGTGCGCATCCGTGAAAAATGTTTTGGTAGTTCGCCGCACCAACCAAGACGTCGACTGGGTCGAAGGCCGTGACGTTGAGTGGAGAGAAGCCGTTGGCAATGCGAGCGAAGAGCACGAGGCGCAGGCGTTCGATGCAGAGCATCCGCTTTTCATTCTTTACACATCGGGCACCACCGGAAAACCAAAAGGCATTTTGCACACTTCGGGCGGCTACCTAACGCAAGCCGCATACACGCACAAAAACGTTTTCGATCTGCACGCAGAAAAAGACATTTACTGGTGCACCGCCGACGTCGGCTGGATCACCGGTCACTCCTATGTTGTCTACGGCCCACTTGCAAACGGCGCGAGCCAGGTGATCTATGAAGGAACACCAGACATTCCAGACTGGGGTCGCTGGTGGAGCATCATCGAGAAATACAAGGTCAGCATTTTCTACACCGCGCCAACCGCGATTCGCACGTTCATGAAACTCGGCAGCGAGATTCCAGACAAATACAACCTAAAGAGCATTCGCGTTCTCGGTTCGGTTGGCGAACCAATCAACCCTGAAGCATGGATGTGGTACCGCGCACACATCGGTGGCGGGCAAGCCCCGATTGTCGACACCTGGTGGCAGACCGAGACCGGTGCGATCATGGTCTCGCCCCTGCCGGGCGTGACCACCCTGAAGCCTGGCTCTGCCCAAGTGCCGCTGCCGGGTGTTTCGGCCGCAGTGCTCGATGACGAAGGTCACGAGCTAGGTCGCGGCGATCCCGGGTTGCTTGTGCTTACCGAACCTTGGCCGGCAATGCTTCGCGGCATCTGGGGTGACCCAGACCGCTTCAAAGAAACCTACTGGTCGAAGTTCGAGGGCAAATACTTCGCCGGCGACGGCGCTAAGTGGGATGAAGAGGGCGACCTCTGGTTACTGGGTCGCGTTGACGACGTGATGAACGTTTCTGGTCACCGCTTGTCGACGGCTGAAATCGAGAGCGCTTTGGTGTCGCATCCGTTTGTTGCCGAAGCCGCGGTTGTCGGTGCAAAAGATGAAACCACCGGTCAAGCAATTGTTGCGTTTGTGATTCTTCGACAGAACCAAATCGAAGCTGCAGGCAACGACGCTGACGTTAGCAAAATTCTGCGCGAGCACGTGGCCAAAGAAATCGGGCCAATTGCCAAACCGCGCACGATAATCGTGGTTGCAGAATTGCCGAAAACTCGCAGCGGAAAGATCATGCGTCGCCTGCTTCGCGATGTTGCAGAAGATCGACCAATTGGTGACGTTACCACTTTGGCTGATACCAGCGTGATGGATATCATCAGCGGCAAAATTGCCGGCGGAGCAAACGACTAGAGGAAAATCTTGACAGTCGACAGTCGAATTAGAGCAATAGATCCGAGTGATACTCGATCGATGACTGAACGCCTGAATGCAGGCGATTGGTACAAAGCTGGGCCTGAGCAATGGAAGGCGATTGCCGCAGCTAGCAGACTCTGCACCGAATACAACAACAAACTTCCCTACGATTCCGATGCGGCGGTTGCTTTGCTGCCTGAAATTTTCGGCACCGTCGGTTCAGGTCTATGGTTGCGCGAACCTATCAAGGTCGATTTCGGCAAAAACATTCACTGGGGCGATAACTGTTTTGCAAACTACGGATTGATCGCGCTCGATGTCGCTGAAATTCGCATCGGCTCAGGCACGATGTTCGGCTCTAACGTGCAGCTAATGACTCCGATTCACCCACTCGACCCAGAATTGCGAGCACAGGGATGGGAGGCTGGCCTTCCGATCACTATCGGCAAGAACGTTTGGATTGGTTCTGGCGCGATTATTCTCGCCGGGGTCGAAATCGGCGATGATGCTGTAGTCGGCGCGGGTGCAGTGGTGACCAAGAACGTGGCAGCCTCAACCGTAGTTGCGGGAAACCCCGCAAGGTTCATTCGAAACGCTAGGTAAGAACTACTCGAATTCGGCGATTAGCTCGACTTCGACAGGAGAGTCGAGCGGAAGCGACGGCACACCCACAGCGCTGCGTGCGTGAACTCCCTTATCACCGAAAACCTCGACCAAAAATTCACTCGCGCCATTCATTACTCCGGGCTGACCGGTGAACTGCGGCACAGACGAAACGAAACCGACAACCTTCACGATGCGGGTTACGCGATCTAGATCGCCAATTGCCAACTTGATTGCCGCGAGCGCGTTTAGAGCGCACTGTCGAGCGAGGGTCTTTGCCAAAGCCGGGTCAATCAAGCCGTCAGACTCCCCCACCTTGCCGGTTGCCAGCAGGGCGCCGCTGCTGAAAGGCAGCTGGCCAGAGGTGAATACGAGGTTGCCTGAAACCACCGAAGGCACGTATGCCGCTACCGGCTTGGCCACTTCTGGAAGCGGCGAACCTAGCTCGATTAGACGCTGTTCGATGAGAGACATTTAGCCCTCCAGCGGGCGCTTAAAGAAGGCCACGAGGCCGCCCATTGCGTTGGTTTCGATGGTTACGAGCTCCCAGCCGTCTTTGCCCCAGTCATTCAAAATGGCTGTCTGGTTGTGCGGCGGAAGGGGTGTTGTTAGGTATTCCCACTTAGTCATGCTCAGAATTATCCCAGACTTTGTCGGGTAACCTTGACCTTATGTCTGGCGGCAAGAAGAACGAGACCTTCTTTAGCGCAATCCTAAAGTTCAGTGGATTGAGCGCTATTGCGGGCGTGCTAGCAATGGTGGTTTTGGCCCCGATTATCCTGGTGGGCGGGTTCGCGGCCTCCGCGGGAATCAGCATCTTTGAGAACCTCCCCGACTACATCAAGCCGGTAAACGCATCACAGGCATCGACCATTTATGGCATCAAAAACGGCGAGCCGGTTGAGGTGGCCAAGTTCTATAACGAGAACCGCATCTCGATCGACTACAACGACATGTCGCCGAATATTCGCAATGCCGTGGTGGCCACCGAAGACCCGCGCTTCTTCGAGCACGGCGGCGTTGACATCATTTCGCTTATTCGCGCAACCCTTACCAACGCGGCCATGGGTGGTGGTGGCCCGGGTGGCTCAACCATCACTATGCAGTACGTGAAGAACTCGCTGGTTGAGGCGGCAAACCTCAGTGGCGACAAAGAAGCCATTGAAGAGGCAACCGTCGCCACCGTAGACCGCAAGCTTCGCGAAATTCGTTTGGCCATTGCCCTCGAAGGCGTTGCCACCAAGCAAGAGATTTTGGCTGGATACCTTAACCTCGCGTTCTTCGGAAACCAGATCAACGGTGTTCAGTCGGCTTCAGAGTATTACTTTGGCGTAGAGGCAAAAGAGCTGAACATTCCGCAGGCCGCGCTGCTGGCTGCGATGCTGAAGTCGCCAAACGATTACCGACCAGATGCAGCTGAGAACCTAGACCGTGCCAAGAGCCGCCGCGACTATGTGATCGACAACATGCAGGCCGAGGGTTACATCACAGCTCAAGAAGCTTCGACGGCTAAGGCAACACCAATCATCGTCAACATAAGTGACACCCCTGCCGGTTGCGAAGCGAACCAGGTAACCGCGTTCTATTGCGACTATGCGGTTTGGGAAATTCGCAACAGCGTTGAGTTTGGCCCGACACTCGAAGACCGAGAGATGCTTCTTCGCCGCGGCGGACTCGAGATTTACACCTCGATGGACATGGATGTTCAGCAGGCAGCATACGCAGCCACCAACAAGTGGGCTCCGCCAACCAACGAATACAAACTCGGTTCGGCAACCGTTTCTGTGCAGGTTGGCACCGGTCGAATTTTGGCCATGACCCAGAACCGCATCTACGACCAGACCCTCAGCGATGACCCGAGCAGAACCTCGGTGAACTACTCGAGTGACAAGAGCTACGGCGGATCTAGTGGCTTTCAGACCGGTTCGACCTACAAAATCTTTACCCTGGCCGCCTGGCTAACCAGAGGTTTCAAGTTAAACGACCACGTTGACGGGCGCGTCAAAGAGTGGAACGCCTCTGACTTCTCGGCTCGCTGCGGCACCCTGCTTGGCACGTGGGCACCGAACAATATCGTTAAAGAGCCCGAAGACTTGTCAGTCATAAGGGCCACCTCGCTGTCGGTCAACACCGCGTTCGCGAGCATGGCCAGCCAGCTTGACCTCTGCGACATCCGTGACACTGCAGTTGCATTTGGTGTCAAGCGATCTGACGGAACCGAATTGCAATATGTTCCTTCATCGATTCTTGGCGTCAACGAACTTTCGCCGCTCACCATGGCGGCAGCCGGTGCGGCAATTGCCAACAAGGGCGTTTACTGTTCACCTGTTGCTATCGACAGAGTGGTTGTGCGTTCGAGCAAGAAAGAACTAACCCCACCGCGATCAATTTGCAGCGCGGCCGTAACGCCAGAAGTTGCAGCGGGAATGACCTATGCGCTGCAGCGCGTTATGAGCGGAGGAACCGGTAGCGCTTCATCAACCGGAGACAACACGCCGCTCGCCGGAAAAACCGGAACCACAGACGAAGGTGTTCAAACTTGGATGACCGGTTACTCGAGCGCGGTTTCAACCGCAACCTGGGTCGGCAACGTTTCGGGTTCTGTTGCTCTGCCTCGCGTTCGACTAAACAACAAGGCAGCTAACACAGTGCGTCACGACATCTGGCGCACAACTATGCAGCAGGTGAACAAGTTGTATCCGGGTGGGCCGTTTGATGCGCCACCAGCGAGCATGATCGAGGCCACCATGATCACGGTGCCAAACATCGCAAGTCAGGTGCCTAGCTCTGGCGCTCAGGTGATTCAAACCTCAGACCTAAATGCGGCGATTATGGTTACTCCGGTTTCTTCTTCTGTTCCACCTGGCACAGTTGCATACACCCGCCCTGCTGTCGGCACGGTTGTGCCTCGTGGAACCCAAATCAAGATTTACGTCAGCAAGGGCGGCAACACGGTTGTTCCAGATGTTGCGGGTCTAACCGTGGCAGCTGCCAAGGCCAAACTTCTGGCCGCCGGTTTCGCCGCGGTTAGCGAGCCACAGCCTTCGCAAGCGCAGTACTTCGTGAAGTCACCGACTATTCCAAAGGGATACGTTGTTGGCACAGACCCGGCCGTTGGCACCTCTGCACCTGGCTCGGGCGCAATTCTGCTGCTGATCAGCAGCGGCCCTTCATAGGCCATGGCTTCTCAAGCATGACTTGGCAGACCTGGCTAACGCTGCTGGCAGTCGCTGCAGCGCTCGTGGCCCTCTGGGCGCTAACCGGTGCCCGCTGGCGATTTGCAGTGATTCGCGGTGAGGCGGCGGTTCTGCCCAAGGGCTCGGCCGCCATAAGAGTGCTGCACATCAGCGACATTCACATGGCTCCCTGGCAGAAGCGCAAGCAGCGGTTTATCGCAGGGCTAATTGCCGAGAAGCCTGACTTGATTGTGAACACCGGTGACAACCTCGGTCACAAAAATGTGATTGACGAGACTCTCGCCGCGCTCGCGCCGATCATGAAGACGCCTGGTGTTTTTGTGAACGGTTCAAACGACTATTTCGCGCCACGATTCAAGAGCCCGATTGCCTACGTGTTTCGCCCTTCAACTCCGCACCAAGAGCAGCCACTCGAAACCGCAAAACTCACCGGCGCGTTTGAGTCGCATGCATGGCGCAATCTGAACAACAGTTCGACAACGCTCGAGGTGAACGGCGTGAAGCTGGCCCTGCTCGGCGTTGACGATGCGCACCTTGATCTTGACGATCTAGATTCGCTCGATCAAAGCGCACAGTTGCGTGCGAAGGCCGACGCCACAATCGGTGTGACACACGCTCCATACCGTCGAGTAATTGAGGCGATGGCCGAAAACGAAGTCGACATTCTCTTTGCGGGTCACACGCACGGCGGTCAGGTTCGGTTTCCGTTCATCGGAGCAATCACTACAAACAGCGATCTGCCTAACAAGAACGCGAAGGGCATGAGTGCTTGCTCATTTGCGGATCGAGTGATGTTGCTAAATGTGTGCGCCGGTCTCGGCAATTCGATTTACGCGCCGATTCGTTGGTTCAATCGCCCAGAGGTTCGCGTGATCACCCTGGTAGCAAAGAGCTAGTTTTTAGCTGCCCAAACTTTTGCACCGAGCGCGATGTATTGCGAGTTCTTGTTGTCGCAGCGCGCTGTGAAGTCGATTACGTAACACTTGATGTCGCCAACCGTGATTGACTCACCATTTTGCAGGGTCTGTGCCACCGATGGGTCTGAGTAGTAACCGCCGCTGCACATAAAGCCGGCTGCCACCCCATTCTCGAGGGTTGAGTTGGTTGGGTCTTCATAGAGCTTCAACTGATAGCCATAGCTGCCCTGACAATCGTCGGGGGTTTGCAGCGGCTCATACTCGGCGGCGGCTTCGTTCTGCTCGCAGAGCGCCCACTTTTCGTCGGCGTTGATGGTGCACCAAACCGGCCCGTCGCCCGCCCTAAACAAGAATTCGCTGAAGCCGACGTCATAGAAACTCGGGTCGATCGAGCGAACATCTGTGCCAGGAACCGGCGGAATCAGGCTCGGGCTAGGTGTCGTGATGGCATTTGATTCTTCTGGCACAGGGTCAGAAGCAGAGGTGCCGCAGGCACTGAGAACGAAAGCTAGAACTAAGGCACCGATCAGGGCTGTGGCTTTGCGCATAAGAACAGACTAGAACTCTTTTGCTACTAGCTCGGCAATTTCGTAGGTGTTTAGCGCTGCGCCCTTGCGCAGGTTGTCGCCAACGACAAACAACTCAATGCTCTTGTCGAAGTCGAGTGACTGGCGAATGCGACCAACAAAGGTCGGGTCTTGACCGGCAACATGACTCGGTGTCGGGTAGACACCATTGGCAGGGTCATCAAGCACACGGATACTCGGCTGCTGCTCGAGCAAGTTGCGCACCTCGTCTGCGGTTAGTGATTCGGCGAAGGTTGCGTGCACGGTTAGCGAGTGTGAAACCTGAACCGGAACGCGAACGCAACTTGCGGCAACCTTTAGATCTTTGATGCCCAGAATTTTGCGCGACTCGTTGCGAACCTTTAGCTCTTCGCTTGAGTGGCCACCATCCTTGAGTGAGCCTGCAAATGGAATAACGTTTAGAGCAATTGGGTGAGCCCAAAGCGAATTGCTCAAATCGTTGCCGGTAGCAGCGAGAGCTGCGCGAACATCATCGCTTTGACTTCCAAGCGTCGCGTTGCCACCAACGACAGCCAGTTCGGCTGCCAGTTCATCGATGCCAGCAGCACCGGCACCAGAGACAGCCTGGTAGCTCGAGACAACGAGTTCCTTGAGCGTCCACTTATCGTGCAACGCACCGAGTGCGGCCATCATCGTCAAGGTTGTGCAGTTTGGGTTTGAGATTATGCCGAGCGGGCGATTCTTGGCCTGCTCTGGGTTAACCTCTGGAACCACAAGCGGCACCAGGTCGTTCATTCTGAAAGCACCAGAGTTGTCGATCGCAATCGCTCCGCGCTGAGCGGCAATCGGTGCCCAAACTTCTGAAACCTCGTCTGGCACATCGAACATCGCAATGTCGATGCCATCAAATGCCTCGGGGGCGAGAGCAACAACTGTTAGGTCTTCGCCGTGAACCCTAATCTTCTTGCCAGCCGAACGAGCACTCGCTATTAGGCGAATCTCTCCCCAGATGTTCTCGCGGTTGTTGATGATGTCGATCATCACGGTGCCAACGGCACCGGTTGCACCGACGAGGGCAAGGTTTGGTTTGCGGCTCACAGTGGTCTCCTAGCGTCCGGTTCCGGCGTAAACAGTGGCCTCTTCGTCGCTGTCGAGACCGAAGGCGGTGTGCACGGCACGGGCAGCATCGTCTAGCTGCTTCGAGCTGGTCACAACCGAAATGCGAATCTCTGATGTCGAGATCATCTCGATGTTGATTCCGGCCTTGGCCAGCGCGGCGAAAAGTGTCGATGAAACGCCAGAGTGAGTGCGCATGCCCGCACCAACGACAGACAGCTTGCCGATGTCGGCATCCTGCTCTAAGTCGCGATAGCCGAGTGTGGCCTTTGCGGCCTCGAGTGCACCTGCAACGCGACCGAGATCACCGAGCGGCAGCGTGAATGAGATGTCGGCAACGCGGTCGGTTACGTCGACACCGGTTGGGTTGTTCTGAACAATCATGTCGATGTTTGAGTCGGCTTCTGCAACCACGCGAAACACTTCGGCGGCCTTACCAGGAACGTCGGGAATTCCGATGACGGTGATTTTGGCCTGACCCTTGTCGGTGGCGATGCCTGAAACGATTGGCTCTTCCATTTTGCTTCCCTCTGGTTTTGTTGAGTAGACGATGGTTCCCGGATCTTTGCTAAACGTTGAACGCACACGCAGATCAACGTTGTGACGACGAGCATATTCAACCGCACGGATGTGCAAAATCTTCGCTCCGGCGGCAGCCAACTCGAGCATTGATTCGATATCAATTTGGTCTAGCTTGTGAGCCTGCGGAATCACGCGCGGGTCTGCGGTGTAAACGCCGTCGACATCCGAGTAAATTTCACAAACATCGGCGTCGAGCGCTGCTGCCAGCGCAACGGCTGTGGTGTCTGAGCCGCCGCGGCCAAGCGTGGTGATGTCTTTCGAATCTTTGTTGAAGCCCTGAAAGCCAGCGACGATTGCGATGTCGCCCGCATCGAGTGCCTCTCGAATGCGCACTGGCGTGACTTCGCTAATTCGTGCGTCACCGTGTTTTGCGCTGGTCATGATTCCGGCCTGCGAACCGGTGAAAGAACGTGAGTTTGCGCCCTGAGCATTGATTGCGATGGCGAGAAGTGCCATAGAGATGCGCTCGCCCGAGGTGAGCAGCATGTCCATTTCGCGGGCAGCGTCGTATGGGTTGGCCGAAACCGACTGAGCTAGATCGATGAGTTCATCGGTGGTGTCACCCATGGCAGAGACGACTACGACAACCTGGTTGCCTGCTCGCTGGGTTTCGATTACGCGTTTCGCGACGTGCTTGATTTTCGCGGCATCGCCAACCGACGAGCCACCGAACTTCTGCACGATTAGGGCCAACGCACACTCCCGAAAATTAGGGGAAACAAGGGGTTTTTGCGGCGGTCATTGCCTCAAACCCCAAGTTTAGTTTGGTTCGCGGCTGTGGGGCTACCTAAACCTTTAGGCTTGGCGGCGGCCCGCGAAGCGAAGTTATCGCTTCGCGCGTGTGCGCAGAGCCTAAGCCTGACGGCGACCCGCGAAGGCACGCCCAAGGGTTACCTCGTCGGCATACTCGAGGTCGCCACCAACCGGCAGGCCAGAAGCCAAGCGGGTCACGTTGATGCCAAGCGGAGCGAGCATGCGGGCGATGTAGGTTGCCGTTGCCTCGCCCTCCATGTTTGGGTCTGTGGCGATAATGACTTCGACAACCTGTGCGTTTGAAAGACGGGTCAATAGCTCTTTGATTCGCAGCTGATCTGGGCCGATTCCTTCGATTGGGCTGATTGCCCCACCGAGCACGTGATAGAGGCCACGGTATTCGCGTGTGCGCTCAATTGCCTGAACGTCTTTGCTTTCTTCGACGACACAAATCATGGTCTGGTTGCGGCGAGCATCGCGGCAGATGTTGCAACGCTCTTCTTCACTAACGTTGCCGCAGACTTCACAGAAGCGAACACGCTCTTTGACTTCGCGCAAAACGTTTGAAAGCTTGATTGCCTGATCGTCATCTGTCTGCAAAAGATAGAAGGCGATGCGCTGGGCAGACTTTGGGCCAACACCTGGCAGTCGACTTAGTTCGTCGATTAGTTCTTGAACTACACCCTCATACATCAGCGGCCGTTCTTTTTGTCATCGACAGGTTCGGCACCGAGCATCTCGCGAAGCAGCGACTCACCATAGCGAGACTCTTCGTCAACGAGCTTTGAGTTGCGTGACTTAGCTTTCGGCTTTTCAACAACTGGTGCCGGTGCACTCTCGACTGCAGCTGCTTCTTCTTCGAGCAACGCAACCGCGTCGTCTTCGGCATCTGCGCTGGCTGCCGGTTCGGTTGTTGCGGCAGTTATTTCGACAGGAGTTGACGGCTCAGCTGAAGGTGCTTCTGCAACAACAGCGATCGGAGCAGTTGCAGGTGGGCCAAACTGAGGCTTGAACTTAACCGTCACACCCAAGACAGAGTTGATGGCTCGACGCAAAACATCGGTTGAGTTGCCAGAGGTCTTGAATGTTTCAAGATCGCGTTCGTTCGGAAACTTGAGTGTCAGAATGGTCGTGCTTGCGTCGAAGTCGATTACCTGAAGGGCGAAAGCAACCATCCAGGCGGCTTTCGACTCTTTGTTTACAACAGAGAGAATGTCGGCCCAAGAATCTTTGAAGCTCTGTGTGGTGAGTTCGCTTAGACCCTCGACCACAATCGCCTCGGTTGGCGCGGAGGTAGCCGGCGCAGATGCTGGCTTCGAAGCGGCGGACTGTGAGGCAGCAACTGGGCTAGAGGCTTGTTCTGGCGCGCCTGAGACGCCGATGCGGCGCTCTAGTCGGTCGAGACGGGCAAGGCTGCCGGCCTCTGAGTCTGAGGCTGCCGGAACCAGAACCCTGGCACACATGAGCTCGAGTTGTAGCTTCGGGCTGGTTGCCCCAGACATTGAGTTGAGGGTTTCGCTGACGACCTCTGAGGCGTGGGTTAGCGAAGACATTCCGAAAGCGAATGCCTGAGTGGTGAGCTTCTCGATTTCGTCGTTTGGAACGCCGCGCAGCACAGAACCAGCGTTGTTGCCAACGGCAAGCACGACAATCAAATCGCGAAGTCGCTCGAGCAGGTCCTCGACAAAACGTCTCGGGTCTTGTCCGGTTTGAATAACCGAGTCAACACTGGCAAATACGGCGGCTGAATTCTTTGCGGCAAACGCATCGATTACCGAATCGAGCAGGGTGCCGTGAGTGAAACCGAGCAAGGCAACCGCGCGGTCATAGCTAACCTTGCGGTCGTCGCTGCCGGCCATGAGTTGATCGAGTAGCGAAAGCGAGTCACGAACCGAACCGCCACCGGCGCGCACAACCAAAGCAATAACACCTGGCTCAACAGTTACGTCTTCTTCTTTGCACAGTGACTCGAGGTATTCGTGCATCTGCGCAGGTGGCACCAACCTGAACGGATAGTGGTGCGTGCGCGAACGAATAGTTGAAATAACTTTGTCTGGCTCGGTAGTTGCGAAGATGAACTTCACGTGAGCAGGTGGCTCTTCGACAATCTTGAGTAGCGCGTTGAAGCCCTGCGGTGTGACCATGTGTGCTTCATCCAAGATGAAAATTTTGTAGCGATCGCGAGCCGGGGCAAACGCTGCACGCTCACGAAGGTCGCGGGCATCATCGACACCGTTGTGACTCGCGGCGTCAATCTCAACGACATCGAGCGAGCCGCTGCCATCGCGCGAAAGTTCGATGCAACTCGGGCACTTGCCACAAGGGGTGTCGGTTGGCCCCTCTGCGCAGTTCAAACAACGCGCGAGGATGCGTGCCGAGGTGGTCTTGCCACAACCGCGCGGGCCTGAAAACAGGTAGGCGTGGTTCACTCGATCGTTGCGAAGTGCCGTCATAAGAGGTGTGGTCACCTGGGCCTGGCCGATTAGCTCGGCAAACGCCTCTGGGCGATAGCGGCGATAAAGGGCGGTAACCATTCGTTGAGCCTAACCCTCTCTGCTGACAGTGCTGAAGAACTCCCCGCACACCCGTCAGAGCCCAGTTACCCTTGCTGCATTTCTGCCCTGGGGGAGTTAGCCGAGGTGACGCCGCACGGGGAGTCCAAGGTCAAGTTTACCTAGCGTGAGACCACTAGAACATCGACGTCAGGGCTGCTCGACTTGTTGGTAAAGGTGTAGCCGCCGACAGTTAGGCTCTCGCCAACCGCCAAAGGTGCCTTCAAGTAACGAGGATCGGCCGCCAAGGAAGTGTTCGAGAGAACCTGAACCACACCTCGACCCGACTGGATGGAAGTGTCGACCCTGTAGACGAGCAAACCTGACTTAGACAACTTGCCGTCTATGCCAATGGGCTTTCGCGACTCAACAATCAGGGCTGTGGTTGCGCCGGTTGGAATAACCACAGCCTTGGTGCCGCCAGCTGTTGCAACCGGCGAGAGGCTATAGGTTCCCACTCCGCTCGGAGCACAGACGAGCTGACTCTGATCGAGCCATCCAATAACGAACCGCTCCCAAGCCAGGAATCCCGGCGCTCGACTGCGTTCATCGCTCAAGCCCATGAGGCTAAATTCACCTGTGAATTTAAAGGTTTGGTCGGCCGCTACGCCGTATGCATACAAGTCGGCCAATCCAAATGAGTGGCCAATCTCATGATTCAACCAGGCAGCGCCCCAATAACTAATGTCGCTGCCGCTTGTCGTGCCGTTATTGATGAGCCTGCCATCTGCAATGAATCCCTCAGATGCCGGGAATGTCATCGCTGGTCCAAATGAGAGTGCGCGTTGAAGTGGGTTAGTAATCACAATCAGACTGTCAGTTTTCGAAAAGTCTGTTGTTGGGTCTGCAAGCGAAATTACTTCTTTGACGAAATCCTGGTGTGATCGAAATGTCGAATATGAATATGCTGTCGACGGTTTGCTCATCATGAACCAATTCAGATTTGGCTCAATCATGTAATTCAATCGTCCGTAAGAAATCTCTTTGAAAATCTCTGTGGCTCTAGGGCTAACCAGGCCGAGAGCTGCCTCTGGGGTGGGCCTCATTGTCATGTCAGGAAAGTCAACAAAAATTACCGTCGCGTGAACATCGCCCACCGATTTGCCTCTAGCCGAGATTCGAGGTAGGCCGAGAGCTACATCTCCCCGGCCGTCGGCTACCGGCAACATGCACTTCGAGAAACTGGCAGGGGTTGGCGTTGGTTTAGCAACAGGAGTCGCTTTTAATTTCCAAACCTTGGTCTTGCCCACTTTGGTGCAGACATAAGTTTTAGTTCCAACTTTTGTCGCTTTCCCAACTGTTGTGCATGAGCCTCCGGCTTTGACAGTTGCTGCCTGAACCGAAGGAGTTACGACACCAAACAGAAAAATTGCCGCTGTGATAGCAGCTGCGATGCGCCAGCGTGGATTCATGCCTATCACCCTACCCACTGAAAGCAACCGCTAACCGGCGAGGATGAGTGCACCGTTAGACTTGTGCGGTTATCGCAAGTCGATCACAACCCAGGAGAATTCGCCTAGTGGCCTATGGCGCGCGCTTGGAAAGCGCGTTGGGTGCAAGCCCTCGGGGGTTCGAATCCCCCATTCTCCGCCAGCAACTCCCTTGATTTAGAGCCTGAGAAGGCACTTCTGAGAGGGAGTTTTTGTTTGATTGTGCAAGTGTGTGTGCAAATGGTTATTAGGTTTGCACTGGTGTCGGCTCAAGTATTGGACGACTTGCTTGCTTCGATGTGGATAGCCGAACCTGATCTGCTGTTGCTCTCCGGATTTCCCAAGATTTTGTGTTGCCTGGATTTGCAAACCAGGCCAGAAACGGGTCGGTTCAGAATAGAAATGTGTATTTCAGGCGCCGTAACTGCAGTGAAACAAAGACCGTTGAGACATGTTCGTGGACACCCTAAATTGCGAAATGTAGTCGATTGTTGATCCAAAGTCTGAAGGCCTCAGATTTTGATCACCCAACTTATCTAGCAGGTGCTGCCGTGCTAGCTCGTTCAATGAGTTGACAGTTCATGACAATGTGCGCAGGTTCGGAGTTCGGCTCAGCAATCTTCCTAAGAAGCTCATTTAGGGCAATCTCAACAATTTCTTGAGCAGGCTGCATCACTACAGTCAAGGGCGGAGAGGTGAAGCGAGAGGTAGCACTGCCATCAAAGCTTATGACTGACATTTCGGAGGGTACTGAAATACCCCTCTCCGAGAGTGCAGCAAGTAATCCTTGAGCCTGAGCATCCGAAGCAACGAAAACAGCGGTGGGTTTCAAATTCGTCATATCAATAAGTTCTGCCGTTGCGTCCCAGCCCCCCTGGGCCGTATAGGGAGCTCTCACAATGAGGGAATCAGAATCACTAAACCCAGATTCCTGCTGGGCTAAACGCCAACCGGAAATACGCTCGTCACTGGTTGGAACTTCCTGTGGACCAGATAGGCATGCGATTGTTTCGTGACCGAGCTGGTGAAGATAGTGAACCGCTTTCCTTGATTCGAGTTCGTTATTCACGTGAACACTCGAAACTCTCGACCGCTCGGAAATATGGTCAATTACCACGATAGGAACTTGGTCTCTTCCTAGGGCTTGCAGAGACTCGAAGGCGGAGGTCGACAGAACTATCAATCCATCCACCTGACGATCAAGAAGCCCACGAATGCTTCCGATATCCTGTTCACGATCATTGCGGGATATGGAAATTTGAATCGAATATCCGAGTTCCGCTGCTTGTTCTTCGATTTGATCAGCAAGTTCAGCTAGATAAGGGTTGACCGGCGAGGGCATTATCATTCCGATTGTCTTTGTTGCCCCTCGCCTTAGGCCAGCAGCAAGAGCATTCGGCGTGTAGCCGAGCTGTTTTACCGCGGCAAGTACATTTAATCGAGTGGGCTCTGAGACGTGACGCGGGCCTCCGTTTAGCACGTAGCTGACTACCGACGGCGATACTCCGGCCAAGGCAGCAACGTCTGCGCGCTTTACCAATTGCCCACCTCTATGAAACTAATTGGATAATCAGTTAGGTCTTGTTGCTTAGTCTACATCAAGCCCTAGAGTCGCCACTTTTCCCACTCTCCAGGCAACGGAGTCCAGGGAAAGATCATGAAAACCCGCAAGCGCGCTATGTAGTTTGTCCTGAAAGGGGGAGATCCAGCTCTCTTCCAAATTCCCTTCGCCGAAATAAACGCCAAGGATTGCACCTGCTGCAGAACCAAAACTATCTGTGTCGTTGCCTTGGTATAACTGAATTTTCAACCCTTCTGAAATACTGCCAGCGAAGCAAACTGAGTTAACAACTGTTCCAATTTCCTGGAAAATTTTGCAATGACCGAAGTCTCCATACCTCCCATGAATCAACTCATAGGCAGATTCCCAAGTTGGCGAATTCATGACGGAGTCGATAGCGTATGCGATCGCCTCATGTAAACGTGACTTCTGAGGGATGAACTCTAAAGCGCGGCGGAATATTGCCTCAGGGTTCTTTTCAACAAAGGCTATGGCTATTGCCGAGGCAAGATACATTGATCCATACACACCATTTCCCCTATGAGTCATCGTCGCATCCCGCCAGGCCAGGCTTGCCGCCTGAAGTGGGTCTCCGGGGGATGCATATCCATAGATATGCGATCGGATCAATGCGCCACAAAGTTCAGAACCTGGATTAAGCGAGTCTGCAAAACCAGCTACTTCAATTTGAGGATTGTCGTCGAGCCCCATCTCCATTGCGTAGCGACTCAGAAAAAGCCTTTCCGGCCCCCAGGTAAATCCAAGCGGAAGTGAATCCCGCCAGATTGCTGCAAGATCGGATTGCGCGAAGTCGGGTCCGAACTTTTCAAGAAGAACAAGGCCGACGAGGGTGTAGTTGATGTCATCATCTGGTGGAACGTTTCGGAGGTTCTCTGCAAACGAAACCGGGGCGTCTTTATGCAGGAAATCCAATCCGCCGTTCTCCACAATTGTTTTTGAAATGTAACCCTGAATTGGGAACTGGTTCGACTTTTCCAAAGCGTTGATGAGGGATTTTGAATCAAGATGAACTTCAACTGGCTTACCTAAAACGCACCCCACAACAGAAGACAGAAAACCTGCCCTCGCCCGGTGAAAAACGTCAGATGCCAACAAAGCTGGAACCGGCGCCGAACTTACGAAACTACTCTGCTGGAGAATCAAATCAAGAGCGTTAGGTTCGACGTACTTCCAGGATTCCCTTAGCGGGCGCTGTTCTATCTCTTGCCCAAGCTGAAAAAGTTTTTGGTAATCGTCAGGGGTGCTCTGCAACTTCTCCAATAGCCCTGAAACATCGTAACCCGAAAGTGATTTTGAGCTGACAAGTGCCTCAAAATTTTTGCGTAACACTCGAAAAGATGGATACATCAAAACTTACGACCCCGCTAATCCGCTGGAAGTGATTCCGCTGACAAATCGTTTGTGAAGAACCAGAAAGGCCAGCATCATGGGGGCCAGCATCATCATCCCGGCAGCTGCTTGAAGCGGGAAATTTGTGCTGAACCCATTCCGGAAATTGAAAAGGCTGGTTGAAATTGGCATAAGTTCCGGGCTTTGAATGAACATCAATGCAAGGAAGAACTCGTTGTAAACAGCTAGACATGCCACCAATGAAATGGTTAATATCCCACTCCAGACGAGGGGTAGCGTCACAGACAAAAAGACCTTGAATTCACCAGCGCCATCAACTCTGGCTGCATCCTCGTAGTCTCTCGGAATGCCAATCATGAATGATCGCAGTAAGAGAGTCGCAAATGGAGCGTTCACGGCAGTGTAGATAATTACCAGCCCTAGATGAGTATCATAAAGACCAAGTCTGGACCAAACGAAAAACAGCGGAACGAGAAATAGTTGGATTGGCAGTGAGTTCAGCACCAATAGATACAGAATCAAAGTTCCGGATTTTGGAAAATCCAACCTTGAGAGCGCATAGGCGGCCATGGTTGAAACAATCGCGATCAGCAATACACTGCCGACCACCACCGCCACCGAACTTGCGAAACCTGTACCGAAATTCCCCACGGTCCAGGCATCAAGATAATTTTGCCACTTGGGGTCCGATGGAAGACCCAGCGGGTTATTTGCAATCTCCACTTGAGTCTTTAGCGAATTCCATACAGTAACCAGCAATGGCACAGCTGAAAAGACAGCTAACAAACCCAGAACCGTGAAACGTGCAACCTCGATGAGGGTATTTTTTGGACTCAGGGTCTTCCTTTTTGTTTTTAAATTTCCCACTTGAGCCTCTTTCTGAGCGACAAATAGATACCAACTACAAAAAGGCTGATTAGCCCCATGAGGACTCCGATGGACGCGGCATAACCAGCTTCTCGCGACCAAAAGGCCGATTTGTAGAGAAGGGTCCCCAACACTTCGGTCTTTCCCGCAGGACCGCCCCCGGTCATGATGAAGATGTAATCAAAAATGAGAAATGACCAGATCACGGTCATGAGCGCAAGAAACATGATCGTTGGTCGAATTGCTGGGAGTGTGACGCTAATCAGTTTTCGGAAGGCGCCAGCACCATCAAGTTCGGCTGCCTCGTAAAGGCTTGGATTGACAGATTGCATGGCAGCAAAAAAGACCATCATCAGAAAGCCCCACCACTGCCAAATGTTTGCCAATGCGACTGCATAAAGAGCGGTGTCCCCATTGCCCAATAGGTTTGGTGTGTCCGCTCCGGCCCCAAAAAGAAGTGGGGAAAGACCGAGCGTTGGTGAGTAAAGAAAACTCCAAACTGAGGCAGACACCACAGTCGAAACAATGTACGGGGTAAAAAATACCAACCGAAAAAAGGTCCCCGCTGCTGGCGCTCGAAGGACCAAGTAAGCGCCGAATAGCGCGAGCCCCATTGGCACTATTAGAAAAATGAGTGTCCACACGAGGTTCCTGAGAATGGCCTGATGAACCACATCATCTTGGAGTAGACGGATGTAGTTATCGATTCCGATCCATTTCGGTTGTCCAAGTCCAGACCAGGAAGTGAAGGATAGGAATACATTGCTCACGGCTGGCAGGAATACCACTACACCATTGACTGTAAGCAGCGGTAGCAGATAGAACCAACCGATTCGAATTTGTTTCTTTTGCATGTTTTTGCTCCATGGCCCTGTGAGTCCAACCCAAGAGGATTGGACTCACGTGGCCCCTAAGGATCGATTAGTTACTCGGGTTAGGCCTTGGTGGCACTAAGCCCTCAGCAAGCTCTTGCGCAAAGAGCGCATCGAGGCCAGCCAGGTAGTCTTCAACGGAGAGGTCTCCGACGATGACTTTATCCATCTCTTCATATAGGTATCTATTGCTCTTTGGGGGCCAGAAGGTCCAAGTTAGGTACCCAATGGTTTTTGCATCGGCAATCGTCTGATACAGACTGGCAACACGCGGATCAATGTCGGCTGGGAAATCGGCAGCATCGAACATCAGCGGCATAGGTGCCACACCGATAGCTGCTGTCTTGGCCAGCTGAGCCTTCGGATTCTGGATGAGCCAGTTTATGTAGGCCGCTGCACCATCCGGATTCTTGGTGGCAGCGTTCACGGCGATTGTTCTTCCAATCCCGATCGAAACTGGTGGCTCAGAAACCCGGTCTGACAGCGGTGGCACTAGAGACCAGTCCCACGACTTTCCCTGTCCATCTTCAGGAAAGTACTCTCCGACGTTGTTGAACGCCCATGAACCGGTCCAGTAGGTACTAGCGGTATCAGTGGCAATCGAGTTGTACAACTCTTCAACCGTTGTTGAGAAGTACATTTCCGACCCGCCGCCCATCGCCTTTGAGTCGAACCAGCCCTTCATAGTTGTGATTGCGTCCACAAACTCAGGATCAGTCCAGGACTTATTTCCAGATAGAGCCTCATAGACCGCTTCTGGTCCGGCAACGTTATTAAGAACAACACTGAGCAAGTGTTCGGTGGTGGGTGCCCAGCTCTTGTTACCGGTCGCAATGGCAGTCATTCCTGCATCCTGTGACTGTTGTACAAAGGTGTCAAAGTCTGAACGATTTGATGCCACGGACCAACCATTTGCCTCAAAAGTCTCCGGGCTGTAGAGCATCAACATTGTCTCGTAGGTCTCTGGTATCAGATAAAGATTCGCTTCTGAATAACCTGTTTCTAGTGCCCAAGGTTGAATCTTGTCATTCCAGCCAAATTCCTCCGCGTACTTATTGAGAGGCAACAGCTGTCCAGCTTGAATGTAAGCAAGGGCGTTTGAGGGACCCGCTGTGTAGATGATGTCGGGGCCTTCACCTGCTGCAACAGAAGCCTGCTGAAGCTGTGCGGCGGTGTTCCAGTCTCGGTAGCTAACTTCGACAGGGTTTACCGGATTAGTGGCGTTGTAGGCATCCACAAAATTCTCCTGGATGTAGGTTTGCTCGGCATCTGAGGTGATCGGACGCCACATGGTTATGACTTCGCCTTGGTCAGCCATCGGAGCAGTGCAACCAGCCAATAGGGTAAGCAGTGCGGTTATCGCGGCTGACTTCAATCCCGAGGCGGCAAGCTTTGGTTTCATGATTACCTTTCGTTTAAAGTTACTCTTAGTAAATTACGTCAACACGTGTTGGGCAATTCGTGTTGAGTCTAGACTAATTGGAATGTCAAGCAGTTGGAGAATGGAGCACTATTGGTAACGAACAGGTCACAATTTCCAGACTCAGCGAACGAAGGCTCGGTCGACATCTTGGTAGTTGGATCGGTCAACATCGACACAACAACCTATGTAGATCACTTTCCGAACCCGGGTGAAACCTGCACTAGCGATGAGAATAGGGTGTCGCTTGGGGGGAAGGGTCTAAACCAGGCCCTGGCGGCCGCCATGACTGGAGCCCGAGTTGTACTTGTTTGCTCTGCCAACCCAAATGACATTGACTCCATTAAGCAAGCGACCCGCCACTTATCCAACCTGACTCTCGAGATTCAGCCGTCTTCCCATTCAACTGGTTCAGCGTGGATTTGCGTTTCCCATACCGGAGAAAATTTCGTAATTGTAAATCCAGGGGCAAACCAAATGCTGACCCTCGACTTCCTAGAAGGCAGTATCAAAAAACACGCACCTCCGCTCGTTATGCTTCAAGGCGAAATTTCCTCCAAAGCCAACAGCAGGGTGATGACGCTCTGCCAGGAATTGAACATTCGCGTTGCCCTGAACCCCTCTCCGATGCGCGAAGGGGACAGCTCCCTAATCGAATCCTGCGCTGTACTGCTTCTCAACAAGCACGAGGCTTCAGAGTTAACAGGAAGAGAAATCCTCTCCCCGGCTGATGCAACTGAAGTTGCAAACAACTTGGCAACCAAGAATAGGACTGTAGTGATAACTATGGGATCGGAAGGTTCAGTTTTTGCCGGCCCCCTTTTCTCTGGTCTCGTGCCAGCCTGGAAAGCGTCAAGCATAAAAGACACAACAGGTGCGGGAGATAGATTTGCGGGCATCCTTTGCGGCTGGCTCGCTAAGGGGCAAGGACTTCAAAGCTCGTTGGTTCGGGCAAGTGAAGCTGCTGGGAAACTTTGTGAAATTCTGCAAGCCAACGAACTGCGGCTTTCATAAACTGGGCCGGTAAAATTGGATTTCGCACTATGGCACCTGGACCCAAGTTCAATCAATTAGTTTCAGATCCTGATTGAGTGTTGTTGCCCCTACTGCGAGGAGGCCAAGGAGCCAAACCAATCCCGAGAAGGCTAGGAGCACAAGCAGTATGAAGAGGGGCGCTCCAGGACCCTCAAAGCCGGTGGGTTCAACAGGCTCAAGATTGAAGGGCCACTTGTTGTACCAAATTCTGAAGGCAAGAAAAGATCCGCCAACCGCTGCCATGTTTGCGGTAGCCGAAACGATGACAGACCAGACGTTGATCACAACAGGCAGCTTTCTGGTGAGAATCAAGCCAATAGCCCAAAAAGCTATTGCCCCTGCCACGAAAAGGATGCCAAAGGATTGAATTACCTGGACGGGTCCGATCTTTTGAACGATGAACGGATCAGCCAAAAAGCCGACGAGCACCACCACCGCACTTGCTAACACATGAAGCTCACGCAGTAGGTGCGACTCAGGTCTGCCAGTTGTCATTTTCCCCCTTGGTGAAATCTTATTCCGCGACACGCGGACCTCACTTGACACTACTCTGTATTACACAATACTCTTGATTACATAGGAGGTGTGCTTTGGACACTACACAGCTACTCAAGGGAGCCTTGGATCTAGCGATTCTTGCCGTGATCAGCGTCGAGGACCAGTACGGGTATGAGATTGCAAAGCGACTCAGGGACTCTGGCTTCACTGAAATTGGGGATGCTTCGGTCTATGGCACCCTCCGCAGACTGGAGGGTTCAGGCTCACTAAAGAGCTACTTCATGGAGTCTGAGGATGGCCCAAATAGGAAGTATTACTCAATTACAAAGCCGGGTCAGATTGAGCTCGCGAACGCCGAAAAGACCTGGACAGATTTCTCGAAAACCATGGCATCACTCCTCTCGGAGTCAACGCTAGAAAACAAGAAGGGGGCTACAAAATGACCAACAAAGTTCAAAACCGCCTAGTGGAAAAGTTCATTTCTGAAATCGAAGAGTTCCTTCAGGACTTAGGACCGGGGCTGCGGGAAGACATTCTCCGAGAGGTTAGGGAAAACCTAGAGGCACGTGCCGAGGATGAAAGCGGAGAGCTTTCTCTACCTAACTCACTGGAGTATGCAAATGACTTGCGTCAAGCAGCTGGCTTGGATCCTGTGGCGCCTCAAAAAAGAGTTTTCAAGGACTTCGTTGCCGGAATTCAAGAGCGACTTGACGCTAGCCCAGTTGCAAAAGCCGTGCGGGATTTCCTGAGACCGTTCAAGCCATTGTTCTGGGTAGCGATTGGGATAAGCAGCTATGGTTTCTTGGAGCTCTACATCTTGGGTGATGACGGCTACCTCGGAGTTCCCTCCGGGCTCGAACAGTGGCTAGCTTGGATCGCCCTGGTCTCAATTTCAGTCTGGCTGGGCTCGACAAACTTCGGACCACTGTGGCGTCGAGTTAGGGTAATTGCAACAACGATTGCAATTCTTCCTATGGCGCTTATGTTCTATGGGCTCTCGGAGAATACCATTCAGCTTTCCGATGAATTGGTCAATGGAAACCCGGCCTCTAGAACCACTGGCTTGATCTACAACGGCCTGCCTGTTACGAACATCTTCCCCTATGACGCCGAAGGTAACTTGCTGAGGGATGTTCGCTTAGTTGATGATCAGGGCAGGCCGCTGAATTCATCAGTTGAACGGCTAGTCACTCCTGTTGTTGTGGAACTAGAGGATGGCAATCTTGTTACCTCTGGATACCTCCGCCCAAGCAGGAGCAAGGACGGGGTCGAGGTTTGGAATGTCTACCCACTCAAGGCTGCCGCCAATCCGGTTGGATTCGGGCTCATTGATGTTGATCCTGCGGAGTGAAGGGGCAGAGGACTTTACTTCACGTGTTTCGGCCTGAACGGCAGGAGCCTGGTCCAAGTGGAGGCCTCTCCAGACTCACTTTCCCAAGACAAATACAGATTTGCGTCTGATGTGGCCATGGTCCGAGCAGCGATGAATGAAAATGAGTCACCAGGGCTAACTTTGGCTATTGGGAAATCGGAATTGCATCGGACCATGAGAGTTTCATGGGACCTCAGGACAACCTGGAAGGCGTCCTCGTCTCCACAGTTCTCAATTTCGAACGTGTCACCGTATGCCCACTGTACGGTCCAACGAACGCCAGCCCTTTGGCCCAAGGCTTCAGCTATCAGTTCCAGCGACTCAGCGAGGCTGTCTCCTACTGCTTGAACCCTTCGCTCAGCGCTGTCAGCCTTCTTGAAGTTGATGATTGAGATCCACGTCGTCGCAACGGTCACGGTTTTGCCGGCTTCGTTTGCCGAAGGCATTCTGCTTCTAGTGGCTTACGTAATTGGGCTCTGTGGAACCCTATTGGTGATTGCGCTACTGGGTCAAAAGGTAGTTGGCAAAGCACGCTGGATCGCAAACCCAGAGGGAAACTTCAAGCGAGTGCTCGGCATCATTTTTGTTTTGGTTGGCATCGCAATCATTCTCGGCCTAGACAAAGACCTACAGTTTTGGATTCTCGAGAACTCCCCGATTCGCCCGTGGGAGCTAGACAAGGGTTTCATCCCAGCCGGCTAGTAAATGCCAGGACCTGCGCGTCGCTCAAAACAGCTAGGCGAGCTTTGCCTCTAAGACATGAGATACGCGCTTGCTGGCCGGTGGGTGCGAATAGTAAGCCAGCACGTATAACGGGTGTGGCGCGGGATTGGCTAGGTTGTCTGCACTTAGTCGCTGCAAGGCTGAGATGATGTGCTCTTTGCCATAAACCTGAGAAGCGAAAATGTCTGCACCGTGCTCATTTCGCCTGGTCATGTAGTTGTCAAAAATCCCTAGGAGAAAGTTGATTGGCGAGAACAACATTCCGAATGCGATCAGTGAAAGCACTAGTTGAACTCCGCTACCGCCCAGGGCCTCAGATAGCGCGGGCTCTTGTAAAGCCCAGCCAAAGAGGGCAAAAATCACGAAGCTCTGAAGCATGTTCAAGAGCAACATAGAGCGAATGTGACCGAGCTTGTCATGACCCATTTCGTGGCCTAGAACACCAACTACTTCATCAACCGTGTGGTTGGCGATTAGAGAGTCGAATAGAACGATTGTCTTGGTTTTGCCAATCCCGCTAAAGAACGCATTTGACTTGGATGAACGTTTGGAGCTATCCATGACATAAATGCGCTTGAGTTTGTAGTTCTGCCTCTCACAGAGAGCAAGAATCTTGTCACGCAATTCACCCTCTGGCAGTTCCTTTAACTTATTGAATAACGGCAGAATCACGCTGGTGCCTATGGCTGCAGTTATCAAAGAGATCAAGTTGATTGCGACGAAAGCTATCCACCAGATTTGGTTTGGAACTTGCTGGTAAATCCAAAGCAAGCCGAGCAGAATCGGGCCAAGAATCAAAGCACCGAGAACTATGCCTCGAATCCTGTCGATGATGAAAGTCTTGACGGTTGTGCGGTTGAATCCGAATTTCGCCTCGATTACGAAGGTCTTGTAGATAGAACCCGGTATCCCAAGGATGAATAGTCCGAGAGCCATAGCAAGCAAGAAAACCAGGTCTTGCCAAATCTGGCCCTGAATAGAGCCGGCTACCAACTGCTGAATCTGACCGTAG
The DNA here is from genome assembly GCA_009702455.1 of Actinomycetota bacterium. GTDB lineage: Bacteria > Actinomycetota > Actinomycetes > Actinomycetales > Microbacteriaceae > Rhodoluna. The sequence goes on along the minus strand of WLIA01000001.1, from coordinate 30,196 downwards.
AGACCGAGAACAAGAAATGCGAGCACGACGGTGGCAGTGATGACAGTTGTGGTCGACTCAAAGCGTCTTTTGGTCACTGTGTATTCAACGGCTTTCTTGACCTCAGCCTTAGGGCTGCCTGCTAAAGCCGTGCGGCTCGATCGAACATCAAGTTCGTTGAGAGCAACCTTGAACACGGCCACAGCAACCGTGATCACGATTATTAGGTTTTTTAGCAGTTCGGCGTTCATATTTCTCCTCGACGCAAGTTAGCTTGCTAGGCGAATTGAGCCCAGCGGTCTAAGCCTATGAGCAGCATTAGGGAGGCAATGGCAATTGCCCAGGCTGCATTCGCCCCATTAATCAGCAGAGCTGCGCGAAGCGGTTTCACACCCGCTGCAACTGCAATTGCTGCAGCGAACTGCGTGCCCACAACAACCGGCGCGAGCGCGGCCAGGCCAAAGATGCCATAGCGGTCAAACAATTTTTGCGCCTTGGCAAAGCGATCAGGCTTGCTCGAAGTTTTGTCTTTTCTCTTTGAGCGAATCCAGTCTCTAATGGCCGAGCCGGAATAGGCGAACAAAAAAATCATGATGGCGTTGCCAACCAGTGCGGCTGTCACAACCCAGAACGGGTCAAGGCCAAACAGCAAACCCGCTGGGATGCCCACCTCGACCTCAAGCCAGGGCGTTGCGCCGGCAAGAAATACGCCGAGTAGACCGAGTTGTTCGAGGTTCATTGCTTACCTGCAAACATTTTGCTGAACCCCGTAAGCAGCGACTCCATCGGTCCCTTGCGACCCGATTTGGCGACGAGTTGAGCAATCAACGCCAAAGCAAGCCAGGTTGCGAAACCAATCAGGGTGACCGGCAGAACCCCAAGTTGCGCAAACAGCCCGAATCCCCATCCTGAGAATAGGGTTGCGAAAATCACCGATTGGCTCAGGTAAATCGTGAGCGAATATTTGCCTGCCGATGACAAAAGCCCAAGTTGTAGCTTTCGACTGATTAGCCAGAGCAGCCCAACATAGCCGGCCGAAAGAATTGGTGCAGCCAGAAAGTTGATGGCGATTGAGAGCAAGTAGGTTCCGTAGCTGTAGTTTTCGGAAACGGCGTTCTGAATGAAAATGTATGCCGAAAGCAACTGGATTGGCAGGCCGAGGGTCAGACCCCAGACAGCAAGTTTCTTCATAGTCGAAGCATTCGCACCTTCGCCGAGCGCTTTTCTGCGCGCAGCAAGAACACCAACCAGAAAGGCTACGAAGACCATTGGGCCTTGCAGCAAGAATCCGGTCGGTGCTGCGGTAATCCAAAGCTCGAGCCTCTCAGAAATTGAGGCGATGAAATTGTCATTTGTCATCACACTTGCGAATTCATCGGTGGAAACCTCTGGAAAGGTTTTTCCTTTCATCGCAAGAAACTGCTCGCCAAGCATGGTTAGCGCAGATGCTGCGAGCAGCAAAAGACCTGAGATGACATAGATGATCCATGCCCAAACCTTCAGCGTCTTATCTTTGCGAAAGTAGAAAGCAAGCAGAAGCAGACCGAACAATCCGTAGACAAACAAGATGTCGCCAAAGAACAAGAGGCTGAAGTGCAGAATGCCGAGCAGAACTAGCCCGACTGATCTGCCAACCCAACGACCACGATTTTGCTTGGAGTCTTTGAGAATGTAGTGCGCCGAATAGCCAAACAAGAAAGAGAAGAGCAGGTAGAACTTGGCCTGAAACAGCGCAATAACTATGAACGCCGTTGAGGCATTTGAAAAGTCGGTTAGATCTGCGCCTTCAAAGTTGGTTACGGGATCGATTGCCAACAGCGGGATGTTGACCAGTGCGATACCAAGTAGCGCGAAACCTCTCAGTATGTCGGGAAAGCTATCGCGTTGAATCATTTTTTACCTTTCTTTGAGAGTTCGAGTCTGATCATCGCCATTGATGGGAGCATGGTCGCGTATGCAAAAAGTAGCCAGAAAATTGCCTGAATCTGAGGCCAGGTGAGCGGAAGGTTGTACGAGAAACCGTCACTTCCAGCTTGTGAGTCTGACACAACACTGAAAACTATGAGAGCGGTGGCCAAACCTATGACAATAAGCGCAAGCCAGCGATATGCAATTACGTAGCTTCGGTCGCGAATGCGGATTAGTCGCTCGTCAAGGGCTTCTGCCGGTGCATCGGCAACTAAACGAACCGATTGACGCAGCAAGAACCAGAACGCGAAGATCAACAGGATGTAAATCAGCGATAGCGGAGTCCATCCGTTATCGCCCACGAAGAATAAGAAGACGGCTCCAGCCAAAAGAAACAAGTTTGTCGCCACCAGAAGAAATATCTTCGCTCCCCTAGTTCGCAGCCCGTCCCATTGAGTGTCATTTAGTTGCTTCTCTACCTGCTTGACAGATGCAGTCGCCCAAGCAGCTTCTCTTGACCCACCAAAGCCCATTGATTCTAAGTAGGCCCTGCCCAGACCTCGTGCCTTGATGTACCAAAAGAAGAGTGGCAGTTCCAACACGGTCATAGCGACCAAAGTGAAGAAGAACCAGTTGGTGTCAAAGAACACCATTCTGAAAGTTGGATCTGACTGCCAAAACAGAATTGCTGACACACCTAACGGAATGAAACCGAGTGCTAAGTCAAGCCATGCCATTTTCTTGACGTTGTTGCCTGCAAACTTTGGGTATATCCAAAAGTAAGCAGTGGCAAGAGTGGCCAAGATTACGAAAACTACGAGTGATTCATTCATTTACTTTTCCTCCTTGAGCCAAAAGAGCTCTTCAACAGGGGTTTTTAGTTGTTCAGCGATGCGCAGAGCCAGCACGAGCGACGGGCTGTATTCCCCGCGCTCGAGGTAACCAATGGTTTGGTAGTGAACACCGACGAGATCGGCAAGCTGCTGCCTGGATAAGCCCAGGGATGTGCGCACTTCCTCAATCTGGTTGAAGACTGGCTCTTCGGAGTTTCTGCTCATGCTTGTAGCATACATACTACATAGCATTAATGCAACAAATTACTACCTATTAATTCCGGGAGTCTTCTTCGTCACGATCGTTTTGACCTGCTGACCCGTAGTAAGTATCTGGGTAAGCAGTGTTGGGCGTATAGCCCTCGGGGCCAGAATGAAAGTCGCCCTCGTTCATTTCAGCCCGCGTCGCTGGCCGAGAAGCGCCGGCACCTAAAAAGATCGATATCAGGCCCAAGACAGCCACTAAAACAAAAGCAGCGATTGCCAGTGCGACAAGCGAGACGATAAACGTCATGATGAATTCCACGTTTGAAAGGTACTTGCGCCCGCTGACAGCCGCAGGGTTTGCAAGCGCTCAGTCTGGGTTTATTCGAACCTGAGTGCGTCGATTGGCTCGAGCTTGGCCGCGGTACGAGCCGGCCAGACGCCAAAGACAACACCAACCAGCAGGCTGAAGCCAAGGGCCAGCATCACGGTATCTAGCCTGATCGCGAAGACCCAGTCACCGATAATCGCCAGGGCAAACGCTGCAATCTCACCAAGGATGAGCCCGATCACTCCACCGGCAAGCGACAGCACAATTGCCTCAATAAGAAACTGCGTCAGGATGTTGCTCTGCTTGGCACCGATTGCCCTGCGAACACCGATCTCTCGAGTTCGTTCACGAACCGAAACCAGCATGATGTTCATGATGCCGATGCCACCGACAATCAAGCTGATGGCTGCGATTCCGGTGAGTAGCAATCCGAGCGTGTCTGTGATTGAGCCGACGGCAGCAATCAGATTCGCCTGGTTGGTTATTGTGTATCGAGTCTCAGCTTCGGCGGTGAGACCGTATCTCTCGCGAAGCAGGGCGTCGGCGCTGAACTGCAACGCATCAACTTGCTCTGGAGTCTTGGCCTGAACCACGATGCTCGAAACATATGGATACTGACTAAACAGTTTTCTCGCCGCATCGAGGGTCACATAAACGCGACCGCTAGTTCCGAAACCAACCTGATCATCGAGAATGCCAACCAAACGAAAGTCTTGACCGTTGAGCTTCACGGTTTTGCCGAGCATGTCTTTGGTTAGACCTAGGTCACCCGCGGCATCGCCACCAAAAACGACATCCTTGGCTGAAGCGGCATAAGAACTGCTCGACAGATATGAGCCGATTGCAATGTCTGGCTTGACGGCCTCGAAGTATTGCGAAGAAACTCCAACGAGACGAGCATTGACCCTGGTGTCGCCGGTTGCAATTGTTCCTTCGTTGACCGATTGCACAAACATCACCGAAACTTCATCGAGTTCGGCTAGAGCTCTGGCGTCGAGTTCGCTAAGTGCGTCTGGAAACATCGATGTCACGTTGAGCTGGTTAGTGCCGAGAGTTGCCAGCGATTTGTTGATGCCCTGCGATGCACCATCGACAATCGAGGTGAGCGCAACAATTGCCGCGACACCGATAACCACGCCGAGCATCGTGAGCAGCGACCTGATCTTGGTTGCCCAAATTCTGTTTAGCGCGAGTGACGCTGTGCCTAGCAATCTCATGCTGCGCCTCGCTCGTCGCGTTCGATTAGCCCGTCACGCAGAAAGACACGCCTTGGCGCACTGGCGGCTATGTCTAGGTCGTGGGTAATCAAGATGATGGTTCTGCCCTCTTTGTTGAGCTCTTTCAGAAGGTCGATTACCGCGGCACCCGTTTTTGAGTCGAGCGCGCCGGTTGGCTCATCGGCCAAAACGATGTCTGGCCCGGTGACCAGCGCCCTTGCGATAGCCACTCTCTGCTGCTGACCGCCGGATAGGCGGTTGCGGTCAAAGTTGAGCCTCTCGCCGAGACCCAGTTTGACGAGCATATCCGTGGCTGACTTCTTTGCCTGCTTGGGGCTGATGCCCTGATACAACAGCGGTGCCATCACATTTTCGAGCGCTGTGGTGTTTGGCAGCAGCTGAAACTGCTGAAACACGAAGCCGATTGCCTTCGAGCGCAGGCTGGTTAGTTGATTGTCGGTTAGCGAGTTGGTGGCATCGCCGGCAATCATCACAGTGCCGGCACTCGGTCTATCGAGGCAACCGATGAGGTTCATCATGGTCGATTTGCCGCTGCCCGATGGGCCAACGATTGCAACAAACTCACCGCGTTCGATAACCAAATCGACAGAATCTAATGCCGTGGTGATTTGATCGCCAACAAGGTAATCGCGGCGAACTTTATCTAGGCGAACGACCTCATCGCCCATTATTTGTGGCTCCACGCGGAGGGCCAAACTCAACTGGTGTTGGCACATCGCCGGCCAGCCCAACAATTACGAGATCGCCAGCCTTTAGGCCGTCGGTGATTTCAACCAGAGAGTCTCCCCTGATTCCAAGTTTCACAGCAACGTTCGTGACGGTCTGACCGCCACTTGCATTCTTCACGAGCACCTTAACTTCTGGTTTCTCGCCGATTAGCGAATTAAATGGAACCGCAAGAACAGAACCCGAACGTTCAACTTCAATCTCTGCTGTTGCACTCATTCCGAAACGTGCACCTTCTGGAATCTCGTTTACCTCAACCAAAACTTCATACTGCTTGATGCCGCTGAGCGATCTGGCAACCTGACCAATCGAAAGAACAGAACCTTCGAAAACGGCGTTGATGGCATCGAGCTCGATTGTTGCGTTCTGACCAACGTCAACCAGGTCGGCGTCATATTCGCTGGCAAAAACAGAAACCACCGGATCTGCGCTGCCTACGCTCACAACCTGACCAGAGGTAATCAAACCCTCTGATGTGTCGACCGAACGAACTATGCCATCGGCAATCGCGCGCACCTGAACGGTTTGGCCGAGTTGCGATTTATAGCTGAACAAGAGGTCGTCTTTTTCAACGCTCTGACCGCGGGTGACTTCTATTTGCTTAACTTCGAGACTCAAACCAAACATCGCTGGGATGGGTTCTGAGCCGTTTGCCGATATCAAAATCGCTTGCTTGCTCGGGCCGTATGCCAAGAGCTGTGACTCGGCTAGCTGGCCGTTGGCCGCAACCGTTTTGATTACTGCGGTTGGGGTCACCTCGTAGGTCTCATACTCGGTTTGCACGGTGAGCGCCGGAATCGCAATTGCGGCGACAACGGCAGCCACGACCACGGCCGCACCTGAAATCCAGAGCCAACGGCGCTTTTTCATCTTTGAGATCTCCTAGAGCTTTCGGGTCGAAAACCCGACCCCACATGCCAAATCTCTCACAGAACGCGAAAAGTTGCCTGCCAGTTCGCCTAGAGCGCTTTGAGAATGTCGCTAACTCTGTCTTTAGCGTCACCGAAGAGCATCTTGGCGTTTGGCTTGAAGAACAGAGGGTTTGCGACGCCCGCGTAGCCAGAGGCCATTGAGCGCTTGAAGACGATCACGTTCTCGGCCTCCCAAACCTTGAGCACCGGCATGCCGGCGATTGGGCTGGTTGGGTTTTCGGTGGCTGCCGGGTTGACGGTGTCATTTGCGCCGATAACCAGAACCACGTTGGTGCTGGCTAGGTCGTCGTTGATTTCGTCCATTTCGAGAACGATGTCATACGGAACCTTGGCTTCTGCCAGAAGCACGTTCATGTGACCAGGCAGGCGACCAGCAACCGGATGAATGCCGAAGCGAACTTCGACACCCTTTTCGCGAAGTCGCTTGGCTAGTTCGGCTACCGGATACTGTGCCTGCGCAACAGCCATGCCATAACCAGGGGTGATGACCACGGTCTTGGCAGACTTCAAAAGTTCTGCAACCGAAGCCGCATCAATCTCGGTGTATTCGCCGGTCTCTTCTTCGGTTTCAGATGGGGCTTCGATTCCGTAGCCACCGAAGATCACCGAAACGAACGAACGGTTCATGGCCTTGCACATGATGTAAGAGAGGTATGCACCAGACGAACCGACGAGAGCACCGGTGACGATCAACAGATCGTTGCCGAGCAAGAAGCCCGTGGCAGCCGCGGCCCATCCCGAATAGCTGTTGAGCATCGAAACGACAACCGGCATATCGCCACCACCGATTGAAGCAACGAGGTGCCAACCGAGTGCGAGAGCGAGAGCTGTAACGGCAATCAACAACCCGAGTTCAGGAGTAATTACGTAAGCAACCGTTAGCGCGATGAAACCAACGAGTGCAAAAAGATTCAAGAAGTTTCTGCCAGGCAGAATCAGTGGCTTTGATGAAATCTTTGCCGACAGTTTCAGGTAGGCGACAATCGAACCGGTGAATGTCACCGCACCGATGAATACACCGATGAACACTTCGGCCCTGTGCACGCCAACAAGTTCTGGTGCTAGGTCGCCCGAGTGAAGCGCGCCGTTCCAACCAACCAAAACCGCGGTGAGACCAACGAAGCTGTGAAACAGTGCAATCAACTCCGGCATGCCGGTCATCGCAACTACTTTTGCTCGCCAGAGACCGATTACGGCACCGGCTATAAGCGCAACCACGAGAAGAATTAGCCCGATGGTCGAAGAGTCAGTCCACTCGCCCGAGAGCGACAACCAGATGGTGGCAACCATGGCGATTGTCATGCCGGCCATGCCGTAACGAACACCGGTGCTGCCGGTCTCGTGCTTGCTTAGGCCTGCAAGGCTCATGATGAACAAGAGCGCGGCCGCGATGTAGGCGGCGTTAGCAATAGCTGTAGCAGTCATCACTGGTCTCCTCTCGTGAACATCTTGAGCATTCGACGGGTTACCGCGAAGCCACCGAATACGTTAATGCTGGCTAGCAGCACGCCGATGGCGGCCAGAATCTGAACCGCCAAAATTGAGTCGGTGATCTGCAAAATGGCTGCAACCACAACGATTCCAGAGATGGCGTTGGTCACGCTCATAAGAGGAGTGTGCAGGGCGTGGTGCACTTTGCCGATGACATAGAAGCCGATGACCACAGAGAGCATCAGCACCAAGAAGTGCTGCGGAAGTGGCGCTGGCGCCAGCGATACAAGCCCGAATAGCCCCGCCATGCCAACGGCGATGAGTGCGCCTCTGGTGCGACCAGACATCTTCTTTTTCTCTGGCATAGCAACCGGCTCTTCGGCTTTCGCCGGTGGAGCCGCCGAAACCTGAACCGGCGGAGGTGGCCAGGTGATCTTGCCAGCCTTAACAACCGTCACCGCACGCTGAACCACATCGTCAAAGTCGAGCGACAGTTTGCCGTTCTTCTTTGGAGTCAGCAGCTTCAAAAGATTTACCAGGTTGGTTCCATAAAGCTGCGAAGACTGCGCAGGCAAACGAGAAGGCAAGTCGGTGTAACCAAGGATGATCACGCCGTTCTTTGTAACGACTCGCTCGCCAGCCACCGAGCCAGCGACGTTTCCACCCTGAGCTGCAGCCATGTCGACAATCACGCTGCCGGGCTTCATGAGCGAGACATCCTTGGCTGTAATCAACTTCGGAGCAGGTCTGCCTGGAATCAACGCTGTCGTAATAATGATGTCTACGTCTGCGGCCTGTTCGGTGTAAATCTGCGCCGCTCTTAGTTCGTATGCCTTACTTGTCTCTTTTGCATAACCGTCACTCGACTGCATCTTCTCTTCAACTTCGACGGCAAGATATTCGCCACCGATTGACTTGACCTGGTCTGCGACTTCTGGTCTCGGATCAGTTGCTCGAACAATTGCTCCGAGGCTCGATGCCGAACCGATAGCTGCAAGACCGGCAACACCGGCACCGGCGACCAAAACTTTCGCAGGCGAAACTTTTCCGGCAGCTGTTACCTGACCGGTGAAGAAACGACCGAACTCGTGTGCGGCTTCGATTACGGCACGGTAGCCGGCGATGTTGGCCATCGAACTGAGCACGTCCATCGACTGGGCTCGTGAAATTCTTGGAACCGCATCCATGGCCAATGCGGTGACGCCCTGCTTGGCAAGGGCGTCGAGCAACTGGGGCTTTAGGGCCGGGCTCAATACACCAACGAAAATTGCGCCTTTCTTTAAGCGCTTGATGTTTGCGGGGGTCGGCGCATTCACCGAAAGAACGGTATCTGCCTTCCAGGCGTCGGCAGTTGAGGCGATCTTGGCCCCGGCCTCCGCATAGGCAGAGTCGGGAAATGCGGCTTTAGCGCCGGCACCCTTCTCTACGACTACCTGGTATCCCAGTGAAATTATGACCTTTACAGTCTCGGGAGTTGCGGCCACGCGAGACTCGCCCGGCTGCTCTTTTACGACGCCAATTAGAGACACGCTACTCCTTTAAAGAATGGGCTTTAGAACTGTTTGCTTGCCTGAATGCTACCAATGACGCTAACGCTACAACCTAGTCGCACCCGTTCACAAATGCCGTGAGTCGACATCAAACTGTGATGAAACCTGACCGATATCGATTTGCCAACCGCCCCTATTCCGCTACATTTCAGACATGGCAAAGGAAATCGAAGAGCACAAGCTCATTGTGCCGAGCAGGTGGGTCGAGCGAATCGAAGAAGTCTTTCACATCATTCTCGGCATCTTTCTGCTGGGAATCGCCGCGGCAGCCCTGGTTTCGTCGGTCATGCGTGTTTTTGAAACGAACCCGTTCTTTCCAACCGGAATGATTCAGGCCATCAATGACATTCTCTTCATAATCATCATTCTTGAAATTCTGCGAACCGTTATCGCCCGCTACACCGACGGTGTCTTTCAGCTGCAGAACTTTCTTATCATCGGCGTAATTGCGGCCGTGAGACACATTCTTACTGTCGGCGCATCGATGACCCTAGCGTCGGGAAAATCTCAAGAACAATTCGATAGAGCAATTCTCGAGTTGGCAGTGAGCGCAGGAATCGTGGTTGCTTTGGTGTTTGCGATTTTCTTATCGCGGGCTTCAAACGGTTTTCCAGCTAACCGAACTAAGAGATCTTCTCAAACCTCATAGTTCAAGAGCTGCAACTATTTGTTGCGCTTGAAGAATTCTTTGACCTTGGCGACGATGCGCTCCAGCCCCTGAACACCCTGCTTGTTGAGCTCTCGAGCCCACTCGATCTCAAGGGCAAGAATTGAAAGCCCGAAGAAGATGAACAAAATGCCAGGGCCAGGGGTGACCAGCATGACGAGGCCAAGAATCAGCAGAGCGAAGCCAAAAACCATAGACAGCACCCAGCGCACCGGGTGAGGCAACTTTGAGAGCAGGTTCTTTAGCTTTTCCATGTGTCTAGTTTCGCACGCTCTTGGCGTTTGCGGCGCAGTGAATTGATAAGTGCAAACGCTCCTAACAAAACTGGGATGCCGCCGACGAAGACTCCGTTGCCGTCAATCAGCGTTACGGCCAACCATGTTCCGCTGACAATTGCGAAGCCGGCAAACACTCGCGAAACGATCCTGAGAAATCCGAGACGAATCCATGAGAGTGCAACCGCAAGAATCGCTGACGAATAGACCACCAAAAGAATGGTGACAACGACCGCTACGAGTCCTTCCATTTCTGGTTCCTCTAGCCTTTCTATTTGCCTGGTCTAAATGCGCCGGCAATCTTCTCGATGGCGCCAGACAGTTCAGATGGCAAGAGCCATAGCTTGCTTGCGGTTCCGTTTGCGATAACCGGAAGCTGCTCTAGGTATTGGTAGGCCAACATCTTGTCGTCTAGGTCTGCCGAACGAACCGCATCGAACACTCTCTGAACCGCTTCGGCTTCAGCCTCGGCCTTGATCACGATTGCCTTTGCGGCACCCTCTGCGTTCAAGATTGCTGCCTGGCGAGCACCCTCAGCTGTAAGAATCTGACTCTGCTTCTCACCCTCGGCGGTCAAGATGACTGCGCGACGCTCGCGCTCTGCCTTCATCTGCAACTCCATGGCGGTCTTCACGGTCTGCGGTGGCTCAATCGACTTGAGCTCAACGCGGTTAACGCGCACACCCCACTTGCCAGTTGCCTCATCCAAGACGCCGCGCAGTGCGCTGTTGATTGAGTCTCGCGAGGTAAGTGTCTGCTCTAGGTCGATGCCACCGACAACGTTTCGCAGCGTCGTGATTGTGATCTGCTCGATGCCGGTGATGAAGTTTTCGATTTCGTAAACCGCAGACTTCGGGTTGGTCACTTGAAAGTAAATAACGGTGTCAATCTCGACAACCAGGTTGTCTGAGGTGATTACCGGCTGAGGCGGAAACGAAACCACGCGCTCACGCAGGTCAATAAGTGGGCGCAAGCGGTCGATGAACGGCACGATAAGTGCAAGACCCGCGTCGAGTGTGCGGTGGTAGCGACCGAGACGCTCAACGATTCCGGCGCTTGCCTGCGGGATGATGCGAATCGACCTAGCGAGAATCACCACAAAGATGGTGATGAGGATAACTGGAAGAACTAGAACATTGAAAAAGTCCAAAAACTCTTGCATTATGCCTCCTTGATAATTGCGGTAGCTCCGCGAATTGCTGTTACAAAGACTTTCTGATCTGCGGCGATTGAGCCACCTTCAGTTTTGGCTGTCCAGACTTCGCCGGCTAGCTTGATCTGCCCGCCGGTCTCACTAACGCTCGTCATGGTGAAAGCGAATGCACCGATAAGTGCATCGGTGTTTGTGGCTGCATCGGGCCGGGTCTTCTTCAGGTGTTTCAGCGCTATCGGTCGAAGGAAGAATAGAGAAACAACTGCTGCAATTCCGAAAACAATCGTCTGCACTACGCCATCGAAACCTAGGCCCGCAGCAGCACCTGCTGCCAAGGCAGAAACTGCCAAAGACGCGAACAGTAGATTCGCAGTCATTAACTCAACGAGCATCAGGGCTCCGCCTGCTGCTAACCAAACCCACATAGCCATGGCCTAAGTTTAGGCGTTACATCCATGCGGTTTTACTGAGAGTTTTGGTCGCCCTCGGGGTCCTCGCCGGGCTCCTGCTGCATCATGCGCCTGAGAGTCTCATCGGCAGTGTTGACGATTTCGAGCGTTCTCGAAATCAGCTCTTCGGCAGATAGCGAGCCGAGCAGGTCGCGCTGATCGAGTTGACCGATTGGCAACACACCGGCCATCTGCCAGCAGGCTTCGATCGGGTCGTCGCTGAATAAGGTGTCTGCCCCAAACTGCAGGTCGCCAAACTCGCTGGCGAAGGCCAGAAGCTTTCGCACCTGGGTTTCGAGATGAACTCGCGCTGGTTCGAGGCTGGCATCCCAGATTAGATCTTCAATAAAGTCAATGTCGGCCAGCGGATATGGGTCGTCTGGCAGCCAAGCATTGACGCGAAAGCGCTGCGTGCCAACCGACTCGAGACCATAGAACTCGTTGACTGTGCCGATGTCGGTGACCGACGCAATCGTGCCGATGCTCATGCGCTCATCTGAGCCGCCGACTTCTTGGCCGCGCTCGATCAACACCACGCCGAACTCGGGATTCTCTGAGGTCATCAGATCGCCAAGAAGTTTTAGATAGCGCTCTTCAAAGATGCGAAGCGACAACGGCATTGCCGGAAGCAAAACTGTACCCAGGGGAAACATCGGCATTACCGGCATGACTCAGAACCAAACTTCATCGCAAGAAAATTGCGCCGTCGCGCTCGAAAATGTCGTAACGCATTAGGCCTTGAGTTGCCGGGCCCTGAATAACCGAACCGTTAGAAGTTGAGAATTCTGAACCGTGGCATGTGCAAATAATTGCCGACGCAGTTGCACGGCTCACCGCACAGCCACCGTGATTGCAATATGTCGAGAATGCGGCGAAAGAACCGGCCGTTGGTTGCACCACCATGATCTCGCCGCGCTTCGAATTGACCTTTATTCCGCCGCCAACTGGAACGCGTGCGCTCTTTGTGATTTCTTCACCTGATGCCGAGTTAGACGGTGTCGGTGTTGGCGCTGTCGTGGCGGCTGGCGCCAATGTTGCAATCAGAAAACCACTTGTGACCTTGAGTGGCACGACTTGCAACGATTTTGCGGTTGGGCCGCTGATGCGCCGGCCGGTGCTTGCGTTGAAGACGCTCTTGTCTTTCGGGCAGTTAACTCGCGCAGATCTCACATGTGATGCGAGCAGGTTTGTTGCGTCGTGCGGGCAACTCGCGATGAAGCCGGAGTAGCGCGAGGTGCTTTGCCTAAATACCAGAATGCGACTGCCGGCAATCGTGAAAACCCTGGCTGCACCCACCTTGATGTCGGCAGCTTTGCCGAGGCTGATGTCTTTTGCCTGCGCGGGCTGCCCGGTAAGCAACAGCGTTGCCAGGGCTAAAGAGCCACCGATGAGTTCTCTTCTTTTCAAACCGCTGCCCCTCGCCTGATTGCCCTAAATTAAGCCTAAGGGCGTTGGTTGAGCAAAGTGAAGAGCCAGTGTTTTGGTGCGCGCTTTTTCAAACAACCAACTTGAGTTCGCCAACAACCTGAGAGCCGCCGAGCGACTTAACCGCGAGCGCGATCTTGAGCTCGCCAAATGCGGTATCCGTGATTAGTTGATTGCGGTGCAAAAGTGCAAGAGCGACAAGCGGTGCCGCACGAAGTGAACCATCGGCGATTTTCACCGCGACTCCGTGACCCGACTTGAGACCGATCACGAAAACACCCTCGGCACCGATCTTGGCAACCATGCCGTGTTTCATCACGAGCGCATCCATCGAATTGGTGTCGCCAACCGCCCACGGGTTCGCGAGCATTGCGTCGACAACATCGGTATCGGTTGCCGTGAACTTTGCGATTGCTCTAGCTAGGCCTTCGACCGTGATTGTGTGAAGTGGCGCACCGCAGCCATCGATTGTGGTGTGCAAAATCTTTTCACCCGAGTATTCCTCGATTACCTGCTCGACCAGCTTTTGCAGGGGGTGGTCGGCATTCAGGTAAGTTTCGGTGTCAAATCCGGCTGCCACGCTAGCCGCCAAGAAGGCCGCGTGCTTGCCAGAACAGTTGAAAGCTAGGCGGGTCTCGGTCTCACCCTTGGCCTGCGCCTCTGCGCGGGCCGCCGCATTGCCGGGCCAAGCCACTGGGCACTGAAGAGCGTCTGGGCCCAGGCCGGCACCAGAAAGAATTGCCTCGACTAGGGCAATGTGTTGGGGCGTGCCCTGGTGGCTGGCAGCAGAAACGGCCAATTGTGCGCCTTCGAGCATTAGCCCGGCTCGACGCATGGCGACGACCTGAAGGGGTTTCACGGCACTGCGCGCATAGATAAGTCTCTTTGCCGAACCAAGATGGTCGATCAGCTTGCCTTCTGGGTCAACCAAAGCACCAATGCCTCGGTGTCTCGATTCAACAATGCCGCCACGTTCGAGCACGGCCACTTCGACAAAGTCGAGTGGCTTTGGCAATAACGCCGAAACGGTATCAAAGGCGTGGGTCATGCCAAAAGTCTCGCACATCTAGGCATGTCTATAACTAGGATGAGCGCATGCCATCGGTCGCCAAAGGTCTGCATCGTGTTTGAGTCATATTTACTGTTCACAGCGATCTGGTTCGTGGCCGCTGCCACCCCTGGCATCGACACAATGCTGCTGCTGACCTCGACCATTGAACGCGGATGGCGTGCTGCCGTTGCCTACTCGATCGGCATAACGCTCGCAAAAGTCTTGCTGATGACAATTTCGTTCTTCGGCTTGAACGCACTCATTGCCGCAGCCCCTCAACTGATCGAAGCCCTGCAGTGGTTCGGCGCAGCTTTCTTGCTCTACAAGGCAATAAGCCTCTGGAATGCCAAGGGTGCAGCCAAGCGAAAGCTGAGCAACGGATTCTGGCCGAGTCTGTCACTGGCTTTTGCGCTGGCAGTCAGCAACCCAACTGCACTGCTCTTCTACGTTGCGGTTGTGCCGCAGGTGAGCGCAACAACCAACCTGCTCGTGTTGAACCTCATAATTGCGATCGGCTTCACACTAATCAGTGCGTTCTACATCGGGCTAGCAGTGCCTATCCGTGCATGGATTTCGCGCGGACAGAATCAGACGCTGGTCAACCGAGTAATCGCAGTGATTTTTGCGGTGCTCGCAGTTGTTGTTGTGTTGCGTTAGACCTGAATGGCGCTGCCGCCATCGCAGTGGTCGGCGCTGACAGGCAAAGAAAAATGACCCCTTTCGGGGCCATTTTCTTTTTAGAGTTACTGGTTTGCCGTGATAACCGGTACAAGCACTCCACTGAATACCTGCCAGGCAAGCAGCGTCTTTGCAACCAAGCTCAGCGTGATGTATGAACGCTCACCCTGAAGGTAGCTCGCCCACTTGCCAATCTGGCGATACTGCAACCACTGGTTCAGGGCGAATGTGTTGAACAATACGAAAATTGTCACGACGATGACAACGACGAATCCAGGAGTCTCTGCTTCGTTGGTTGAACCTGGCTGCAAGGTGTTGATCATGACTGCAAACCAAGGAACGATTCCGACCATCGAACCGAAGATGAAAGGCAGAAGCTTTCTGGTGCCTGGTTTCTCATACTTCTCTTGAAGTGCACCGAACATGATCATTGCTGCATTCACGGCAAAGATTGTGATGAGCGCTGCAACGTCGGTGGTACCGGTTAGCTGAGCAATCAAGAAAATCATGATAGATGAGCTGAGTGAATACTCTGTCCATCTGAAGTAGTTGTGGTTTGCTAGCAAGCCGTTCTTATAGCGGTTGAAGAACGCCGGGCTTGCGACCAAGAAGTGAAAGAATGCGCTGAGCATCAAGAAGCCGATTAGGCCGTAACCCATATTGACGTCAAAAAGAACTACACGCTCTGGTGGAATCGGTGAACCCGGAGGGCCCGCCATGTAGTCGGCGGTAACCGGAAAAGGTGCCTTCGCGTCGAGCGCTGTGATGATTGCGATCATGGCCACTGCCTGACCGAGGTGGGCGAAAGCCGCAACGATGTTGTAAACGCGCAGTCTCTTTAGCTGGGTCTCTGTGTCTCTAACCTTCTTGGCCATTTGGTCTCCTTATCGGCGTTGGCTCAATTATTGCCTTAGCGAGCCAAAAAACTCGGCGTTTAGACTTGTGGGTGAGCCGAAAGGAACCCATCGTGGCCACCAAGAAACCAGCAGAAACATTCACCGCCGAAGAGAAAGCCGCCATGCGCGCGCGTGCCAAAGAGCTGAAGGCCAATGCGAGCAAAGAAGCCGCTCTCAAGGAGGTTCAGGCCGCATATAAGAAGATGAGCCCTGCAGATCGTGAGATTGGCGAGAAACTGCACGCCCTGGTGAAAAAGACCGCTCCGCAGCTATGGGCGAAAACTTGGTATGGCATGCCCGCTTTTGCCAATGACGAAGGCAAAGCGATTTTGTTCTATCAGGATGCCGGCAAGTTCAAGACCCGCTATTCAACCATCGGATTCAACGAGCAAGCCAACCTCGATGATGGAGCACTCTGGGCAACTTCGTTTGCCATTATCAAGTGGACAGGCGCAGTTGAGAAACAACTTGCCGCACTGATAAAGAAGTCTGTTTCTTAGGAGCTCAGCTTTTAGTTTGTTCGCAACATCAGCATGAACTGACCGCCACCCGGCTTCACCTGGGTGGCGAATTCAGTTTCTGGGGCAAATCGCGAAAGTCGATCTAGCAACCACTCAGCAGCTCGCTCGGCATCGGCTTCGCTCGAGAAACGTGCAACGAGTTCGCGCCCACCCTTGCGCGATAGTCGCTCAACGGTTTCGACAATCGGTGCGGGCTCGGCCGCCAACAGTTCTTCAGGCCAAGCAACCACGGGTGCGTGCTTGCCCTTCATGGTGTTGCAGGCTCGATGCGCGAGACGTTCGCCGCCAGACGCACCCTTCTTAGCTTTCGCAAGTGCAAAGCTGTCTGCGCTTGGGCCCAAATCTGAATTCACCGATGCATCGGGGTCAACCGGCTTGTCGCACAACCAACAGCGCCAACCGTCGCGCTCACCGATCTCGTTTAGATCGCTCAAAGTTAGTTGCCCCACTCAGTTGGTGAGCCGAGGGAAAGCAGCGTTGTGAAGATTGCGATGACAACAACAATCAGCGCAGCTGCAAAAAGTAGCGGTCGATTGAGAAACCAGCGAAAGAGACGATCGAACCAGTGCTGGTCGCTAGGGTCGCCCGAACTCTCAAGTCGCCAGCGACCGAGCAGTAGGCCGTTTTTGCTCAGGTTCTTCTCAAACGGCAGAGTTGCGAAAGGAACAATAGCCAAGGCTGTGCCGAGCACGATGCGACCAAAAGACCAGCGCTGGTTCACTCCCACCAGTGCCGCCATGACGCCGTAGCCCAAGAACATGGCGCCGTGAAGACCACCGATAACCGTGAAAAGAGCTTGCGGCAAGCCCACCAAGGCCCTAAAAGCCAGCGCCCCAAGCAGAAGCGACCAGGTGAGCGCCTCGCCAAAAGCGAAGGTTTGAAACGCCCGCTGCGGGCTCGAAAAAATCTTGCGACTGGGTTGGTTGGTCATAATTAGAGTCTATGAACTCAGGTCGCCCGATTCGCGTTGTCTTTCTCAGCTTCTATTTCGAAGCCTGGGATGCGCTCGCCGACATCTACCGACAAATGCTCGCCGACCCTCGGTTCGAGCCAACGGTGATCAGCATTCCTCGCCGGTTGACCGGTGAGACCACATACTCTGGCGAAGACAAAGTGAGCGCTTTGTATGACTCGGTCGGGGTCGAACACCTTCGATTTGACTTCGAAGACTCTGCGATTGGGCTAGCCAAGCTTCGCGAAATTGCTCCCGACTACGTGTTCTTGAATTATCCGTGGCAGCGAAATTACCAGCCGAACTATCGCGCAGAGGTGCTGAGCGAATTCACGAAGGTTTGCCAGGTGCCCTACTACTCTTTTGCGCTTGTCAACGAGCCGGGCGAAGACGGCGTTGCGCCATACCTCTATACGCAGCGCTCGCACCAACTTTCATCTTTGATTTTCACGCAGGATGCAGCCGTGGTTGAAGCGTACTCACGCACATCGCGCGGCAACTCGCACGTGCACCTAACGGGTTCACCGAAGCTCGACTCGCTGGTGTCGCGCGCTATTGCGACACCTCGCGACCGTTACACGCTGGTGTGGGCACCGCATCACAGCTACTCGGCGCACTGGTTGAACTTCGGCACCTTTGCGTCGATGTATCGAGAGATGCTCGACTTTGCGAAGAGTCATCAAGACATCGAAATCATCATGAGGCCGCATCCGTTTATGTTTGGCACTCTTGTTGATCGACAGGTGGTCGACGAGTCAGAACTCAACCAATGGCTCGAAGAGTTCAAGGCGCTGCCGAACACCTCGATTGAAACCGGCGGCGACTTTGCGAGTCTGTTCTTATCGAGCGACCTGCTGCTAACCGACGGCATTTCGTTTATCGGTGAGTATCCGATGATCACGGGTAAGCCGGCTGTCTATCTCGAGAACTCCGAGCGCTGGAAGTTCTCACCAATCGGCGAAATTGCGGTTCAGGCAAACTGGCGCATCGGCTCGTTTGCCGAGTTTGCCGACCGATTCGACCAGATTCGAGCCGAGGGTCTTGGCGACTACTCGGCAGCGATCGAACGGTTGCGTAAGGCTGCAAGCCCCTATCCTGGCGAATCTGCCGCCAGAATCATCGAGATTGTGGCCGGTGACTTTGCGGCCGAGACGCCTTTGGTTGATAAGTCGACCATCAAAGAGGTCGCCTGGGAGCTAGGCCCAGATAAAGAACCGCTAGTCGACTAGTCGGCGACTGGCCCTCAGCACGGCTGGGGCTAGAACGACAATTATGGCGATGCAGGCGATGCCCGCTGCCCCAAGCACATTTCTGATTCCGAAGCCGGCGATTAGCAAACCGGCAATGCCCATGCCGACAACCGAGGCTGTCGAGAACATGGCTCTAACGGCAGCCATCACGCGACCCCTGATTTCCTCGGGCGTGCGATTGATGATCAGCGAGATTCCGTAGGCGTTTAGACCAGCGTTGAAGAAGCCAGCGATAAACCAGGCGATCGCAACCACAATCCAGTGCCAAGCGAAAGCCAAGGTAAGAGTGATTAGTGAAAGTGCGACCAGCGCGGCAACCGAAATTGGCGCGTGATATCTTTCTGGAACTTTAAACACGGATGTTGAAACGGCACCAACGACGGAACCGAATGCAAATGTTGCGGCAACTATTCCGTAGGTGATTGCATCGGCGCCTAGCTCATCCATGACCAAGAAAACTTCGCCGATGTTTATTACGCTAACCGCGACTATGACCATCGTGATCAAAATCACAAGAGCTCGCACCAGGTCGTTCTTCATGACTAACTTCACGCCATCCATGGCACGAATCTTTTCGCCTTCAATCTGCGGTTGCGGTTTGCGATCAATGCGAAGAGCCATGACTGCGAAGGCGAGCACGAAGAAGCTTGCCGCATCGATTCTGAATGACCAGGCGAAAGAACCCGTGACGGTGACGAGGTAGCCGGCCAAACCAGGGCCGAGCATTGCGCCGACAGATGAGCCGGTCTGCAAGAGGCCCATAACACGCGGCAGGTCGTCTGGCGTCGCGTAGTTTGCGAGCGTTGCGTTGAAAGACGCACCTACCGGTGTGCCGCAAGTTGCGGTGATCGCCAAAAACACGAGCGACCAGATGAAACCTAAATCAAAGGAGAGCATGAATGTGCTCAAGCCCATGATGCTGAGCAAAGTCGGAAGCAAAATTGCGGCTCTAACGCGGTCTGCAAGAACGCCGGCATAAGGTGCGGCAAGGATGGTTGGCAAAATCATCGAAAGCATGATTGCCGAGACGCCGTTTGGGCCGTAGGCATCCTTGTATTGAAGCACTACGGCAAAGGTGGTTAGTGTGCTGCCCATCCAAGAGATGGAGCCGGCCAGGGCAAGGAGTCTTAGTTTTGTCCAGTTGGTTTGCACCGTTTGAGCCTAGACCAGCAAGCGAAAAGCCCCTCGAATTGAGGGGCTAATCGGCTAAAACCTTGTTTCTTGGCTGGGTTACTTGCTTGGGCACTGGCAGTTAGCGCCGCACTTGCAGTCATCTCCCATTGAGCAGTTTGGGTTGTCGCACATAGTGAACCTCCTATGTCTTCACTATCTCACCTCTTGAGTCAAATGCTCAAGAGATTTACCTGGCAAGTGGCTAATCTGCAGGAAACCTAGATTGTCGGCAGCACCCTGCGAATTAGATCGAGTTCAGAAAGCTTGAAGGCAAACTCATCGCGAAGTCGGTCAAAAGGAACCGTTGGCGATGACCTCAGAAATTCAATGCCAACGGGCTTGCCGTCGGCATCCAAGTCGATATTGAGATCTGGGTTTAGCTCTACGGTTCGGTCGATTTTGCTCTCAGAGAATTTGAAGTAGGCAACGCCAAGTTCTGGCTCGAGCGTAAATGTGCTCATCTCAATCCTTCCAAGCAACGGTCACAATAATCGCAAGTAAGTTCAGTAAACCACAATCCAGTTCTTGACCATAGACTCGCTTTATGCCCGAAACCACAAAGAACCCGATTTGGTTTGGGCGCTTCGGCAAAGTTGACGTGCTGCTTTTGGCGACCGCAATCTTTTGGGGCGGCAGCTACCTGGCTGCAAAGGATTTAACCGAGCACGCATCCGTGAACTCGATTCTTGCTTTTAGATTTACCGCTGCGGCAGTGATCATGACTTTGATTGTTTTGGCGCGAGGCAACAAATTCTCTCGAGCCGACTGGCAACTTGGCGCTCTCTATGGCGTGGCTGTCGGCACAATCATGCAGATTGAAACCAACGGAATCAAACTGACCTCGGCAACAAATGCCGGTCTCATCATTTCGCTGACCATCATTTTCACGCCGATTCTCGAAAGCCTTTGGTCGAGATCGTGGTTGCCGCGCAAGTTTTTCATCGCAGCGGTAGGTGCAATTGTTGGAGTTGCCCTGCTGGTGAGTGGCAACGGGTTCAAAGAACCTAACTTGGGCGACGCATTGATGCTCGGCGCTGCGATTCTGCGTGCCATCACCACAACGGCACAGGGCAAACTTGCCGAGGGCCGCAAGGTCAGCAGCTTCAATGTGACCGTGGTGCAGCTCTCGGTTTGTGGACTGAGCTATTTGGCTCTCGACTTCGGCGGCACCGTGAAACTGGTGAACGAGTTCGAAACCCAGCAGTGGCTCAACATGGCATTTCTTGTGCTGCTCTGCACAGTGTTTGGTTTCGTGGCACTGCAGTATGGAATTCTGCGAACCTCGCCCTCGCGCGCGAGCCTTCTGCTCAGCACCGAGCCAATCTGGGCGGTTTTGACGGCTACGGTCTTTGGCGGCGAGCAGCTGTTTTTCGTTGGGTTCATCGGCGCAGCGCTGATCATCGGCTGTTCATACTGGGGTCTCGGAATCGAGAACCGACACCGTCTAGCTCTTGATAGAAACCGGCAGCCGTAGCGCGCCAGATGCGCGCTTTGGCACGACCGGATTCTTCGGTTCAACCGGCTCAACTACGCGAAACTTTGCGCCGAGCTTTGGTCGACGATCTGCCTCGCCAATGTTTGGCCAGTGCGCAGCCGCCCACTCTGCCTGAGCAGCAATCGAGAGCGATGGGTTAACGCCCGGATTTGCCGAGAGCGTGGAGCCATCGAAAATGTGCAATCCAGGTTGACCGAAAGCGCGAAGGTATCCGTCGACGACACCTTCGTTTTCATTTGCGCCGATCACGCAGCCACCCAAGAAGTGCGCGGTCATTGGAATGCCGAAAGGTTCGGTAGTCACGGCACCCGGAGTGCCATCAACGTCGCGCGCGAGTTCACGCGCAAAGTCGTGGCCGGCTTTAACCCAGGCCGGGTTGGTCTCGCCGTATCCCTGTCTTGAAGTTAGTTTTTTGCGACCGAAGATAGTGGTTTTCACAAACGTGGTCAGCGAGTTATCGCGGGCCTGCATGACCAAGAGGATAAGTGTTCGCTGCGGCCACTTGCGCAGGTTGTAAAACTTGGGCATGCGATGCAGGTTGCGAAGCGTTGCTCCGAGAAGCCGCAGTGGCGTTGGCGCTTCACCGCGCTTGCCTGAGGCGAGCACCGACTCCATGATTGCCATGAAGCCACTGCCGTGACCGTAGCGAACCGGTTCGATGTGGGTGTGCTCGTCTGGAAACACACTCGATGTGATCGCGCTGCCCTCGCTGAAATCTATGTCATCGCGACGCGAGACCACACCCAGAAGCGATTCGCTGTTGGTGCGGCTGAGCGCTCCGAGCTGATCGCTCATGCCGGCAAGTCGGCCGTTGGCGCGAACCTTCTGCAGCAACTTGGCGGTGCCCAGCGCACCGGCGGCCACAATCACCTGATCTGCCGTGAAGCGCTCAGGCCTGATGATGCCGACCGATGAACTGTTGCGGGTCGAGATGAGGTAACTGCCTCCATTTACCTCTTGGATGTCGGTGACCATGGTGTCAGCAATCACCTGGGCTCCGGCCGATTCGGCGAGATAGAGGTAGTTCTTGACCAGGGTGTTTTTCGCGCCGTGACGGCATCCGGTCATGCATTCGCCACAGTTGATGCAAGAGGTTCTCGACGGGCCTTTGCCGCCAAAGTATGGGTCTTCGACTTCGGTGCCCTCGGCGAGCTTCTTCTTCGCGCCAAAGAAGATGCCGAGCGGAGTCATGCAATAGGTTTTGCCGAAACCCATTCGATCGGCGACTTTTTTGATGGCGCGATCGCTGTTGCTTTCGAATGGATTCATCTCGACACCGAGCATGCGTTCGGCTTGGTTGAAGTAAGGGTCGAGCAGCTTCTGCCAGTCTGCAACTTTTGCCCACGATCCGGTTTTGTAGAAAGTGGTCGGTGGTCGATAGAGAGTGTTGGCGTATACGAGTGAGCCTCCGCCGACACCTGCACCAGACATCACCATCACGTTGCGCAAGAAGTCGATGCGCTGAATGCCGCGAAGACCTAGCCGCGGGAAAAACAGAAAGCGCTTCAGGTCAAAACTGTTCTTGGCGAAGTCTTCGTCGCGATAGCGCGAACCGGCCTCGATAACCAGAACGCGATAACCCTTCTCGGTTAAACGCAACGCCGCAATCGAACCTCCGAAACCGGAGCCAACGATTGCGACGTCGTAGTCAGACATTTGCGTTTATGGTTGCCGCAGCGGTGATGCCGGAAGGCGCTCCTGCTGCTTCCACTCGATGTTGTAGCCAACAGAAGATGACATGAGGTCTAAGAACGGCTTCGCATCGAAGTGCTCAGGGCCGAGAACCCCGGCACCGCGCCAGATTCCCTCAGCCATAAGCTCGAGCGCAATCAATGGGTTGAAAGCGGTCTGCCAAACCACACACTGTGATTCGTAGTTCGCCATTGTCCACTCGTTGTCGGCTGCGTGATATAGATAGGTAGCGCGTTCGCGACCGTTCTTGTCTTTGCCGAGAACCAGGGTTCCGGCACAGGTCTTGCCCGTCATGCGCGGCCCAATGTCTGCCGGGTTAGGCAGAACCGAGACCACCATGTCGCGCGGGGCCACGTCTACAGGCCCCTGCAGGCTTCGAACTCGGGTTGGCTTGGTGCCGTCGAGGCCGAGCATGTGCAGGGTCTTCAGCACTCCGATGAAGTCTGAGCCCAATCCATACTTGAAGCTGAAGCGATCTGCCCGAATCGTGCGCGGCAGCATGGCAACCTCTTCGTGCTCAACGTTCACGCACTCGACGTTTCCGATTCCCTCTGGAAACTCGAAGATCTCTGGTTCGCTAAACGGCATGGTGGTGTGCCAACCCTTGTCGCGCGTCCAGAGCAGTGGTGGGTTCAAGCACTCTTCGATGGTCGTCCAGATTGAGAACGAAGGCGCAAAGATTTCTTCGCCCTCTTCGTTTCGCACGACCAAGTTGCCGCCATCCTTGACAGAGATTTCGGTTATCTCACTGAAGAGATAGTCGGCTGCGTAGCGCGCAAAGATGTTCGAAAGGCCAGGCTCGACGCCGATGCCAACTAGCGCTAGTCGACCAGAGCGTTCCCACTGATCGTGCACCGCATATTGCGCGTCACCGAGCTTGATGCCCGGCAGGTGAAATGGGTCGTTCTCGTTGACTTCTGAGAGACTCATCGCCATGTCGAGATAGTGCACGCCAGCAGTGAATGCAGCTGCGAAAACCGTGTTCACGAATTTCGGTTCAACCGCATTCAAAATGTGCGTGATGTTGTGTGCCTTTGCGAGCTCAACGATTTGTGCTGCGTTCGAGGCGTCAATCTTCGCTGCGGTGAACTGCGCGGCTTTTTCTTCGCCGTTGCGCTTGCGCACCCACTCGATTGAGTTCTCTGCTCGTGAAAGGTCGAAATCGGCGACAACAATGTGTTCATAAAAGTGTCTGGTGGCTGCAATCTTTACGATTGCGTCGCCTACGCCGCCAGCACCGATTAGCAAGATCCGCATGGGTTCTCTAACTGCTCTGTGTACTCCGTGGGGCAAATCGGGAGCTTCTTTGTAGCCTACCCGCGAACCGTGAGGTCAGCCGTAGGGTCGTTGACCCAGTCGATAACGCCCTGCCAATAGCCCCAGCCGTCGGCTCTCGAGAGGTGATTTGCGCCCTCGATAACGACTGGCTCGACCCCGAGTTGTTTGCCAAAGGTGTCACGGATGCCTCGCGGCAACCACATATCTTTATCGCTGCCGACCAGGGTGACCTCGTCGACAAAGACCCCGATTCTGGCCGAAAAGTCGGGTTTCTCGACGTTTAGGCGCTCAATGTCGAGATCTGGCAGCAGGGTCGGGTCTGCTGGGGCAACCAGCAGAGCACGGCTGAATCGGGTGGGCAATGCGCCCTCTGAAGCCGCCCACAAGAAGTTGAGGCAGCCGAGCGAGTGGCCAACAAAGATCAGTTCGCCGGCCTGGTCGCCTGCTTCAACGAGCAGTTCTGCCTCGGCGTGCAACATGGCCTGCCACTCTTCGAGCGTCGGCTTTTCTGGATTCGGAAACTGCGCGTAAGAAACCAAGTGCCCCTGCTGACGCAGTGCATTGGCGAGGTGTCTCTGCCAGTGGTCTGGCCAGCGGCGATTGGCTAATCCGTGATGAATAAGAACTCTCGCCATGGCTCTATCTTCGCAAATTACTTTTTGGCGCGGCGAAATCTGCGCAACACGAGGTAACCAAATCCGAGTAGTGCAACTCCGATGATGCCGATCCAAGTTGTGTCGGTTTGAGATTCTGAGGTTTCAGGTTCTGGCTGTATCAGTGGCAGCTCGGCGTCAGCGCCGCAGTTCGTTGCAGCCGGGTCTGTGTCAGAAACATTTGGTGTGCCGTCGCCGTCGATGTCATCATCGAGGCCATTCACAATGTCGTCACCATCGATATCAGAATCGATGTCGTTGGTCTGACCATCGCCATCTGAGTCAATTGGCAAACAAGGGGTTGGAGATTCACTCGAAGTGAACGGGCGGGCTGCTGCGCTCGATGGTGCAACGCTAATCGCCGCTGCAAGCAGTGACATCACCAAAGCGATGATGATCGAGATAGACGCCCACTTGACCATTCGGTTGCGTCGCGAATTGCGCGCTTCGTAACGCTGATCCTCGTTGGGAGCGCTGATTGGCTTGCGCTTCGACTTTTTCTTTGGCACTAAATGACTCCCGCTAGGTTCATGGTGACGAATAACATCACGACACCACCAATTCTGTACAACCAAACAAATCTTGGTCGCTGAATCCAGCGCACTTCGTCAGGCTCTCCGTGGCGACCGAGCATTTGCAGAATGCTCAAGCCAAGCAGCGGAATCGGCAGCAGTGCAAATGACCAGAGCACTAGGTCTGGAGTTGGGCCAAACCAGCTGCCCACCAGGCTAGTGGTGGCCGAGGCTACGACCAGAGTGAAGGCTAGGCCCGGTACACCGGTTGGCAGAATTCTCCAAAGCCACGGATAGTTCGGGAAGCGGTCTGTAAACCAGCCGATGACTGTCGGCAGAACGAACAAGGCAGAGCCAAGCCAGACTCTCCAGTCGTTACCCATCAGCGCGGCGGTTACGAAGATGAATACGCTCAATCTCACGGTTAGGGCCACATACCTCGAGCCAGCATAGGTTTCTCTTACCTCGGTAGGGTGCAGGTAGTTCAGACGCTCGGTGAAATATCTCGCAACGAACTCTTCGAGGCCAACCCTGACAGCAATCGCAAGCGCAATTGCTAGAGCAAAATCTGAGACGTGGTTGGCCACGGCAAGTGTCACACCGGCAAGAGCTGGCAGCGCTGAGATCATGCTTGCGGTTACCCAACCCCCGATAAATGGCAGCACGCCGAGGTCAACCAAGCGCTCCCACCAATAGGAATTGCCGCTTTCGCTAACTTTTCTGAAAGCCCTGAAGGCATTTGCGAGCAACGCTGGGCCGTATCCGACAATCACAACTCCGAGCAACATTCTGATGCTATCGATGTCGGTGCCGGCACCCAAGAAAATCGAACCGATAACGAACACTGGCCGAGCGAGCGCGATGCGTGAAGAATTCGCTTCAACACACTGCCTCCTCGATTAATCCAAAATTGGCCGAGCAAAATTAGCAAAATTCCTTTTGCTTATTGGCATTCGGGCATGGCAAGGCAGCACAATTTATGCCCCACCAGGCCTCTTAAGGTTACGAAAGGCACCTGAGAGCGCCTCTGGTTTATTCGGGTAGACCGAACATAAAGAGGGCAATTTGAGGCCCTCTCAAAAACTTTTTTTTGGGGCTGAAATTGCTCGAATTTTGCCCTGAAATAGGCCAAAAACGACAAAAATCCCCGATCACGAATGACCGGGGATTTTTAGCTAAAAAGCGAGATTACTTGAGGGTAACCTTTGCGCCAGCTGCCTCTAGGGCTGCCTTTGCCTTCTCAGCGGTGTCTTTGTTTGCGCCCTCGAGAACGGTTGCAGGTGCACCGTCAACAACAGCCTTTGCCTCGCCTAGACCTAGGTTGGTCAATGCGCGAACTTCCTTGATAACAGCGATCTTCTGGTCGCCAGCTGACTCTAGAACGACGTCAAATGAGTCCTTCTCTTCAGCTGCTTCGCCAGCGCCGCCACCAGCAGCAGGTGCTGCTGCAACTGCTACTGGAGCAGCTGCGGTTACTTCGAATACTTCTTCAAACTTCTTTACGAAGTCGCTTAGCTCAATGAGCGAAAGCTCCTTGAAAGCGTCGATCAACTGGTCGGTTGATAGCTTTGCCATTTTTGTCTCCTATTTTGGGGTTTTGAAGCGTTTTGTGGATAAATCCGTGCGTTTTTAGCCCTCTTGCTTGATGCGCAAGGCATCGACTGCGCGAGCAGCCTGAGCAAGTGGAGCCTGGAACATGTAAGCGGCCTGGAACATCTTGGCCTTGAACATGCTGGCGGCCTTTGCCAACAGCACTTCACGGCTTTCGAGGTCAGCAAGCTTCTTAACCTCAGCCTCAGTAAGAGTGATGCCGTCTAGCACACCAGTCTTGACTACAAGCAGAGGATTTGCCTTAGCGAAGTCACGCAAAGCCTTTGCCACGGTGACAGGGTCTCCGTGAACGAAAGTCATCGCAGTAGGACCGAAGAGCTGGCCTTCAAAGGCCGATACTCCAGCGTTCTTAGCTGAGATTTCTAGAAGCGTGTTCTTTGCTACGGCGTATGTTGCGTCTTTACTGATTGAACGACGTAGCTCTTTGAGCTGCGACACAGTAAGTCCGCGGTACTCGGTTAGAAAGACGGCAGATGAGCTTTTGAACGCGTCAGTAAGCTCGGCTACGGTCTGAACCTTGTTCGCCATGGCACTCCTTGATGATTTATGCCGGTTAGCCCCAGAAAGAAAAAGGCTCCGAGCGCAGACGCACGGAGCAAAAATTCTCGAAACGAGAACCTACTTCACACACCTGCGCGGGCTGAGCTTTTGCTCTCTTCGTCGGCGCAAGCTAATCTCAGAAAAATCTTCGATTTGCCTACCCCGAAACCGGCGGTCTTTGGCTAGTTGTCAGTTTAGGCCCTGGCCACGCCCCAGCGCAACCCCGGCTTTTGGTGAAAATCGACTAATTCGTCAACTTGGTGGTCGAGTAGATCTTGTAACCCCAGGCCGGAATCGTGATTGTCTGGCTCGAGGCAATCTTGACTGACTTGTTGGTTGCGTAATCAAAATAGGTGCCCGAATTCTTGCCCCATGTCAACTTCACGGATGTTGCCTTGCCACTCAAGTTAACCGCGACTAAAACCTTTGCCTTGCCGGCAACTCGTGCGTAGGCCGTGACCACATTCTTGCTTGTGGCAACCTCGGCAATCGAACCTGCCGCTGTACCTACTGCAAGTGCAGGGCTCTTGGTTTTGAGTTCAACGAGTTTTGTGAAGAACGGTGTCATCGGTGAAGTTGTTGCGGGGTAATCAACTTCGTCTTTTTCGAAGAACTTGAGTGCCTTGTTCATTCCAACTTCTTGACCGGTGTAAAGAAGTGGAACGCCCGGCAGAGTAAATGAAATAACCGATGCTGCTCTAACAGCTGCTGCGCTGCCGAGGCGTTCATACTCGGTTCCGTTCCAAGAATTTTCGTCGTGGTTGGTAACGAAGTTCATCGGGTATGTGCCCTTTGGATAACTCGACTTAATGTTTGAAATTTCGTAGCCGATGTTCCAGCGATCGCTCGAACCGCTCTTGAGACCGTTGAAGGTGTCTTTCAGGGGCCAGTTGTATGCGCTGCTGAAGTCGCGACCTATTTCAATATCGCCAACTTGAGCCTCGGCGAGCATCCAGAGCGGTTTGATTGCGGTTAGCGTTTCGCTTGCGGTTTTCCAAAAATCGTCAGGCACGGCACCGGCAACGTCGACTCTGAAACCGTCGATGTCATAAGTGTCGATCCAGTGCTTCATCGAAGCAATCATCTCTGCGCGCATTGCTTGGTTGCTGTAGTTCAGGTCGGCAACGTCTGTCCAGTCGGTGCCTTCTGGGTGAATGATTTGCCCCGCAGAATTTTTGGTGTACCACTCAGGATTCTTAGTGATCCAGGGGTTATCCCAGCCGGTGTGGTTAGGCACCCAGTCGAGGATGATCTTGAAGCCCATGCCGTGTGCCTTGTCTACAAGCGCCTTGAAGTCAGCGGCGGTGCCGAACTCAGGGTTTACTGCCTTGTAGTCGGCGATCGAGTAATACGAGCCAAGCGTGCCCTTGCGCTTCTCTTTCGAGATTGGCTGAATCGGCATTAGCCACAAAACTTTTGCGCCAAGTTTGTTCAGTCGTTCTAGGTGAGTAGAGAACGCGTTGAAGGTTCCCTCTTTTGTGTACTGTCGCACATTCACTTCATACACGGTTGCGTTCGACATCCAGGTTGGTGATGTCACGGATGCCGCGTTGCTAGGTGTCGTAGCTGTAACACCGCCGGCAAGAACGAGAGCTGCTACCAGTGCTGAGGTGAGTGCTTTTCTTATGCGCATGCTTAAACATTAGTCTCACTCGGGCAGCGACAATGTCACCGGTTGAGTCGAGAATCAGCCCAACGATAAACCTGGCCGTCGAAGCGAGGGCCAACCGCAATTAACAGAACTTCAGTTGGCGCAAAGTCATGCGGTAGATATCGAATCACCAACCGGTAGCGATTCGGATAGCCAAGAAGGTCAAACTTGATGGCCCAGCAGCCGCGCAAATCACCGAGGCCCTTTACTTTGCCAAGAGCCTTTTTGACTACGTGTTCACCCGTGGCGATGCGCTCGATGAGCATGTCGAGAATTGCGTGTAAACCTGGCTCGACCAATTGATCGCGGTCGAATTCAAACTCAGGTGTCCGAAGTATCTCCAGCATCGGTCGATGATTGCAGTTTGTCTAGGCGTTTCTCGGTCTCTGCTCGAATCTGTTCAATAGTGACTCGCTCGTACTGCTGTGGAGAATTCAGTCTTTCAAGAACCGTGATTGCAAGCCGCAGGTCATCTAGCTCGTCAATCATCTTCTTCCAGAGCCAGGCCGGGGCGAGAACCGCCTCTGACTTGCCGTGCGAGCCGAACAGAATTGGCAGCGACTTCTTGCCGTTCTTTCTGAAGCCCTCGAGAATCTTGGTGAGGTCTGCCCTCGTTTCAGAAGTGTTCTGAACGATGTAGTCCTTGATAAGCGGTCGGTCTCTCTTTGCCATAAGCCAACCCTAAACTTGTACATCTTTTTGTGCAAGTTTTACTCACAGCCATTAAAGCGACATCGCCGCCAACCCAAAGGTCAGCGGCGATGCCTTGAAAATACTGCTGTTTAGCGTGAACGGTCGAAGCTGCGCTTCTTGTCGCCAAACTTTCGGTCGCCACCTCGGCCACCATCGCGACCGCCTGGGCGGCCACCGCCACGGTTGCCTTGGTAACCTCCACGGCCACCATCGCGACCACCTGAGCGTCCGCGGTCTCCGCCGCGACCGCCGCCACGAGAGTCTCCAAAGTCGAGATCTTCTTGGGCTGGCGGTGGTGCAATCGGGCCGGCAAGCTGCTCAAGCAACGGGTTGCTCGGGCGAACTTCGCTAAAGATTCCGTCGCGCTCTGCGCGGTTCAACATGTCTTCCATGCGACGACGACGGTTGCGCGGAATCAAAGTGACTACGGTTCCCTCCTTGCCAGCACG